>CAXMQV010000024.1:0-25807 GCA_964195905.1 uncultured Gammaproteobacteria bacterium
GAAGGGCGTTGCCCACGAGCTCCGCACCTACGAAGTGATCGGATCGCTCCAGGAACAGGACGAAGGCATGCAGATTCAAGCCGAAACCGCCGGGTTCAACCTCCAGTTCGACGCCAGCGCCATCACCAGCCAGGAGACCGAGGTCGCACGTGAGGCCTTGCAAGCTGCGCTCGCCGCCCTCGACCGGGACGGGAACGCGTAACTCACAGTTGTCCACGGTTCCGAGACCGCCGATTGCCGTAGGCTTAGCTCCTAACACGAGGAGAGTCACCGTGAAGAAACTCATCAAACTGGCGCTGCTCATCGGAGGGGTCGCCGCCGTCTCCAAGGTGCTCACTGCCAAGAAAGCCGAATGGGCCGGTCTGGGCGAGTCCGAGGTACGGGCCAAGTTGGATTCTCGCCTTCCCGAACAGATACCGTCCGACAAGCGATCCGAGATCGCCGACAAGATCGTCGACAAGATGCGTGAGAAAGGTGTCCTGGCCGAGGATGCCCCGGCCGATGACGGATCTGCCTCAGACGAGCCCGCCTCCGACTGACGCCTAGACAGCAGCGTCTCGGTTGGACAACTGATAGCCGCTTGGGCGACAGGCGAGGACGACCAATCGTCCGGCGATAAACGCTACATCTCAGGTGCGAGCCCGAGTTGCTGCATCATGGCACCCTGGTCGGTGATGCCCCAGTGGGCAGTCGCCCGACCGTCGTGGACTTCCAGGATGTCGATGAACCCGACGGCGAAGCTCTTGTTGGTAGCCGGGATGCCCATGAATTCGCCGGTGTGAGTACCGGAGAGCGTCCCGCGCACCACGACCTTGTCGCCTTCTGCGATCACGTCCTCGGCTTCGAAGTGGGTGCCGGAAAACGCCGCATCGAACAATGCCATTGCGGCATACACGGCTTTGCGTCCCGTGGTCGGGAGACCCGGGAACTGCTCGTGCTCAATGAAGTCCTCAGAAATCAACTCATCGATGATGCCGAGATTTCCGGCGTTGACTTCCGCGTAGAAACGAATCGTCGCCGCCTTGTTGTCTGCAACAGACATGCCATGACCTCCCTATCTGGCGTACCGCCGACCATACACCTGTCGGACCGTCACTGGCGGCCCGCCGCCAGAAGAATCAGACCCGTTCGACGACGACGTCGCGAGCGTTGTCGGCGAGAGCACGGAGATCGTCCGGATCCGACGTGAGAACCGATCCCCCCGGCTCGGCCAGCGCGACGACAAGAGCGTCGACAGCCGACCCCGCCCGGGCACAGGTCCTCAGTTGAGCGGCCCGGCGAGCCAGTGTTTCGGTGATCTCATCGACCAGATCACAGGTCTTCAAGAGCCGGTTCGCCAAGGCGTCCTTGCTCGGATTCCCATGCAAGGACTCAGTGAGAACGGGGGTCGGCACGAGCGGCGGCCACAATCCTTCGGCGGTCAGCGCGCTGATCAATGCCGCCGACTCCCGGGATCGCTCCGAGAGCCGAGTGATCGCACCCGAGTCAAGAATCAACATCTAGCCGGCAGCCCGATCGGCTCCACGACTCAACCGGCGGGCGATCTGCTGGGCACGAGCCGTTTGCGCGGCATCTGGTTCGCCGACCTCAGCGAGTAACTCGGTGAGGTAATCGTCGGTCGCCTCCAACAAATCCCGGCGTCGTATCTCGACGCGGACCGCCTCCTGCAACAACTCGGACGCGGGAAGCTCTCGATCTTTGACCGCTGCATAGAGCTCTTCGGGAAGATACACCTGCATTCTTGGCATACGCCTAACTATACACATAGACCCGACCGCGGCCGCGGGCGGGCACACGATTCAACTCGGATTCATCGTGGGGCAACCGAGGGTCTGAGTCAATCCGTTCGTTGCGGCCCCATGTCCTTCTCGGGTCGGAACTGGTGACCCCGAAGTCAGCAGTCTGCGAGGGCACCGAGTGCCCGGCAGATCTCCGACCTCCGCGGTGCAATCGATCCAACGTACTCGGTGAGGAAGGTTCTTCGGATTGGCTGCAAGTTATCGAAAGCGGCGACGCACGCCGACGGCAAGCCGTCGTCGGCGTCGAGCAGAACCTCGGTTGGGATCCCACGAATGGTGCGGGTCACCGGGGCCACCAGGATCCAGGTCAGCACGGGGATGGCTTCTGTGCGCGTCACCACGAGCACGGGCCGGCGCTTGTCCTCTGCCTCAGCCCACCAGATATCGGCTTGAGCGAGAGCTACCACGGTTCGTCACCGATCAATCGGACCGTGGCCTCGTCGGCCCACCCGACTTCCTCGTCGGTTTGGGGCTGATCTCGATATCCGCTCACAATCGCCTCGGCGGTGCGGCGTCGTCGATGATGGTCGATCAACGCCCGCAACCCGCGTCGAACTGCGTCCGATCGAGAGTCGACAATGCCTTCGACGATCAGTTCGTCGATGAGCAAGGCGAGATCATCATCAATCCTCGTCACGAGTTGTGTCATGCAAAAAGCATAGCATTATGCATTGCACCGGGTTCCGTCGCCAGCCATTGGTACAAGATGAAACACCCGTGCACGTGGATCAACCCCTTCCCCATTGAGGAGCGTCGCGACTACCGCTCCTGCGACCTACAGGAACAGTTCGGCGATCTGGATGGTGTTGAGGGCGGCGCCCTTCCGGAGGTTGTCGCCAACCGCCCACAGGCTGATGCCGCCCGACTCTCCAAGGGTGCCCCGGATGCGACTCACGAGCACATCGTCGATACCGGCCGAATCCAACGGCGTGGCCGTCTTGTCGGACCACACCTGGACGCCGGGAGCGTCGTCGATGAGCTTGGTGGCCTGCTCGGGGGTGAGCGGATCGCGGAACCAGAGACTGGTGGCGATCCCGTGGCCCACCACCACCGGCACCCGCACGCAGGTCGGCTCGACCAGCAGGTTGGGGACATCGAGAATCTTGCGGCTCTCGTTCTGGAGCTTCATCTCCTCGTCGGTATAGCCGCCCTCGACCTCGCTGCCGGCGAAGGGCAGGACGTTCCACCCGATGGGACGGGTGAACACCTTGTGATCGGGCTCATCCCACCCGCCATCAATGAGGGCCCGGGGGTTCTTGGAGAACCAGTTGACCTGCTCACGCAGTTCGGTGATCGCACTGTTGCCGGTCCCCGACACCGATTGGTACGACGTGGCGATCATTCCCTGGAGGCCGGCCGCCCGGTGGAGCGGGGCCACCGCCATCATGAGCACCATCGTCGTGCAGTTGGGGTTGGCGATGATGCCCTTGTGCTTGAAGGCGTCTTCGTTATTTACGTCGGCAACCACCAGGGGAACCTCGGGGTCCATCCGGAACGCCGACGAGTTGTCGACAACGATGGCACCGGCTTCGGCGAACTTCGGCGCATACTGACGGCTCCGGTCACCGCCGGCGGAGAAGAGGGCGATGTCGACCCCGGATGGATCGGCGGTGGCCAGGTCCTCCACCTCGATGCCACCGAACCCGGTCGACAGCACAGTCCCGGCGGATCGCTCAGAGGCCATGAGGCGCAGCCGACCGACCGGGAATGAGCGCTCGGCCAGGATGTCACGCATCACCCGCCCGACTGCTCCGGTCGCTCCTACAACAGCAACGGTCAAATCACTCACTCGGTGACCCCCTCGGCAGGTAGGTAATAGTCGTGCAGCGACTGCACTGCTTCCTCGCATCGGTCGGCGGCGATCACGCAGGAGATACGGATGGCCGAGGTCGAGATCATAGAAATGTTGATCCCGTGCTCGGACAGCACCCTGAACATGTCGGCGGCCACTCCGGGATGGTTCCGCATGCCGGCCCCGACCAAAGACACCTTGGCGATATCGGGGTCGACGTCCACTCCGCGAGCGGAAAGATCGGGCACGACGGCCTTGGCAACCGCGGTGGCGTTCTCGACGTGCTCCTTGGGAACCGTGAAGCTGATGTCGGTATACCCGTCGGTTGACACGTTCTGAACGATCATGTCGACGTCGATGTCTTCGGTCGCCAGGGCACCAAACAGCTTGGCGGCAATGCCGGGTTGGTCGGGGACGCCGTGGACTGTCAGCTTTGCCTCGGTGGTGGCGTGGGCCACTCCGGTGATGACCGTTTGTTCCATCGTTTCTTCCTTGATCCAGGTTCCGGGCCCGTCGTGGAAAGACGAGCGTACGTGTACGGGAATCCCAAAACGGCGGGCGAACTCTACCGACCGGGCCATCAAGACCCCGGCCCCGGAGCCTGCCATTTCGAGCATGTCCTCATATGAGACTTCATCCAGCTTGCGGGCGGTTCCCACCAATCGGGGATCGGCCGTGAACACCCCATCGACATCGGTGTAGATCTCGCACACATCTGCGCCGAGGGCGGCGGCCATCGCCACCGCAGTGGCATCCGATCCGCCCCGGCCGAGAGTGGTGACGTCGCGGCTCTCGGGGTCGACCCCCTGGAAGCCGGCCACGATCACAACCAGGCCGTCGTTGAGGTACTGGCGGACCCGGTCGCCCCGAATGGCGGTGATCTTGGCCTCCCCATGGGCCGAGTCGGTGAGAATCCCGGCCTGCGAACCGGTCAGGCTGGCGGCCTCCACTCCCAGGTCGCGGATGGCCATGGCGAGCAACGCCATCGAGATGCGCTCCCCGGCGGTCAGGAGCATGTCCATCTCCCGGCCGCCTGGCTGCGAACTGACCTCTGTTGCGAGCGCGATGAGGTCGTCGGTCATCTTGCCCATGGCCGAGACAACGACCACGACCTCGTTGCCGGCCTGGCGGGTACCAACCACCCGGCGCGCAACGTTGGAGATTCGCTCGGCGTCGGCGACCGAGGTGCCGCCGTATTTCTGGACGATGAGGGCCATGAGACGCGGAGTATATGGGTCACAGGCGAGGGGCCTGTAGCGCGACCGGCGATGAGCGGTGGGCCGATCACGGCATCTATCATGCATCGCGCATGACTACCCCAAAACGCCAACGCCAAAAAGAAAACCGCGCCGCCCGACTAGAAGCCGAGCGCATTGCGGCTCAGCGGTCCGGGCGCATCCGCGCCGTCCGCAACGTCGCGATCCTCGTCGGTGTTGTGCTCGGCCCGCTGCTCCTCTTCTCGTTCCTGTCCGGTGGAGACGACGAGCCGGAAGCGACCACGACAAGCACCGTCGCCACCACCACTACGATCGGAACGACGACCACGACTACGCCCGAGCAGGCCCGCACCGCCACCAACTACGAGTTGTTTGCCGGCCAACCGACCGCCTGTGGAGGCACCGCCCCGCCCGCTCCAACCGAGATGGTGTTCGCAGCCGCGGTGGACCAGCAGATCCCGAGCGACGCCACCGTGACCGCCGTGCTGACCACCTCGTGTGGAGACATCACCCTCGAGCTCGACCCATCGACCGCCCCCGAGACCGTCAACAGCTTCGTGTTCCTGGCGCGGGAGGGCTATTTCGACGGCTCTCCCATGCACCGCATCATCCCCAGCTCCCTGATCCAGGGTGGCGATCCGACCGGGTCTGGATTCGGGAATCCGGGCTACTCCCCCATCGACGAGTTCCCGGAGCCCGGCACCACCTACGCCCCCGGGACGGTGGCGATGGGCAATTCCGGACAGCCCGGAACTGCCGGCAGCCAGTTCTTCATCGTGCTCGAGGAGAACTCGCTGCACCTTCTGCAAAACCAATTCACTTCGTTCGGGCAGTTGGTCGGGAGCGACGCCGCCATCGACGCTATCAAGGCGGTTCCCCTCGGATATAACGAGTCCGACCAGGGCCCCTCGCGCCCGCTCGAGTCGGTCTACATCGAGTCGGTCACCGTCACCGTCGGGTAGAAAGTCCGCGTCGTGGCAGTAGACCTTCACACTCACAGCACCTACTCGGACGGGTCCGAGACGCCTGCTGAGCTGATGGCGACGGCCAAACGGGCTCGCCTGGAGGCGGTCGCCCTCACAGACCACGACAACCTCGATGGGATTCCCGAGGCGATCGAGGCGGCCGAACGTCACGGGCTTGAATTGATACCGGGCGTCGAACTCTCCTGCGAGTGGGACAAAGGCGGATTCCACATGGTGGTCCTGTGGCTGGAACCCGGCTCCGGGCCCCTCCAGGACAAACTGACCGATCTCCAGGAAGGTCGCGCAAACCGCAATGAGCAAATGGTCGCCCGGCTCGCCGACCTCGGCATCGACATCACCTACGAGGAGGTGCTCGAAGAGGCCGGGGGCACAGGCGTCGGGCGGCCCCACATGGCAGCCATCCTCGTCCGCAAGCGAGTGGTCGGGTCGATGTCGGAAGCCTTCGATCTCTATCTCGCCCAGGGACGGCCCGGCTACGTCGGGAGACTCCGCCTCACCCCCGAAACGGCCATCGAGCTGGCCCGAGCGTCCGGGGCGGTCCCCATCATCGCCCATCCACACACTCTCGGGATCTTCCGGGAGGAGCTGGATGACGAGCTGAAACGCCTGGCCGGGATCGGCCTGGTGGGAGTCGAGGCCTACTACCCCGAGTACGAGCCCGACACTCGCCTCGAGCTGGTGGAACGGGCCAGACACGCCGGCCTCGTTCCCTCGGGTGGCTCCGACTATCACGGCAGTTACAAGCAGGGCTTGAAAATGGGTAACGGCTACGGTGACCTCGTGGTGGACCGCCGCATCCTCGAGGAGCTGCGCGAAGCCCGGGCCTGAGGAGGGCACGATGGCGTGGATACGGACGATTCGGGAAGACGAATGGGACGGCGAACTCGCCGCCTTGTACCCCGAAGTCGTCGACACGGCCCGGAGCCGGGTAGACAACATCATGCAGATCCACTCGCTCAATCCGGCCGGACTGGCTGCCCACAACGCCCTGTATCTCTCGGCAATGACGGGAACCGGCGGGCTGCGCAGGGTTGAACGCGAGCTGATCGCTCTCGTTGTCAGCGCCATCAACGAGTGTCACTACTGACTGACCCATCACCGGCGCGGTCTGCGCCGGCTCCTGAAGGACGACGATCTCCTCGCCCGCATCGAGGCCGATTGGCGGACCGCAGGCCTTTCGACCAAGCGTGTGGCCATGCTCGAGTATGTGGAGCTGCTGACGGTGCGCCCACAGGATGTATCGGAAGGTGACGTCGAGCGATTGCGAGGCGTGGAATTCAGCGATCGAGACATCCTCGATATCTGTGAGGTGGCCGCGTATTACGCCTACGTCAATCGCATTGCCGACGGCCTCGGCGTGTCGCTCGAGACCTGGGGTGCCGACGACACGTAACATTCGCCGAGGCGGCTCCCGCCAGCCGGCCACATAGGCCGACCTAGTTACCTCAATCCGAGCCTGCTTCGTGCCGAAACATTCGGTAATGGAGCAAGCTGCGCAGGCCCCACCGGCCTACGACGACATCGGTCCGGCCTTCGATCGGACGCGAACAGTCAATCTGATCCTGGCCGCCTTTGCCATCTCAGTGATCGGCATTGAAGTCGGTTGGGGGGCGTTCGCCCTCGCCCTGGTCACCCTGTTTCTCGGCGCAGGATCAAACGAATACCGCCGACGTCGTCCGGGCAGGTCGACCCTGGTGGCGGTGATGATCGACACCACCATGATCGGTGTCATCTTGTTCATGACCGGAACCTGGCCGACCCTGCTCCTGGCCGCCACGCCCTACATGCTCGTCATGGCATTCCTGCTGCTGCCGCCCGGCCGTGCCCTGGTGGTCGTCGTATACCTCGGGACATTGGTCACGGCCGCCCACTATCTGAGCCCGGCTCCCCTCGCCGACACGATCAACAGTCTGTTCGTGAACGTCGTGACCGCCATCCTGTTCCTCGTCCTCACCGTCATTGCCGTTGCGGCGGCATCCGGGTCGCTCCACAAGATCCGGGCCACAGAACGCAAGATGCTCGAGACCGCCAAACGGGCGAACCTGGCAAAGGACCAGTTCGTGTCCATGGTGAGCCACGAGCTCCGGACCCCGCTCACCTCCATCGCCGGGTTCGCTGAAACGCTCCAGGCCGGATGGGAGGATCTCGACCCATCCGAAATCGAGGAGTTCCTCGGCATCATCAGCGCCCAGGCCGATCATCTCCACGACCTGGTCGAGGACATCCTCATCCTCCCCCGCCTGGAGGCCGGCAAGCTGACTATTGCGCCGGAAGTCATCGACCCCGCCCCCCTCACCCACCGGGTCGTCTCTCTTGTGTTTCCGGGTGGAGGAGACTCGGACGCCAGGGTTGCCATGGCGGGCGGGACCACCGTCCTGGCCGATCCACGGCGGGTCGATCAGGTGCTGCGCAACCTGCTCGGCAACGCTAAGAAATATGGCGGGGATGAGATCCTCGTCGATGGGCAGGAGATCAACGGCATCTACGTCATCGGCGTCACCGACAATGGTGCCGGGATTCCGGCCGTCGATCAGGAGCGGATCTTCGACCATTTCGAGCAAGTGTCCAAGGGGGACGATCGGACCGATAGCGGCGTCGGGTTGGGCCTTCCCATCGCCCGCCAACTCGTGAGGGCCATGGGGGGAGAGCTCACCTACAGCGATGCGTTCCCGCATGGAGCCCGGTTCTCGTTCACATTGCCGCTTGCCTCGGTCCCTGACGCCAGGGAGAAATCGGCCTAGGAAGCGTCGGGTGAGGCGGGAGGGCTCCCCACTCCCCAACGGCCCGCCTCGAACCCCTCCACCTCGGCTCTCCATCGTGAGGTGCTCGCCAGTTGCTTGGCCTTGGCGTCTTCCTCGGCCAGGATCGACTGAACCGCTGCCACGATGGCAGCCGCCTCGTATTCGCCTGCTCCACCGACGATCTCGACTTCGGCACTCACTGCGACTCCACCAACTCAATCAGGGTGCCCGCCAGCGATCTCGGATGAACGAACACAATCCTCGAACCGCCCCCGCCGATCCTCGGTTCCTCGTCGATCAGTCGGACTCCTTCGGCCTGAAGATGTGCAAGCGCCGCATCGAGGTCGGCCACCGCATACGCGACATGGTGCATTCCCTCACCGCGTGACTCGATGAACTTCCCGACCGGAGACTCCTTGCTGAGGGGCTGCAACAGCTGGATGTGTGAACCGCCGACCGCGATCATCGCCTCCTCAACGCCCTGGCTCACAACCACCTCGCGGTGAATCGGCTCAACCCGGTACTGACGGTGGTATTCGGCGAGGGTCGCATCGAGGTCACGAACGGCTATCCCGATGTGATCGATGTTGATGAGGAACATGCCAAGAGATTAGAGGCACCTCATGGGCGATGCCGGGGTCGGCTAGCGTCAACCGTCATGAGGACTCGCCCACCCCTGCCCGAGTTGCGCCGGATCTACGCGGAATCACACACAATCGCGGTGGTGGGGGCCTCTCCCGACTCGACCAAGCGGGCCAACGTCGTCCCCGCCTACCTGATCGATCAGGGGTACCGCGTCATCCCGGTCAACCCCAACCACGACGAGGTCTTCGGGGAGCGCTGCTATCCGACGCTGCTCGAGATCCCCGACAAGGTCGACATCGTCGACGTCTTTCGGCCGCCGATCGATGCCCCCGACGTGGCCGTAAAGGCAGTCCAGATCGGGGCCAGGGTTCTCTGGCTCCAACTCGGGATCCTGTCCGACGAGGCGGCCCGTATCGCCCAACAGGGCGGGCTTCTGTTTGTCGAGGACCATTGCATCGGTCAGATGCACGCCATGCTCGGCCTCGGCCCGGGACCCGCCCACGCCGGCTAGCGGACATACACTGACGCCATGGCTTCTGTAATCACATCTATTGCCCGTACGCCCATCGGACGCTTCGGTGGCGCATTCCGCTCGCTCTCTGCCGTCGACCTGGGAGCTGTCGCCATCCGGGGTGCCCTCGAGCGCTCCGGCCTCGATCCCGGCAAGGTCGACGAGGTTCTGTTCGGACATGTACTGCAAGCGGGAACCGGCCAGATCACGAGCCGCCAGGCGGCGGTGCAGGCCGGAATTCCTATGACGGTGCCCGCCACCACGATCAACAAGGTATGTCTGTCCGGGCTCACCGCCATCGGCATGGCCGATCGAGGCATTCGGCTGGGCGAAGCTACGTTCGTCGTCGCCGGCGGCATGGAATCAATGACTAATGCTCCCTATCTCCTCCCCAAAGGTCGCTACGGGTACGGGTACGGATCGGGAACCGTCATCGACTCGATGGAACACGATGGCTTGTTCTGCGCCTTCGACCAGTGCACGATGGGGTCTCAGTCCGATGGGAATGCCGCCCGACTCGGGATCGGGCGTGAGATCCAGGATGAGTGGGCGGCGGCCAGCCATACCCGGGCAGCCGGGGCCACCGATTCGGGAGTCTTCGCCGAGGAGATCGTGGCTGTTTCTGTTCCCCAGCGCCGGGGTGATCCGATTGTGGTGGACCGGGATGAGGGAATCAGACCCGATTCCACCGCCGAATCCCTGGGCGCGCTCCGGGCGGCGTTCACGAAGAACGGCACCATCACCGCAGGCAACGCCTCACAGATTTCCGACGGAGCGGCGGCCCTGGTTATTGCCGATGCAGCCGCCGCCCAAGCCGAGGGCCTCCCGGTCGTGGCCGAGATCCTCTCATACGGGCAAATCGGCGGGGTCGACGCCACCCTCCACGAACGTCCGGCCGAAGCCCTACGACTGGCATTGAAGAAAGCCGACCTGTCCCCATCCGACCTCGACATCGTGGAGATCAACGAGGCGTTCAGCGGAGTTTCGATCTGGTCCGCCCAGATGCTCGACATTCCCCACGAGAACGTGAACGTAAACGGCGGGGCGGTGGCGCTCGGCCACCCCCTCGGCGCAACCGGCGCCCGCCTCATCGTCACGCTCGTCAACGCCCTTCGGCACCGCGGCGGCGGCATCGGCGGCGCCACCCTGTGTGGAGGCGGCGGACAGGGCGATGCGCTGGTGGTGCGGGTACCCGCCCCCACAACCTGACCGATCTTGCCTCGTCGATCCGGCCAAGGAATTGGTGCTTTCCACCTGGCGCGTCTGATATCAATGTGATATCATTCTGATATACACCGAAGACCTGCAATCTGGAGGTTTGCAAATGGATGTATTTTCTGAATCTACCGGCCCGACCCGGAGCGGAATTCCCTGGCTGATAGCCGATGTCGCGCTCTACCTGGTCGCGATTGCGTTCTTCATCGTGGCCGCCAATGTCCAGGACGGGCCGTGGGCGCTCCTCGCGATCATCCTGTTCTTGATCGCACTCGTTATCAGCGTCAGCTTCTTCATGGTGCAGCCGAACAAGGCGGCAGTGCTCACTCTGTTCGGGGACTATCGCGGTTCTGACCGGACGGCCGGGCTGCGGATCGCTAATCCGCTGTATCTCAACAAGAAAGTCTCCCTGCGAGTACGCAACTTCACAACCGTGACATCGAAGGTCAACGACGCAAACGGAAATCCGATTGATATTGCGGCCGTGGTCGTGTGGCGGGTGACCGACACTGCCCGGGCCGTGTTCGGCGTCGACGACTTCACGGGCTATGTGCACACACAATCCGAGTCTGCCGTTCGCCATGTGGCCCGCTCGTATCCATACGACTCATTCGACGACGCTGAGGTCACGACACTCATTCACGACACCAACGAGGTCAACCAGGGCCTCATGGTGGAATTGCAAGAGCGGGTCGAGGCGGCCGGCGTCGAAGTGATCGAGACTCGCATCACCGACCTGGCGTACGCACCCGAGATCGCCGAGGCGATGCTGCGCCGTCAGCAGGCGTCTGCCATCGTGGCGGCACGAGCCAAGATCGTTGAGGGTGCGGTTCTCATGGTGCGCGAGGCCATCGAGGCGCTCGAAGAAGGGACCGATGAGCACGACAGGATTCCCCTCGATGCCGATCGCAAGGCCACCTTCGCCTCGAACCTGATGACCGTCATTGCCAGCGACCACCCCACCACCCCGGTGGTCAACGTCGGCACCCTGAGCCGATAAAGGCAGGGCTTCGCCAATGGCACGGCAGCGAAAACAGTTCTTGCTCCGCATCCCGCCCGAGCTCTATGACGTTTACGAGGCTTGGGCCGGCGATGAGTTCCGGTCTGTCAACGCTCAAATCGAGGCGGTGCTCGTCGACGCGGCGCGGCGGGCGAGCCGACGGCAGGGCCCTCATCGCGCTCAGCCGGACGGGGAGAAAGGGCCTGGATAGGGAGGTTCCTGCGTGAAGCGGGGGTCCCAATAACGCAAAAGAGGGCCGGCTGTGAGGACCCGGCCCTCCTTCGCTGAGGAGGCGTTGAGGCTGAGGAACCGTCAACACAAGAAGCATCGGCGGACATCCGAATTCCTAAGGAATGGTTGATTCGGGTTCCCGACTGACTAGTCACTTGGCTCGACCTATGACCCTTGACACCGACGGGTCCACCGCACTCTTGCGGGGGACTGGGGGCCGGGGACCGGGGACTGTTTCTAGAGCTCCTGGCGGCCCACCAGGGCACGGCCGAGGGTCACCTCATCGGCGTAATCGAGATCTCCACCAACGGGAAGTCCGCTGGCCAGTCGGGTCACTTTGACCCCGAGTGGCTTGAGGACACGGGCCACGTAATAGGCGGTGGCGTCGCCGTCGACGGTCGGGTTCGTGGCGGCAATGACCTCCTCCACCCCTTCTGGATCGATCCGGGCCAGCAGCTCACGGAAGTGCAGCTGATCGGGTCCGATACCGGCGATGGGCGAGATCGACCCGCCAAGCACGTGATAGCGGCCGCTGAATTCGTGGGTGTTCTCCACGACGACAATGTCCTGAGCGCGCTCGACGACACACATGATCGTCGTGTCCCGCCGGGTGTCGAGGCAGATGGTGCACTCGGCGCCGGCCGCAACGTTGAAACACCGTGAGCAAAGTCGGATCTGGGTGCGCATATCCAGAATGGAGTTGGCCAGGCGCTCGGCATCGACCTCGTCGACGTTGAGGATGTGGAACGCCAACCGCTGCGCGCTCTTGCGGCCGATGCCCGGAAGACGGGCGAGCTCATCGATGAGCCGCTGGACCGGCGGTTCAAACATACCTAACCGAGCAGTCCGCCCAGGCCGAGACCGTCGAGGTCGATCCCCCCGGCGGCTTCGTTGATTCCCCCTGCCAATACGTCCTGGGCAGCCTGTTGGGCCTGGTTGAGAGCGGCGACGACGAGGTCACCCACCAATTCGGGGTCATCGGGATCGAGGACCGACGGGTCGAACGTCACCGAAACCACCTCGCCCGAGCCCTTGACCACGGCCTTGACCACTCCGCCGCCTGCGGTGCCCTCAAAGCTCTGATCGGCCGCGGCCGCCTGGGCCTCCTGCATCTTGGCCTGCATCGCCGAGGCCTGCTCGAGCAGCTTTTGCATGTCTTTCGGTAAACGTCCCATGCGCCGAGAGTAGCGCAGAAGGGCATTCAGCAATCAGCAATCAGCGGTCGGCAGTCAGCTTCCCGGCCTCCCCCACCCCGGCTCCTCCTTCGTCGGAGCCACCCCTCCCTCAACCTCGAGGGGAAGGTGGCCTCGGCGCTTCGCCGAGGACGGATGGGGGGAAGCAATGGATCATCAACGATCAGTATGCCGGTTGCATCCCTCCCCCACCCCGCCTCCTCCTTCGTCGGAGCACGAACCCGGAGGGTTCGCCCCCTCACCTCATGGAGGGGAAGAAGAACCAACAAGCACCTACGAGGGGACAACCGGGGATTGAGGCTCCAGGGGAAGAAGCCCGGCCCTATTCGTCGACAACCTCGCCGCCGAGGAGATCTTCGACCAGTTTGGTGGGATCGATTCCTCCCTCAGCCTCCCCAACCAGGTCGCCCGGCGCCGGGGCCCGGGGTGGTCCGTCCGGAAGCGGGTTCTGGACCCCGGCCGACCCGCCGCCCGACTCGGGCACCGGTTCGTAGGCAACCCGGACCCGGCCGCCAAGCAGGTCGGAGGCCGCCATCTCCACCACCTCGCGCAGCGCCTGGTCTTCCTGGAGAGACTCGAGGTGGAAGGTCAGATGGGCGGGCACGTGGAGCACCAACTTCTCCGCCTCGGCGGATCCGGGAGTCGCCTCCTTGAGAAGCGCATACCGGCGGGGACCGACGGCTTCGCGGACCTTGCCAATCAGCGCCGGCCAGGCCGCCTGGACGGCTTGCATTGAGAGCGAGGCGTCGGGCATCTCGTCCTTCATCGGGGCGGCCGGTACGGCCGCGGCCGGCTCAACCACCCGGGGCGTCTCGAATGGGGCATCGGCCGGTTTCGGAGGTGCCGGCCTGGTCTCCGTGATGGGCGGTGCGGCCGGCGCCGGTCGTTGCACAGGAGGCGGGCTCCCGCCCTCTTGCCGCAACCGGCTCTCGATGCGGTCGAGCCTGGCGGCCAGCGAGACCGCATCGATCGCTGTGTCGTGACGGGTGAGGCGAATCACCGTGAGCTCAACCACCAGCCGTTCCTCCCGGCCCTCCCGCAACTGGATGAGGGCGCTCGAGAGCTGGTCGATGGCCTGGATGACGTCGGCGGCCGGCATGGAACGGGCCGTCGCCCTCCACCCTTCGATCCGATCGGCGGATTCGTCAACGATCTCTTCCAGGTTGGGGGCGTAGTGAGCCAGAAACACGCCCCGGTAGTAGCCGAGGGCATCGGCCACGAACCGGCGCAGGTCGGATCCCCGGGCGGCAACTTCGGCAACCAATGCGAGGCCGGCTTTGGCGTCCTGGCCGACGATTGCCTCTGACAAGCGCTCGAAGGCCTCGGCGCCCACCAATCCCAGGGCGGCCGAGACACCGTCGGAGTCGACCGACCCCGAACCGAGTGCCGCCACTTGTTCGAGCAGGCCCATCCCGTCGCGGACCGACCCCCGGGCATGATGGGCGATAGCCGTCAGCCCATCCTGGGCGGCGATGAACCCCTCCCGTTCGGCGATGGTCCCGAGATAGTCCCCGAGCGTCTCCACCCCGATGGGGTGGAAGTCGAATCGCTGACTGCGGGACCGAACGGTGTCGAGCAGTTTGTACGGCTCGGTCGTAGCCAGCACGAAGTGGACATGCTCGGGGGGCTCTTCCAGCGTTTTGAGCAGGGCGTTCGAGGCGGCCCGGGACAGCATGTGCGCCTCGTCGAGAATATAGACCCGGCGGGCTCCCGAAACCGAAGCCACCGTGCCGACGTTCACCCGGATTTCCCGGATGTCCTCGACCTTGTTGTGGCTGGCGGCGTCGAGCTCAATCACGTCCAGGGAAGACCCCTCGGTGATGCCCACACACGACGAGCACTTGTTGCAGGGCTCACCGTCTGCGCCGCGATCCATGCAGTTGAGCGATTTGGCAAGGACCCGGGCGGTCGTGGTCTTGCCGGTGCCACGGGGACCGGCAAACAGGTAGGCGTGGCTCACCTTTCCTTCGACGACCTCGCGCCGCAGCGTTGAGGTGACGTGATCCTGGCCGACGATCTCGCCGTACGATTGAGGTCGGTACTTCCGGTAGAGAGCCTGGTATTCCACCGGAGGATGGTACCCCATGGAGGCACTCCCCTCTCCGGGCCTTCATATGGGACTTATGGCCCTAAGGGACTCCCCGTCGATGCCCGAAACTCGTCTGTGAACGGTTTCACAAGAGCTAAGTGTGATTCCCTGGGCCTGTGTCCTTACCCGGGACCACAGTGCCGTAAGCCTCAGTAGTACAGATTGGACGTCTGAAAACTGAAGATCCCCATCCTCACCTAGCGAGGTTATAAGGGAAAGAGACGGGGGCGGCCCAGCCGCCCTCGTTTCGCGTCCGGGAACGATCCGCACAGAAAGCCTGTTATATGGGGGCCATGGACCAGACGCCGACCGCCCCAACTTGCTACCGCCACTCCGGACGCGAAACGTATCTTTCGTGCTCGGACTGCGGCAAGCCGATCTGTGCCGACTGTTCGATCGACACTCCGGTCGGCCAGAAATGCCCGGACTGTGCCAAATCTCGAGGCAAGGCCACCATCATCACCGGCCGCCAGTTGCGAGCTCGCAGTACGTCGATCCCGCCGGTCACGATGTTCCTGCTGGCCAGTTCGGTCATCGTGTACATCCTCGGGGCGCTCAGTCCGGAACTGAACAACACGATCTTTGAGAACTTCGCCCTGTGGCCACGCGACGTTCAGAGCGGCGAGTGGTGGCTGCTCGGCACCACCGCCTTCCTCCATTCGGGAACCATGCACATCCTTTTCAACATGTATGCCCTCTATCTCCTCGGCCCCGGCATCGAGCGCCAGGTCGGATCCCGCCCCTTCGCCGGCCTCTACCTGGCCTCGGCATTGCTCGGAAGCGTCGCCTATGTGGTGTTCAACACCGGCCCGGCCGTCGGCGCTTCCGGCGCCGTCTTCGGACTGTTCGGCGCCTGGCTGGCGTCCTCATGGCAATCCCGGCACACCGCCGCCGGGCAGGCCCAACTGCGGAGCATCGGCGTCATCGTCGGCATCAACCTCTTGCTTCCGTTGGCGGTGCCCCAAATCGCCTGGGAGGCCCATGTCGGAGGCTTGCTGGCCGGCTTTCTCATCGCCTTCCTGTGGACTCGAATCGCCCGAGACGAGCGCACCCGCAGCGTCATCGCGTTCGCAGTGGCAGCGGCGGCTCTGGTTCTCGGAATCCTGATCTGACCACTAGCTTCTGATCTGGCAGATCAAAGGAGAATCATGAGCGATTACATCGCCAAAGGCGCCATCAAAGTCATCGAAGTCATCGGGGTTTCCGATAAGAGCTGGGAAGACGCCGTCGGTCAGGCTGTCTCCAAAGCCTCCGAGAGCGTGAAGGGCATCACCGGAGTCGAGCTCACAGCCCAGACGGCACGGGTATCCGACGGCAAGGTCGTCCAGTACAACGCCACCGTCAAGCTCGCTTTCGTCGTCGCCTAACAACCGACCAAACCCAACGGCAACGGCTCCTCCCCACGGGGGAGCCGTTTTTCTTGCGTTCGGAAAGGATCCATATTCCTTGTCACCCAAGCAGGCGCGTCGGCCGTCTGTAAGGATGAGTCGAACTGGGGAGGTTCTATGGAATGGTGGGTTCTTGAGTTGCTGGTGACGCTGGGATTGATTGCGATCCTGTTGGTCCTCGGCCCGCTCATCAAGCGATTCGGCAAGGCATACGCGGCCGATATCTTCCGGTCCAATCCCCGGACCGGCAAGAGCTACCTGGTGCTGATGGACATCGCCTACTACCTCATCTTCGTTGCCTTCATCCTGTTCACTATCAGCTTCGAGCGAGACAGAGGATGGGCTCAGGAAGTGGGTGCCGAACAGTTGGAAACCGCCACTTTCCGGATTGGCGGAATGCTGCTACTCATGGGCATCCTGCACGGAGCCAACGTCATCAGCCTTCCCGTTATCGGCAGGCTGCTCGGTCTAGGCCGTTCGCTCGACGAGGACACGCCGAAACCGAAAGCAGCCTGACCTGTTCGCGCTCGCCGCGCCGAACGCCGCAGCCTCGGACCGACCGACCGAGGCGACGGTCGACGCCGACCGTCTCGTCCGTACCCTGTTCGCCCAGGAAGGTGCCGCCCTGGTACGCCTGGCCCGGCTCTTCACCGACGACCGCAACGCGGCTGAAGACCTCGTACAGGAGGCGTTCATTCGCCTGCACCGCTCGGCGGACCGGATTCGCGATCCGGACAAAGCCGCGCCCTACCTCCGGTCCATTCTCCTCAACCTGGCACGGGATCACAATCGCCGGGGCCTCATGTCTCTCCGCCACTCGGAGGCTCTCACACCGGCCGTCTCTCCCGAAGCGCCCGAGGATCGGGTGATACTCAACGACGAACAGGCCGGATTGATCGCCGCGCTCGAAGGGCTGCCTGCCAGACAGCGTGAATGCCTTCTCCTCCGCTTCTACTTCGATCTGACCGAACGAGAGATCGGCGCCACTCTCGAGATCTCGCCCAATTCCGTCAAGACCCACTGCCGACGGGGCTTGGACTCGCTGCGCAGAACCATGGAGGTCGAATGACTATCGAACAGCTCCTCACCGAGACCCTCCAGAGAGCCGACGACTACCTCCCGAGCCCCGACCTGTTCGCCAAAGTCCAGCGGTCGATCGAAGAGGACGCCGCCCACCGCCGCCGGGTTCGCCGGGCGACGATGTGGGCCGCTGGAGGTGTGGTGCTGGCAATGGCCTGGATCGCCGCCTTCCTCGACATCAGTGGCGGGACGGTGCGTATGCCGTGGTGGACCATGGAGGTCCTCACCATCGCCGTTCTCGTGGGCAGCGTGCTGGTGCTCGGGCCGCTCATCCGGCGATTCGGCAAGGCCCTGGCCCTCGAGGTGTTCCGCAACCACCGGGAAACGAGCAAGCGATTCCTGGCTCTGCTCGACATTGCCTACTACCTGATCTTCGCCGCCTTCATCCTGATGACCACCAACTTCTCGGCACAGGCTGATTGGGGTGACCGGCTGGCGGCTCAGGTTGAGTTGGAGCTGATCCGCGTAGGAGGACTGCTCCTTCTGATGGGGGTTCTCCATGCCATTACGATCGCGTTCCTTCCGGTCATGGGGCTCGTCCTTGCCAGCAACTGGTGGCGAGCCGCCCGGAATGCCCTCGGGGACGCCGCTCTCGAGCCGACTCCCGGCGCCGAAACAGCGGACCGGGTGGCGACGGTGATGGTCAGGCTCATGGCGGCCCTGCTCGCTCTCCAGGCGGTGCTGTTCATCGTCCCGGCACTCCTCGGGTTGCTCTTTGGTGCTGAGTAGAACGCGCGCCATGTCACCCGTCCAGACCGCTTGTTCGTCTGTATGGGTAAGACCGCCGACGAATGTCGCCGGTAGAACCTACGGGGAGGACCCATGTACCGTCGCCTATTAGCCGTCGCAGCATCCATTGCGACCGTGATGGATCGAGGTCTACAAGGACGCCTGCCCGTGAAGCTCCATCCGCTCGCTCTGACTGAACCGGGAGGCATTCATGTTTGAAGGACTGAAGAGAAACTGGTGGCTGGTTCTGGCCGCCCTCATCGCCGGGCTGGAATTGGTGTTCGCCGCTGGAATCTGGGTTGACAAGTTCATCAAGGACACCGTGCTCGTGAACGGAACGGAAGTGGCGCTTCCGGGCAAAGCCCTGCTCGTGTGGGGAGACATCGCGCTCACCAGCCTGAGTGCTCTGGCAGCGATAGCCATCATTGCCGGCCTCTACATTCGGACCTCCCAGCCCGATCGAAGCCGGTGGCTCATCGTTGTTGGTCTGGTACCCGCTGTGCTTATCGGGGTGGTCTTCTTCTGGTTCCCACCCTTCTGGTTCGTCAGCGGTGCCGCCATCGCCGTCATCGCCAGAGCGAGCCAGGGCATGAGGAAGGAGCTGCTTACCGCATGACTGATGAAAGTGGGCCGGGTCTCACGATCCGGCCCACAGGCACGACCGGCCTGTTTCGTTTGGCGGAGATCGCTCGCCACTCCACCATCGTCGGGATTGCCGGTGTCGTCACCGGATTCATCGTTGGGGGAATCGGTGGCCGACTCCTGATGCGCATATCAGCTGTCGCCGCCCCCGACCGGGTCATGGGGGCTACCACCGAGGGCGGCAACCGCGTAGGGGAGATCACGCTGGGCGGCACGATAGGCCTGCTCATCTTCGTCGGAATCGGGTTCGGAGTCATCGGGGCCATCGGCTTTCTCATATCCGAGCCCTGGCTGACCCGGGCAGGCAGATGGCACGGATTGGCGTTCGGTGGGTTCCTGCTCGCCATTGGCTCCCGAGCCGGCCTCAACGCCGACAACTTCGACTTCTTCATCGTCGGCAACCAGGAGCTGAACGTCGCCATGTTCCTGGCCCTCTTTTTGGCATTCGGGCTCCTCATGCCACCGATCATCGGCCGGCTCGAACGCCGCCTTCCCGCCATCGACCCTAATCGACCCGGAGTGGGGGCCTTCGGGTACATCGCGCTCGCCGCCTTCGGGCTCCAGTTCGTGCTGCTGTTCTTCGTCCAGTTCTTCGTCGACGACGCTCTCGGCACCGAGGCACAGACCGTCCTCGGAGTTCTGCTGCTCGGCCTGGCAGTGGCGGCTGCGACGTTGCTCGATGCGAGACTTCGAGTGCGCGGCCGCTCCGACCGGGTCATGAGCGTTGCCACCGTCTCGGGCTACGCGTTCCTGGCCGGCGCCGTCCTGATCGGCAGCGCACAGGGTCTCGATGACATCAGCCGGATCCTCTCACTGTGACCAGACAGCAGGGCCGCCGGTCTCCTCCGGATCGGTCCGGTCGCTACTCGAACGTCCCGGCGACCGGCATCGCATGGTCAACGCCATACCGACGGCTTGTGACCGCGGTCGGCTAGCCCCCTGGAGGTGGTAGGTCCTCCCGATATTTCGTACGACAGAGGGCGAACAGATTGGCTAGCCTTGACCACTCCGAGCGGTGGTGCCATCGATGCACTCGTTTGACGTTTTTGACACTTGCCTTGTCCGAGTGTTCGTAGAACCCGAGCACCTGCTATTCCCCCTGGCCGAAAACATGCTCTCGGAGGCACGAGTCGGACAGGCCCGCGGTCGCGTTGAGGTCAGTGAGCTCGTAAAGGGCCGTATCGCTGCCCAGCGTCGGGCCGTGCTGGCCGCCGACGGCGAGGACGCCAGCCTGGCGGACATCTACCGCCACTTCGGCGAGCTGCCCGGATGGGGTATCTCCGCGGATCGCATGCTCCAGGCCGAAATCGCGCTGGAGCTGGCATCGGTTCGACCCGTGGCTGAAACCCGTCGACGGATCGAATCCGTGCGTCGCAGCCAGGGACGCGTGCTGTTCATCTCGGATAGTCACCTTCCCCCGGACGTGATTCGTCGAATGCTGACCGATGCGGGTATTTCGCAGCCGGACGATGCACTGTATGTCTCAGCCACAGAAGGCTCGACCAAACGATCTGGCAACCTGTTCCGGCTGGTACTCGCCCGCGAGGGCTTGGCCCCCGGAGACTTGAAACACTACGGCCACGACCCCGTCAGCGACCACATGGTCCCCGCTCGGTTGGGTATCGATGCCGAGCTCTCCACCCAAGCCTCACTCAATCGTTACGAGAAAGCAGCAATGGCCGAGGACCACCCGCTCCCCTGGGTGAAGAGTCAGATGGCCGGGACCCGCCGGGCCGTGCGACTGGGCCTCACCGACGAAGGTGACACGTGGCTCCCGAAGGTAGTCCCGATCGTGGCCGGCGCGGTGGGACCTCTGTTTGTGGGGTTCGTCGCCTGGGTGATCGAACAAGCACGGCGGGATGGCGTGAAGCGACTGTACTTCGTGGCCCGCGATGGGCAGGTTCTGCACCGGATTGCTCGCGAGCTCGCCGGAGGCGCCGAGGATCTGGAATTGCTCTACCTGTACGGCTCCCGCCAAGCGTGGTACCTGCCCTCGGTGCAAGAAGCCACACGCCCGGAACTGGAGTTTCTCCTCCAGGGATCACAGTCCATGGCTCCGGAGGACAACCTGCGCAAGCTGCACATCACTCCCGACATGATCAGCAAAGCGCTCAAGCGCCACGGCTTCCCACCGAGCACCTGGGATCGCCAGCTCGACGCCCAAGAAGCCGAACGTTTCTGGGAGGTCCTCACGGATCCCAACGTTACCCGGCTCGTCGAGGACAACGCCCGCCGGGCCCGGGAAGTGACCTTGAAATATCTCTCGCAGGAAGGGCTGCTCGACGATGACAAATGGGCGCTGGTCGACATCGGATGGAACCTGACCGGACAACGGGCGCTCAAGAAGATCCTGGGCACAGCCGGCCAACACCACATGCTGGGTTACTACCTGGGCATCGCCCACCATCGCACCCGACCGGACGAACACGGCCGGGCAGTAGGCCTCATCGTGGAGGAGCTCGACTACGGGATCAGATTCCCCGGGCGCACGTCGATCTTCGACAACAAAGGCCTGCTCGACCAGGTGTTCACTCTGGCGGACCACGGCCGAACCCTTGGATACATGCTCGACAGAGACAAGGCAGCTCCAGTCCTGGAGGAGGAGCCGTACGACCCCCGAGAAGACGCTCTGCGGATGACGATTCAGGAGACGGCGGCGGCGTTGGCCGGCGAAGCGGTTGCCGTCGGACTGGTCCCCGACCGGGTCACGGAACTGGCCGAATCGGGCCGCTTGGCCATGGACATATTCATGGCCAAGCCGCGGAGATCAGAGGTGAGCGCCATTGCGTGGGCACCCGTCAGCTATGACCCCAACGACGTGCATGTTCGGACCGTTCCTCTCGCCAGGCGGCTCACCGTAGGCACGCTGTGGCAGATCGCCTGGAGGGTGACACGCCGCCTAACCGGGGGCGCCCGTGTCACCCGTGACCCGTATGAGGCGTTCGCCAAAGACCTCTCGTGGGGCTTCTCATGGTTGGAAGGATCGGCGGCCCTTTCCGGACCACCGACCAAATTGGCGGTCAAGGTCTTCAAGGCGGCGAACAGACTCCTGAATGCAAGGAACCAGATCGTCGCCGTAGCCGTCACCGGGCTGGCAAAGTGGCGAGTGGACCCCGCCAGATTGCTTCGGCGCAGAGCCCGAACATCTCAGGGCGATCATCCAGACTCCGCACCGACTCTCGACTAGCCGTCCTCGCCCTTCTCTAACTCGTCTTCGAAGCTGGCCGCCAGACGACGGGTGGATCCATGGTCACCATTGGTGGCCACCGTCCTGTCCGACAGGTAGGCAGTCCTACTCGAATACTCCCGCCACCGGCATCGAGCTCGCAAACCCGAAGTCGACCACCTGAGTCGTCACGAGCTGGCCGATCTCGTTGGCTAGGTAGTACATCGACTCAGACGGCCTGAAGATGCCAAACGTGTCATCGCCGTCGCCGTCCCAGTCCCCGACTACGAACCGGTCACCCGGAACACCGAAGAAGGACTCGAAGTCGGCAACTCTGGTCTCGTTCGTGTTCGTGATGTAGACGAATCCGGTTGAGGGCCGATAGAGGCCAACGGTGTCAATGCCGTCGCCGTCCCAGTCGCCGGCGAAGGGGACATCCCCAAACGTCCCGAAGTAGAAGTCCGCATCGGCAACGCCTTCCTCGTTGGTGTTGCTGAGGAAGAACCTGGCTTGCGATGGGCGGTAGATCCCCACGGTGTCAATGCCGTCACGGTCCCAGTCGCCGCACACGGGAATGTCCTCGGGGATTCCATAGAAGAACTCGAGATCGGCTACACCCAAGTCGTTGGTGTTGCGGAGATACATATATCCGTCCGAGCGCCGGTAGAGGCCGGGAGTGTCGATCCCGTCTCCGTTCCAATCACACATCACGGGATCGTCGGCGGGGAGCCCGTAGTAGAACGACTCGACACTCCCATCG
The DNA here is from genome assembly GCA_964195905.1 of uncultured Gammaproteobacteria bacterium. Lineage (GTDB taxonomy): Bacteria > Actinomycetota > Acidimicrobiia > Spongiisociales > SHLN01 > SHLN01. The sequence goes on from CAXMQV010000024.1 coordinate 23,125, forward strand.
GGCAACCGCAGCGACCACCTGCCAGAGCCCGGGTCCTGGAACGCCACCCGCTCTCCACCCGGATCACTCAACCGCGCATATCCCCAGCCGAACGTGTTGTTCTTGCCGGCACCATCGGCTAGCTGTCCCAACTCGCGCCGTATGTCGATGGGGGTAGTCCCCGGGTGCATATTGAGGTACAAAGCGGCCATCCCGGCCACGAACGGTGAGGAGGCCGAGGTTCCCGAGAAGCTACCACCGAAGGTGGCGGTCGAGACGCCGTCCGGGCCCACCAGGTCGGGCTTGACCCGTCCGTCGGCAGTGGGACCCCGGCTCGAGAACGGCTCGATCACTCCGTGGTTGAAGTGGGGAACGGCCCCGACCGTAATGACCCGCTCCGTGGCAGCCGGGACCAGCAAGCTGGACTCGGGAGTCTGGATTCCGAGATCGAGAACCACATTGGTGAAGACGTCGTAGGCCTGTCCAGTCGGCGGGTTAAGCGTGCTACCCGCTCCGAGGGAGAACCCAAACCACCGAGTGTCGGGATACGTGTTGATCCAATCGATGACCTCGAGCGGCTGGTCCCAGGGTTGGCTCTGCAATCCATCGGAGCAGCTCTCGGGAACCTGTTCGGCCGGAGGAAGAACGAGGATTCTGTCGAGATCCCACAAGCAGAGGTCGAGGTCCTCGGTCGGATCGGTCCAGTTGAGGATGATCTGGAATTGGTCACCGGCCTCGACGAAGAAGTCATTGATTTCTACCTCCCCCGACAACTCGGCCCAGCCGTTTGAGTCTCCGTCCTGGTAGGTACCTCCCAGGTGCTGGTCGGCTTCGTTCCCGGCGGCGTTCACCCACACGATTCCGGCGTCGATGGCCCGGTTGACCTGCACGTCCTGCTCCGCCGTGCCGTCGAACGGGCCGACCGACCATCCGCCGGACAGGTTGATGACGTCGACGCCTTCGGTGATGAAGAAGTCGACGGCATCGCTGAGGTGGTCGGAGTCGGCGTTGACGAGAACGAGCTCGGCGCCCGGCGCGACGTCGTGGACGATTTCGGCCACGGCGGTCCCGTGGCTGTTGGATCCCCGCTCGAGACCCTCAAAGTGGAAGCTGGCCGTGGTCACCGAGACCGGCAACTCGGCGCCCAGCAATGCCGCGTAGCCGGTGAATGAGCTGTCGAGTATGCCGATCTTCGTTCCGCGTCCTGTCCATCCGGCCCCGTGCCAGGCCTCGATCTCGCTCCCGATGACCCCCTGGGAGACAACCCCGGCATCCCACATCTCAACGACTCTTTGCAGTCCCCCCACCACCCCCGACTCCACGAGACCGCGCAGCTCATCTGCGGAGCCGCTGAGCAGGCCTTGCCGGGATGGCCCACGGACGTCGGCTGCCCAGAACCCGCCAACGCTGCCGCCGAGGACCCGGGCTACGACCTCCAGATCGGGATGGGATGAGCCGAGGAAGTCGCCTTCGGCCACCGATTTGGCGGGGCGTGGAACATCGAGGCTGAGGGGATCCGAAGCGGTCGCGCCCGATGGAGCCACCGAAAGAGCGAGCACAAGCAGGGCGAGGAAGGGAAGCGACGCACGGGACACGCCAAAAGTATGCCAGCTCCCGGCATTCGTGCGTGCGGTTGGGTCAGGCGGCCCGCAATGCGGTGAGCTCGGGCTCTACGCGAGAGAAGGCGGTCAGGAACTGATCCCAGGCGGCGATCGAGCCATCGGCATCGCCGGATCGAGCCATAGCCTCCAGCTTGGCAGCGGCGGCGGCCGCGTCCCTGGCTGCGAACGTGGCGAGGTTTCCCTTGAGCTGGTGGGCGGCGGAGGCGACCATTTCGAGCTCGCTGCCGGCGAGGCCTGCCTCGATGGCATCGGTCACCGAGGGATACTCATCGACGAACATCCCCACCATCTCTGCCAACAACTCGAGGTTGCCCTCCACCCGTTGCAGGGCCTCATGGCGGTCGAGGGCGGTGGCCACCTCCCGAGCCGGCTCCGACTCCGGCTTCGGCTTCGGCTCCGGCTCAAACACGAGCGCCTCGTCCGGCACCTGCACGAGATTGGCCATGGTGGCAAACAGCTCATCGGCATTGAACGGCTTCGACACATAGGCATCCATGCCGGCCTGCAGACAGCGTTCGCGGTCGCCGTCCATGGCATGGGCGGTAAGGGCGATTATCGGCACGTGGCTGCCCGACAGAGACTCCTGCTGACGGATCATCCCGGTTGCCTCAAGACCATCGCACTCGGGCATTGAGACGTCCATGAGCACGATATCGATGCCTCCCTTTTCGAATTCGGCCACCGCCTCAAAGCCATCATTGGCGGTCACCACCGTGTGGCCCCGCTTGACGAGCAAGCTCTTGGCAAGGTGCCGGTTGGTGGGGCTGTCGTCGGCCACGAGCACATGGAAGCGACGGCGGCGTTCTCGCAACCAGTGCCGGGTGACGAGCTCACCGCGATTGCCCGCCTCGGCGAAGGCGGTGGCAGCACGAATCGCCTCCATCATCTCACCTTGCTCGAGGGGCTTGGTGAGGTAGGCGGCGGCGCCCAGATCACGGAATTCGGCGGCCTCTCCGCGCTGGCCGGTTGAGGTCAAGACGAGGAGCGGAATGCCGCTGAATGACGGGTTGGCGGCGATGGCGGCGACGTCACCGGCCCCATCTCCTTGCACATCCAGGATGATGGCTTGAGGAGGGAGTCCC
>CAXMQV010000025.1:0-9665 GCA_964195905.1 uncultured Gammaproteobacteria bacterium
GGGCTTGGACGGTGAGCCGGCCATGGTCGTCATACAGCGTTTCTGCGTGACTGGTTAGCCGTGGCGCATCTTCGAGGATTTGAGTGATGATGCCCTCAGCGCTCTCCACCACTCGGATGTGGTCGTTGAGTGCGGCCTGGAGCCTCTCCACATGATGCTCAAGACTGGCAACCCAGGATGGGCCCCGGGAGGCGGAGGCAACCGCCGCTTCCAGTCCGATCATCGCTTCACGCAGCGCCTCGCGGTGCCGTCGTGCGGCCTTGATCGCTTCGCCACCGGTGACCATCTGGGTCTCCGTTCGCTTGTGACAACCCACGTCACGCGCCAGGTTGTCCGTCAACTGTCAGTCTGGCGGGAGAACCTGGCGTCTGGTAGAGGCGGTTGTCATCTTGCACCCCTGGTTTGTGGAGTTGGGATGGTTGGCTTGGGCCCGGGTGAGACCTCGAGAGGACTGTCCGTGTGCGGTATCGACATCCATCCCAGTTTCCGTGGCAGGGGTCCTCGAACTCCTCGATGCTGGTAAGTCGATAGCGAATGAAAACTGTGAGTCTTTCGGCACTATCGATGACCCGTCGTTTGCGGTTTACTAGGTGGTGGTAGAGCCCACGTGACAAGGGAGAGCTGGGAGTCTTTCCGGCTGAGAGGCCGACAATAGGAGTCGGCGATTCCAATACTCGACAGGTAATGAATTCGAGAATTGTTTCGTGGGCTTTGCCATTGGCGGTGAACGGGGAGTATCCCCAAACGAGCGCAGTCGTCAACACGGCCATCAGGCCCGGCAGCGCAGGCCCCCTCCTGGGGCGGGAGAGACCTTCACGACAAAGTGACGTGAAACTCGACTTTCTCAGGAGGACCCAATGGTTGCCACCACCACCCGTACCACCCGTTTCGCGCCGAGGACCCTCGCCTCCCTCACCGACCTCTTGTTGACCCGCCGAGCGTCGGTAGCGGGGTGTGCGGAGGCGTTGCGGATCGAGGTGGAGGATGCGTTGAGCCAGCGGGATCTCAGTGATCTGTTCGATCAAGAAGATCCGTCGGCAGATTCCGATGCAACAACAGCCTTGATGCTTGCCGAGTGGGTCGAGCGTCGTCTCTGGGAGATCGACGAGGCATTGGCTCGGGTCACCGACGGCACGTACGTGTACTGCATCGACTGTGGTAGCGGCATCCCGCTCGACCGGCTCCGGGCATTGCCAGCCACCCCCAGGTGTGTCAGATGCAGCCAACGGACCTGCCAATACATCGACCGGGACCACCTGAGAACCCACCATTCCCGGGGCCGATCACTGGCTGGACTCGGCGCCGGTCCGGGGGCCGAGCGATGACGGCGCATTCCAACCTTGAGCAGCGACAGCAATACCGGCTTGTCGATGATCGCGCCCGGTTGAGGGATCTGCTCGAGGATTTACGCGCCGCGGCGATGAGTCGCGCCGACTACGAACCCCACGACGTCACCGATGACGAAGCCGCCATCCAGGCCGACGCGATCGAAGGCCGTCTCGCTGCCATCGATGAGGCCCTCGACCGTATCAACTCAGGCGGCTACGGCCTGTGCCTGGTGTGCGGATCGCCAATCACAGTCCAGCGGCTCGAGGCCCTTTACGCCACGGCTGTGTGCCGGGGTTGCGCGTGATGACGCGCGAACGGGAAGGAGTGTGAGATGCGGATTGGCCAGCTGGTCCCGAGCAGGCACGCATAATCACGCGGACCACAGCCCACCAACGACCCCAAGACCGAGAGATATCCGGTAATCCCGGATCATTACCATTACGTGGAAATGCTCGGCACCAGCTGGCGAATAACGACACCCCGCGACACTCCAATCGCGCCGTTTGACAGCGCCAGAAACGGCATTCGGCGCTAGCTCTTCCGTTATCTGCGAGATCGGCCAACCAATCCAGGGAAGCCGCCCGTAACGACGGCCACCTCGTCCCGTTCAGCGACCTCGAACCCGCTCTGGAACCGGCAGGGAGGATGGGCTGGTACTACTCGGCCGCAAACACCTAGGCGTCAGACCGGCCCGAGAGCTTGGTCAGGGCGCCCCACAATTCTTCACCTGCTTCGGGTCGTTCTTTGGTGCGATTCGATTTGTGGGTGGGGCGGGGCTCGCGGTCGTGCCAGAACAGGCCCGACCGCCCTTCGGCCTCATCGCTGGCCGCCAACCACACGATGGTGTCGGCACCTTCGGCCGGCGTGCGGAGGAACGGCTTGGTGATCTTGTGGAATGTGGGTAACGAATCGACGACCCCGGGGGTATCGGCCCACCCGGGATGCATCGAGCTGACGGTGACGCCGGAATCCTTCAACTGTTCGGCCCACACCTCGGTGAGGATCACCTGGCCTCGCTTGGTGCGGGCGTAGGCGGCCGAGCCCTTGTACTCCCCCTCGTCGTTCTGGAGGTTCCCGATGGAGATGCGCTGGCTGTACATGCCCCCCGACGCAACATTGATGATGCGAGATGGAGCCGACTCGACCAGGCGGGGAATGAGCAGGTTGGTGAGCAGGAAGTGACCGAGGAGGTTGGTGGCCAGAGTGCTCTCAATGCCCTCTGAGGTCTCGGAGCGCTCGACAAACAGCGTGCCAGCATTGTTGACCAGCACGTGAATGGACGGCTCGGAGGCAAGAAGGCGATCAGCGAGCGAGCGGATCTCTGATATGAGGCTGAGATCGGCGATCTCGTAGCGGACCGTGTCGCTTCCGGTCTCGGCTGCGATTTCCCCTTGCACCCGTTCGGTCTTCTCGCGATTGCGGCCGACCAGGATAACGTCTGCCCCCAGCCGAGCGAGGTCGACGGCAGCGGCCTTGCCGAGGCCACTCGTGGCGCCCGTGACGACAACCGTCCGCCCGATCAGAGATTCGGTAATCGGGTCCCAAGCTTTGCTTCGCCACTTGTACCCGATGTTGGAGAAACCGGGTGCGATGACGGCATCAAGTGCCTTGTCGAAAAATGACGGCATGGTCAGGATTGTCCTCTTGCTTTCTGATACGCATCAAGTGTTCGGAGCCGAGCGATCGCGTGGTCGACGATAGGTGCGGAATATGTGTCGCCCAGCACCACCCCGGCGGCGGCGAGGTCAAGCGGGCCGGCCTCCCAGGGCGCGTGGACAAGCTCGGTGGGCAGTGCGGCCAGTTCGGGAACCCACCGGCGGATGTAGTCGCCCGCTGGATCAAACTTCTGACTCTGGCTCACCGGGTTGAACACGCGGAAGTAGGGAGCCGCATCTGCTCCCGTACCGGCCACCCACTGCCAGTTGCCGACGTTCTGGGGCACATCGCCATCGAGCAACAGGCGCCGGAAGTGCCGTTCGCCGAGGCGCCAGTCGATGAGCAAGTCTTTCACCAGGAACGACGCCGTGATCATCCGCACCCGATTGTGCATCCACCCCTCCCCGAGCAGTTGGCGCATCCCGGCGTCAACGATTGGGTAGCCGGTTAGGCCTTCCTGCCAGGCGCTGAATCCCTCGGGATCATCCCGCCACGCCACCCGGTCATATTCGGGCCGAAGGGCGTGATCGATGGTGTGGGGGAAGGCATGCAAAATGTGGGCGTAGAAGTCGCGCCAGGCAAGCTGTCGAATGAACGGTTCGGCAGCCGGGAGGCTGAGCTCATCGGCGATGGTACGAGGGCTAACCGTTCCGTACTTGAGATCGATCGAAAGCCGGGAGGTCGTATCCAGGTCGGGACGATTGCGCTCCTCCGGGTAGTTGGCAACGCGGTCACCGAACTCGCTGAGGCGCTTGAGCGCGGCGGCCTCACCGGCTTCGGTGGCAGGAGGCCCCTCGGCGGCGGGGAGGCCGTCTCCAGGCTGGTCGGCAATCGTGGCATCTCCGGGCGAGGGCCACGGGTCACGAGGGGTGTCGATCCATCGCCGGTGAAACGGAGTGAACACCTTGTAGGTCCCACCCTGGTCGTTAAGGACCGACCCCGGCCCTTGGACGAGCGAGCCGAACCAGGTCTCCGTTGGCACATCCAGCCGGGCCTCCACGGCCGCATCGCGCTCGGCTGCGTACGGACTGACATCGCGGTTCCAGTAGGCGGCGTCGTGTCCCCGGGCTTCGTCCGGCACGACAGTCGCAGGTGGGCCATACCGCACCTTGAGGCGGCCGCCCCGCTTGGCCAGTTCGCGATCGAGTGAGGACAGGCAATGCAGCAGGTGGTCGCTACGAGGATGACCGGGATGGAAGAGACTGGGATCGATGACGAACAAGGCGGTCACCCCATCATGCCGCTTGGTGCCCGCCGCCCAGGCGGGGTTGTCGACCAGTCGGAGATCGCGCCGAAACCAGACCAGCCCCGAGCTCATACCTGTCGAATCCAGTCATCGACCTCGGCCCACCGGTCGTACAGCCATTCGATCCTGAGTTCCGAGCCGGCCGGGATGGCGGAGGCGGGGAATCTCTGAAACCGGACCCGAACCGTACCGCCCACCAGGCCGCCGTCGAGGATGTTCCGAATGTGACTGAACCCGTCGAGACCGACATGGGCGGCGATCACGACGTCGGCGGCCGGTTCTCCGTCGAGCAATGCGAGCGGTCCGCCCGTTCGCGGCGGGAGCACGGAGGTCAGTGCCCGGGCCCGGCTGAGCAACCCAGGATCCTTCTCTTCGAGGCGGGCGAGGGCTCGGTCACGGCGCTCCGGAGTGAAGCGGGTTCCCTCCGGGTAGATGAGGACGCCCTCATCGGCCGCCAGCCCCATGCCGAGGTTCTTGATCGCTGCCACCTCGGTTGTGCCCCCGACGGCACGGTCGACGAAGTAGTTGGGGAGACGGCTGCCTGCGACGTCGAGGGCAGGATCCGCCAGCAGCTCTTTCTTCAGCACGTACCGGAGCTTGATCCCATGGGAGGCGGTGATGAGCGCACTCGGCAGGAGGTTGTCGAGGATGCTGGCGTGACGCATGAACACGATGATCGGGCCCGGGGCCACTTCATCTGCCCCGTCCACCTCAACCCGCAATCCGAACAGCGTTCGAATTACCGAGAACAGCGTTCCCGCCCACCAGCGCTGGATGGCATAGGTGCCGCTGATGAAGAAACCCCGGGCCCTACCTCCGGCCGAGAGCACCCAGAGCACTCCGAGCGCGGTGATGCCGACCACCTCGGCCGCCAGGTACACCCACCCGATGACGGTCAACCGCAGGGCCACGAATCGACGATGGCCGGTGGCGAGTCGAAACGCATCGAAGGCGAAGGCCACCACTGCCAGGAGCGGAAGCAGCAGCGTTGCGGCCACGAAAAGGGCCACAACCGCACTGATCGATCGAAGGCGACGTGTCAGGACCGGGGATGGATTCACGAACAGTTGGTACCAGGAAACGGCTCAGGCCGCCAACCAGGCGACCACCGGTTCGTTCTGCGAGGCGGGCACGCCGCCGACGACTTCTTCGGTGATTGCAAACCCTTCGAATCCGTCCGGGTCGATGTGAAATGGGACCACGCCCGGCTCGGGGCCGAGAATGCCGGCCGAGATGACCTTCCCGTCGACGATGGCCCACAACTGGTAGGTCCGGTCGATCGGGAGTGGTTTGAGCGAGTGCTCGGCAAGGTAGCCGGTTCCGTCCGGCATGAGCACGATGATGGCGTTCGAGCCGCTGGCTTCTGAACCGAGGACAACTTGCTGCGATAGCGGATCCTCCAGCGCTCGCGAGACGGCGGTGTCGAGCACGGGTTGGTCGAGTTGATCGGCGAGTGCGGCCACGGTGGCTCGCTCTGCGGCGAGGTCGTCATTGATTTGTCCAACCCGGACCGATTGCACCACGGCGGCGCCGGCGATCAATACGAAGGCCGCGGCAGCCGCCATCGGTCGGAGCCACCGGAGAGGGAGGTTGATGACGTTGTCCGATCGGTCGGAAGAGGATTCGGCTGTTTCGCTGGAGGCTGCGATCTGCCCCGAGATTCCGGACCCTTCCGAGGTAGCGATTTCGTCGGAGATGGTGTCCCAGACAGAAGAGGGGGCGAAGCTGGCGCTGGCGGGGAGGAGGGCGGCAACTTCAAGGTGTTGCTCGAACTCAGACCGACACTCGGAGCAGTGTGCGATATGGGCGCCGATCAGTAATGCCTCGTTCGGCTCTACCGCATTGAGGGCGTAGGCCCCGAGCAGTTCTTCTATCGCTTCGTGTTCCACGGCTCTCTCGGTTTCTCGTCCCGGCAGCTCAGGCGACCGGTGCCAGTCCCGACTTGACAAGCAGGCCGTTGAGGCGCTGCAGCCCGGATCGGATCCGGCTCTTGATTGTTCCTTCTGGCGTATCCAGCAGCTTCGCCACCTCGCGGTAGGTGTAGCCGCCGAAGTAGGCAAGTTCGATGGCCTTTCGCTCCCCCTCGTCAAGTTCGCTCAGAGCGCTCCGGACGTGGTCGGCGAGGGCCATTTCCCATACTTCTTCTTCGAGGCTCAACCCTGCTTCAACCGCAAGCTTGGCGTCGCGTTCTTCTCGTATACGGCGCGCGGACTCGGAGCGGATGAGATCAACACTCCGGCCGTGGGTGTGCGACAAGAGATACGAGCGGAGTGATCCCCGTGTCTCGTCGAACTTCTCCGGGTTGTTCCAGAGGCGCAGCATGACCTCCTGCACGATCTCCTCGGCGAGATCGGGATCACGAAGCAGCCGCTTGGCGAGACCGAAGACCGGACCTCCGTGGCGGCGGTACACCTCGGCGAGTGCGCCCTCGTGCTGATCGGCAACGAGTTGCACCAACGTTGCGTCGGTGTGTTGGTTGAGCATGGTTTCCATTTCAAAGCCCCCTTGATTTGGCTTTAGCACTAATTGTTTGATGTGCTGGAGACAGTTTTAGCACTAAATATTGGCTGCGTCAAGCGGAGGGTCGAAAAGGTTGGCGAGAAGAACGAAATCGGCAACAGAGGGGCGAGACAGGTAGGCAGGGTTCCGACCGGCAACGGTGGCTCGCAGCCGGCAGCCGGATCGCCAACGGGCGACGGGAAGCGGCCGGCTCTCGACGGGTTAGCCACAGTCATGTCTGTACGCTCGCCAGATGCGTGTTCTTGTCACCGGGGCTACCGGCTATATCGGGGGACGGCTCGTCCCGGCGCTACTGGCGGCCGGGCATGACGTCCGCTGCCTGACTCGCGATCCAAAGCGACTGGCCCAGGACCCCTGGCGCGACCGGGTTGAGGTAGTCCAGGGAGATGTGCTCGAGGCCGCCACCCTGGCACCCGCCATGGTCGGATGCGACGTCGCCTATTACCTGGTCCATTCGATGGACGGCGGCAGCGACGGTTTCCGCGAGCGAGATCGCCAGGCCGCCGAGAATTTCCAGAGAGCAGCTGCCAAGGCGGGAATCGGCCGCATCGTCTACCTGGGGGGCCTGGGCCAAGGAGAAGACCTCTCCGATCACCTGGCGAGCCGTCAGGAAGTCGGCGCAGTCCTGGCCGAGGGCACAACTCCGGTCACCGAGATCCGGGCGGCGGTGATCATCGGGTCGGGCTCTGTCTCCTTCGAGATGATGCGGTACCTCACCGAGGTCCTGCCGGTGATGGTTACTCCCAAGTGGGTGCGCACCCGCTGCCAGCCGATCGCCATCCGCAACGTCGTCGAAATCTTGATCGGGGCACTCACGACGAGCGACGGAGCCGACCACATTTGGGAGGTGGGCGGCCCCGACCAGCTCACCTACGAACAGATGATGCGCATCTATGCCGAGGAGGCCGGATTGCGCCGCCGGCTAATCATCCCTGTTCCGTTGCTGAGCCCCCAGCTCTCCCGCCACTGGATCGGACTGGTCACGCCGCTCCCCACCGGAGTCGCCAAACCCCTCGTCAACAGCCTCCGCAACGAAGTGACTGTTGCCGACAACACCGTTACCGAGCGCCTTTCCGGGGAGCTACTGCCATTTCGGGACGCCGTGCGGCGGGCATTGCGCCGCTCGATCGACTCCGAGGTAGACACCCGCTGGTCCGATGCGGCCGCCTCACCGGCCGAAGCGCAGCCATCCGACCCGACGTGGGCGGGCGGAACCCTCAAGGTCGACGCACAAGTGGTCTGGTCGTCGGCTCCGCCTGCCGATGTCTTCTGGGCGTTCGCCCGCATCGGTGGCGATGTCGGCTACTACACCTTCGATTGGGCGTGGAAGCTGCGCGGCATGCTCGACAAAGCAGTCGGTGGGGTCGGATTGCGCCGCGGCCGGCGCCATCCCGAGGAAGTACGACCCGGTGAAGCAGTCGACTTCTGGCGGGTCGCCATCGTCGAGCCAGATCACCGCCTCCAGTTATGGGCCGAGATGAAGCTACCCGGAGAGGCGTGGCTCGAGTTCCAGGCTGAGCCCTCCGGCGACGGAACCGAGCTCCGGCAGACTGCCTACTTCCTGCCCCGTGGCTTGTCGGGACGGCTCTACTGGTTGGTTCTCGTCCCGTTTCACGTGCTCATCTTCAAGCGCATGGCCCAGCGCATCACCCTGACTGCCGAGCAGAGATGGGTGCCGGTCGGAGTCGGCGCCAACGAGTAGCACGGCTTCCGGGGAGAAGGGCAATCAGCCGGCGGCGGCTTCAAGCGCGAGGTCGACCGCGCCCGGACCGTTCTTCGCCCACCCATCGGCGCCGAGGCTTCCGGCGTGCGCAGCATCGAGGACGGACCCGCCTCCTACGAACAGCGGGGTTTCGGGACGTACCTTGCGCACCGCCTTAATGGTGCTGCGAATCGCCCGGTCGGCGTTGGCTCTCGTTGAGCTGACACACACCGCTATGAGACTGTCGACTCCGGCGACGATGTCGCTCAGCGCCGCCGTCGGAACATCGGCCCCGAGATCCAAGACATCGAAACCTGCACCCCTCAGCAAATCTGAGACCATAAGACTCGGAATGACATGGCGCTCCCCGGGCGGGGTCGTCACCACCACTGCACCCTTGGGACGCCCCTTGCGGGCAAATCGCGGCCCCATCCGTCCGATGAGCCTCAGCGCCACCGACGTTGCGAGATGTTCCTCGGCGATGGAGAGCTCGCCGGTGTGCCACCGCTCCCCTACTGACGTCAACGCCGGCCCAACGAGGCCCGTGTAGATCTCGGCCGGGGCGCTCCCGGAGCCAAGCGCCCCTTCGACCACCCCCCACGCTCCCGCCTCATCACCCTCGAGGAGCCGGGCTTCCAGGCGTTTCGCCCAGTCGGCAGAGCGCTTGGGTTGCACCGAACGATCGTGTCCGCGGCGCAGGCCCTCGAGGTCGGCCGCATCAACCTCCCAGGTGCCTCCGACCTTGCGAGCCGGCAGCCGGCCGAGCCGCACATACCGATAGACGGTCATGTAGTGCACGCCGAGCTGATCGGCGGCCTCCTGCAGGGTGACGGTGCTCACACGATCCACATTAGTCGCTGTAGATAATTTATCACTAAAAGGTCATCCCGAAACTCCGGGGGTCCGTAGACCACTCGAAGTCTCAATCAGAAACGAAAGGAACGAGACAATGCGCAAAGCAATCATGACTCTCGTCGCTCTCATGCTCCTGGTGGTGCCCGGAACGGCATTCGCCCAGGCGAGCGATGGACAAGTAACCGTGGTGCACGGAGTGCCCGGACTGATCGTTGACGTATACGTGAACGACGCCCTCACCCTCGAGGACTTCGAGTACGGCACCGTCACCGATCCGCTCACCCTCCCGGCCGCCGACTATGACATCGACATCCGGGCTGCCAATGCCGACCCGGCCAGCGATCCCGTCCTCACTCA
>CAXMQV010000026.1:0-5637 GCA_964195905.1 uncultured Gammaproteobacteria bacterium
ACCAGGGGTGGCCAGAGGCGTTGGAACACGGCCGCAGCCTAACGACCGAAAAGTTCCTCAAGCCCGGCCGATTCGACGCCGAAATCTGTTGGTAGTTCGAAATACGACGGTCCATACTCCACTCGTGGAGTATCTCCCTTCCTTGGACTCCTCCTCAGCTCGTAGATCGAACAGAGTGGGCCCCGCCGCAAGGTGGGGCTCATTCGCGTCACCCTTCAAGCGCCTTGAGGTAGGCCTCACGCACCGCCATCGACTGGCGGACCTCGGCCAGCAGACCGTCGAAGAACTCCTTGCGGTAGGTGGGCTCGGTGGCGGCGTTGACCGTGAAGTAGAGCCCCGAGAACGCGGCCAGGAATCCGGCGGCCCGCAGCAACTCCTCGGTGAGGACGATCCGGTCGCCCCGGAAGGAGAAGGAGTACAACTCGTTGAGCGGCTGTTCGGTCCATTGCACGAGGGTGTCGACATTCATGATGAGAAGCCCGAACACCACGAAGAACAACCCGATGAAGACACTCACGGCAAGCACGAGGACTCCCTGGCTGAAGACGAGCACCAGTCCGACGTTGCCCCGCTGGCGTCGACTCAATGGGTAGTCGGGAAGGTCGGAGGAGCCCGATCTGCCGGCCATCGGGGTGCCGCTACATAAGCGCTCAACCTCGTCACTGGAGTGGAAGGTGGCCAGTTCACTCACCTCGCCGGGCAGACGTGACAGGAGGAAGACCACCCCGAGCAGTACAAACAGCCCGAGTGCCGCCGCCAGCAGGGTCACATCTATCCGCGAGGTCACTTGCCAGACCTCGGCGTTGATGAACAGGAATGCATTGAAGAGGAGCAGCAGCGGGAGCGCTCGCATACCGATGCGAATGGCGCCGCCCAGGTCGCTGAACAGGCGGCGCACCGCCCACCCGAGAATCGCCAGCACTCCGTAGCTGGCTACCAGATAGACAAAGGCCAGGATGGCGATGTTCGAAAGAATGGTCAGCCCGGCGGTCGAGAACTGGCCTCCGAATACCACAGGAACGATGGCCGGGCCGAACACAAACACCGCCAACTCGAGACGGCCGACCCGGGCGGGGCGGGCCAGCAGCGGTCGAACACCTCGCAGCCAGTTCACGGCTGCCCAGATGGCAAGCAGAATCCCGAACCCGCCGACGGCAACGCCGATGTTCTCAGCGATCGAGAAGTCGTCGCTGAGGGCGCCGATCATGCTGAACAGGAATATGGCGCTCAGAAGCGGCAGCACCCGGGTGAAGACGTCCTCGGCCGCGTTGTAATTGGCGATGAGATGGGGAACTCCCCGACGGAGAAACCACCGCTCGGTCTCGGCGATCGGATCATTGCTCATCGGGCAAGTTTGGTACCTGGGACCATCGGCACAAGGTATCCCCCGATTTCCTCCCTCCCTTCCCCAACGGACAAGTACCGGCGGGTGGCCGGGCTTGCGCGACTTGGCGCGCGGGCCGGGACCACCGGTATTCTTTGCCCATGGAATCTCTCGGCGATGAGCAGGCCTACTTCGTTGACCAGTGGCCCGAACTGCGGTCGATCCTCGAGCAGGGCGGACCGGAATCCTTCGTCGCCGCCATCCTTGGGCATGAATCCGATGCCGAGCGCTCGGCCCTGTTTCGGTTCGCCCGGCAGGGACTGGCGTTTGAAGAGTGGAGGGGCAAGAGTCTCGACGCCTACATGGAGGTTGTGAACGCCGGCTGCGCCTGGCTCGGCGAGCGCGCCGAGACGGTACCCCCCGGGGAACGCAACGACTACCTGGGTGTTCTCGCCGAACTCACCTTCAATTTCGCAGCCGACATTGCCGATTGCTGGCCGGGTGATGACGAGCCCCGCCAACGGAGGCACTTCGAGCGCGGGGTCGAGGTTGCCGAGCAATCGGTTGGGCTCCGTGCCGAGCTCGACAAGCCGAACGGATCCAAACACCTCGGGTGGTGGGCCTTTGGCTACCACCAGCTCCGACTCGGCAACACCGCCGCCGCCGCCGATTGCATGGAACGCTCGCTGGAACACGCCCGCCGGGCCGCCCGGGAGGCCGGTGACCACGACGAGATCACCTCGCTGGCGCCGTTCCCCGTTCTCATCGGCGCCGGATATCTGGGACTCGCCCGCATCGCCGACGGGGAGCCTTCCGGTCGTGACCTTTATGGGGAGGCACTGGCCGCTCTCCAGGCTCAGCTGACCGAGCCCAGCCGCAAGGACGACGCCCGGTTCGGAATCGACCAGCTCGAGCGAGTTCATGGCTTCATCTCGTGAGTGAGTTCCCCACTCCCGACATGACCCTGACCCACATCCTCGTGGTCTCGGACCTCGAGACGTCGGTTGCCTGGTATCGAGACGTGCTCGGGGCCGAGCTCTATCGAGAGTACGGTGGCTCGTCGGCGGTATTCACGTTCAACGGGACCTGGCTGCTGCTCGTTACCGGTGGCGAACCGACGCCCGACAAGCCGGGAATCGCGTTTGCGGCTCCCGGCCACGCCGGATCGGTCGACCACTCATTCACGATCCGGGTCGATGATTGCCGGGCGGCCCACGGAATCCTGCGGGAGCGGGGTGCCGAGTTCCTCACTCCCCCATACGACTGGAGTGGCGAGATCCGCTGCTTCTTCCGCGATCCCGACGGCCATCTCTTCGAGATCAGCCAGGTGACATGAACGATGCGTTCGGTTCACTGTGCAGTAGCGTCGAAAGGTGACTGATATCAAGCGCTACCGGCTATCACCCGACCAGTCAACCGTCACCATTGTCGGGGAGACCTCTCTGCACCCGATCACGGTGAACGTCACTCCGGACGGGTGGCTCGAGGCCTCGATCGTTGACGGCAGCTTCGTCCCGGAGACCTCCCTGCGAGGCGAGGTCGAGATCGCGGTGATCGAATTTCGTTCCGGCAATCCGCTCGTCGATCGCGAGACCCGACGCCGACTCAACGCCAAGCGCTACCCGACCATCCGGGGAGAGCTCACCGACGTTGTCGCCGTCGCAGGCCCCACCGCCACGATCAAGGGCACCATCACCTTCCTGGGCAAGGACGTGGAGCTCGAAGGGGACATCAGTCTCATCGATGACGGGGCGTCGACTTGTCATCTGGCCGGCAGCGCACAGATGGACGTCGGCTGGTGGGGCCTCGAACCACCAACCTTGCTCGTGCTGAAGATGGAGCCGGTCGTGACTGTGTCGATCGACCTGCACTTCGAACCAGTGGATGAGCTGTAGACAGTTGACAGTTGACAGCGAGCGGAGCGAGCCCCTTCAGATCCGAACAATCACCTCTTCGAGACTCTTTCGCTTGATGTCGGGGACCAGGCAGTCGTCCGAGGGATAGCCGATCGGAAGCATGGCAAACGGGCGCTCGTTCTCGGGTCTGCCGAGAAGCTTGGTGAGAAAGGCCATCGGGCTCGGCGTATGAGTCAGTGTGGCCAGGCCCATCTGGTGGATGGCCGCGATGAACATTCCACAGGCAATGCCGACGCTCTCTTTTACATAGAAGTGTTTCAGCCGGCGGCCGTCTGAATCCAGCCCGTACCTCTGCTCGAAGAGGACCACGATCCATGGGACTGTTTCGAGGAACTCCTTGTGCCAGTCGGTGCCGAGCGGCGCCAGAGCCTCGAGCCAATCGTCGGGGAGGCGGCCCCCCTCGTAGTTGGTTCGCTCTTCCTCCTCAGCAGCTTCCCTGATCTGTCGTTTGACGGCGGGATCGCCTATCAGGACGAATGTCCACGGCTGGCGGTGGGCGCCCGAGGGTGCTGTCGAGGCGGAGGCGATGGCTCGCTCGATTGCCTCCCGCGGCACGGGATCGTCGCTGAACATGCGCACGCTTCGGCGCCCGTCCACGAGGTCGTAGAACAACTCCGCCCGCTCGGTTACCTCACCTTCAGGAATCCGGGGTGGGCGGTACGGGATGAAAGACGGATCGCTCATGGGAACCTCCTGCGGCTGACGCGACCCTACCGGGCCGGGTCCTGGTGGGGCGAGGCGACGAAGACATCGACGACGTGATCCTGTTCGCTGTGCTCAGACGGAACGATGGTCGGGTCGAGACCGGCGCCGCGGAAGAGATCGAGCCACGTTGCACGCGGGAACAATCCGAGCTGGTGGGGATCCTCGATCAGGCGGTCGGGTCGACCAGCTTCTTCGAGGTGATATGTCATCTCCATCAGACAGGTGGAGTCGTTCGGGTCGGGATCCCAGGTATGAGAGTCATAGTGAAACGTTCTCGTCCCGTCCGAGTGACCTCCCGAGGAGTCACCAGGTCGAAAGGTCTCGACCAGATCATCGGGGGCGAACAGAACGGCTCCCTCCGGCTCACAATGCATGGCTGCGGTTTCGATGGCGGCCCGCAGATCCTCTTCGGTCGTCATGTAGCCGACGGCGTCGTGCACGAAGACGGCATCGAAGCGCCGGCCGAGCCGGACCGATCGCATGTCTCCGACGAGGTGTTCACACTCTGGATTGATCGTCCGGCTCAGGTCCAACATGGGAGGCGAGACATCGACCAGCGTAAGGGCAGCGTGCTGCTTGATATGCGACGCGTTGTTGCCACCGCCGCTTCCTAGCTCCAGGATCGTCTTGATCGGTCGGATGGCTGCCTTCTGTAGCTCACGTAGGTAGAAGGCCGCCTCCCCGGCGTAGTCGGCCGGCGCAGTCATGAGGTGGAACCAGTCGGCAAGATCCGAGTAGGCCCGGTGCTGCGGTACGAGCCGGCTTGTGATCTCATCGACGATCGACGGAACCGCTCGGCCTTCCACGGCCACGGTGATCGAAGCCACGCCGGTGAATCGCTCATGGCGCTCCGCAGACAATCGCCCGAGAGACCCGGCGGGATCAAGGCCAAGGCTCCGCCGGTGATCGGCGGATCTCAGCCGTTCGGCCAGATAGGCGGGAGGAGCATCGAGCCACACCACCGTGTGTTGGCTCAGCAGTCTTCGGCTGTCCGGGTTGTCGACCACGCTGGCGGCGGCTGCGATGACGACCGGCTCTGATCCGAACGACTCGACGGCCGTGGCGAGCTGTTCGGCCTCGATCCGGTGGAGGCCCTCCACCCCCAGCTGCTCGGCGAGTTGGGCTCCGGTTGCGTCGTACTCGGCTTCGATTCCGGCGTCGTTATCGACGAATCGATAACCGATCGCATCGGCCAGGGCGCGCCCGATCGTCGTCTTGCCGGTGCCCATGAGACCAACCAGGAGGATCGGCTGTGGGAAGCTCCGCGATCCGTCTTCCACCTAGCCGACCATCCGGGTGAGGTCGGCGGCGACCCGATCGGGGTCATCCATCCCGAGCACGACCCGTTCATAGTCCCATCCGTCCATCCGAAGGACGAGGACGCGCTCCTGACGGAACAGTGCCCAGAAGTCCCGGTGGGGACGCCGGCCGTATGACCCGTGATGGACCATGCTGGGCACGTAGGTGCCGGGAAGGCGCAGCCACCGTCCCGGGAGTCGTTGGATCTCCTCCCGGCTCTTCGCCTCGATGCTGGTAATGGCGATCAACGGGACGTCGAGCCGGCGCTTGATGGATAGGAATTGATCCCAACCGCCCAACTCGACGACCATGTGATCTTCTTCGACACGCACGGCAACGGCCATATCCAAACGCTACCGGACCGGCCGCGGTGTGGCTGCCCTGGAGCAG
Organism: uncultured Gammaproteobacteria bacterium; assembly: GCA_964195905.1. GTDB lineage: Bacteria > Actinomycetota > Acidimicrobiia > Spongiisociales > SHLN01 > SHLN01. The sequence continues at coordinate 5,635 of CAXMQV010000026.1, forward strand.
TCA
>CAXMQV010000027.1:0-6185 GCA_964195905.1 uncultured Gammaproteobacteria bacterium
GTCGATGGGATTGAACCGGTGTGACTTCATAGTCACCTCCATGGCGTCCTTCACCCGATCGGTTGCCTCGGTCCAGATCTCGATGAGCTCCTGGCGGCGCTCGTCGTCCGTGATCACACCCTGCTGATAGAGCTGCTCCACCTTCTCGGCCCGATCTTCGAACTCTTCGAGGATCTGCTTCTTCTCGGGCGGCGTCTTCACGTCGTCGAGGGCGATGGTGAGACCGGCCTGGGTCGCATAGGTGAATCCGAGGGTCTTGATGGCATCAAGCGTCTTCTGCACCACCGACTTGTCGAAGTGATCGATGATCTCCTCGACGAGAGTGCGGATGTCGCTCTTGAGGATGGGAGCGTCCACATACGGAAAGTCGGCGGGAAGGGCCTGATTGATCAGGGCCCGGCCCAGCGTGGTTTCGGTCAACGTTGCTCCGTCGACGGGCTCCTCGGTGAAGAGCTCGCCGATGCGGTCCTTGAGGGAAGCATGCATCTCTGCATCGCCCGCCAACTCGCCGAGCCGCAGCTTGATCGGGGCATGCAAATCGAGCTCGCCGAGATCGTGGGCCATGAAGGCCTCGTCCACGTTCAGGAAGATCCGCCCGGCGCCGTCGGCGTCGTCGACCATTTCGGACAGGTAGTAGACCCCGATCACCATGTCCTGGGACGGGGTGACGATGGGCCGGCCGCTGGCCGGTGAGCGCACGTTGTTGGTCGACAGCATGAGGACCCGGGCCTCGGCCTGAGCCTCAGCTGACAGTGGCAGGTGCACGGCCATCTGGTCGCCGTCGAAGTCGGCGTTGAACGCCTCACATACGAGCGGATGGATCTGGATGGCCTTGCCCTCCACCAGGATCGGCTCAAAGGCCTGGATCCCGAGGCGGTGCAACGTCGGAGCCCGGTTGAGAAGCACCGGGTGCTCCTGAATGACTTCGGCGAGCACGTCCCACACCTGGGGACGGGCCCGTTCCACCATCCGCTTGGCCGACTTGATGTTCTGGGCCAGGTCCTGGTCGACGAGCCGCTTCATCACGAAAGGCTTGAAAAGCTCGAGGGCCATCTTCTTGGGCAAACCGCACTGATGCAGCTTGAGCTGGGGACCGACCACGATGACGGAGCGGCCCGAGTAGTCGACCCGCTTGCCGAGCAGGTTCTGGCGGAACCGGCCCTGCTTGCCCTTCAGCATGTCCGATAGCGACTTGAGCGGGCGGTTGCCCGGTCCGGTCACCGCCCGGCCGCGCCGGCCGTTGTCGAAGAGGGCGTCAACGGCCTCCTGCAGCATGCGCTTCTCGTTGTTCACGATGATCTCGGGAGCCCCGAGATCGAGCAGCCGCTTGAGGCGGTTGTTGCGGTTGATGACACGGCGATAGAGATCGTTGAGGTCGCTGGTGGCGAACCGGCCACCGTCGAGCTGCACCATCGGACGCAGATCGGGCGGAATCACCGGAACGGCCTCGAGCACCATCGAATCCGGGGCGTTCTTGCCCTCGGCGAACGGGGTCACGACCTTGAGGCGCTTGGTGGCCCGCTGGCGGCGTTGGGCCGATTTGGCGTCCAGGTCCTCGCGCAGCTGGATGATCTCGGCGTCGAGATCGATGCGGCCGAGCAGGTCTTTGACTGCCTCGGCACCCATACCGCCGGTGTAGTAGCCCTCGTAACGGTCGACAATCTCACGCCAGAGTGCTTCGGACTCGACGATGGTCTTGGCCTTCATCGTGCGGAACGTGTCGAAGGCCTCCTCGACGAGCTCACGCTCGTTGGCCGAGCGCTCGCGACGATCCTTGATTTCCTTATCCACTTCGCGGCGGCGGGCGTTGATCTCCTGGGTGGCGGCCCCGCCCTCTTCCATCTGGGCGAGCTCCTGCTCGAGGCGCTCGAGACGGGCGCCCTCCCACTCCTCGAACTCTTCGGCGATGGCGACCAGCTCGTGCTGCATGGCCTCTTCGAGCTCGGAGACATCCTTCTGGCGCTTGTCGTCGTCGACCGAGGTGACGAGATAGGCGGCGAAGTAGATGATCTTCTCGAGTTCCTTAGGCGACATGTCCAGCAGGTAGCCGAGGCGGCTCGGCACGCCCTTGAAGTACCAGATATGGGTTACGGGAGCGGCCAGCTCGATGTGGCCCATCCGCTCGCGACGGACCTTGGAGCGGGTGACCTCAACACCGCAGCGCTCACAGACGACGCCGCGGAAGCGGACCCGCTTGTACTTGCCGCAGTAGCACTCCCAGTCGCGCGACGGACCGAAGATCCGCTCGTCGAAGAGACCGTCCTTTTCCGGCTTCAGGGTCCGGTAGTTGATGGTCTCGGGTTTCTTGACCTCTCCAAAGGACCAGGCACGGATCTCGTCTGCGCTGGCCAGGCCAATCTTCAGTTCATCGAACAGTTGTGGCACGCGGGTCCCCTTCTCAGTCCGTAATCAATTCGTTAAAGCTTGCGAGCACCTAAGCCTCGGTCCGTTCGGGACGCGAGATGTCGATGCCCAGTGATTCGGCGGTGCGGAACACGTCCTCGTCCAGCTCCTTGAGCTGCACTTCCTCACCGGCCGAGAGCATCTCGACGTTGAGGCAGAGTGACTGCATTTCCTTCACCAAAACCTTGAAACTCTCCGGTATCCCCGGCTCGGGGATGTTCTCGCCCTTGACGATCGCCTCGTACACCTTGACCCGGCCGTTCACGTCATCGGACTTGATGGTGAGCAGCTCCTGCAGGGCGTAGGCGGCGCCGTAGGCCTCGAGCGCCCACACTTCCATCTCACCGAAGCGCTGGCCGCCGAACTGGGCCTTACCGCCGAGGGGCTGCTGGGTGATCATCGAGTACGGGCCAGTGGAACGGGCGTGAATCTTGTCGTCCACCAGGTGGAGCAGTTTCAGCACGTACAGGTAACCGACGGTGACCGGCTGGTCGAACGCCTTGCCGTTTCGTCCATCGGTGAGGCGGGCCTTGCCCTCGTCGTTGACCAGCTTGACGCCGTCCCGGTTCTCATGCGAGTTCGTGAGCAGCTCGGCGATTTCTCCCTCGCGGGCACCGTCGAAGACCGGGCTGGCGACCCGTTGCCAGGCATCGGCTCCACCATTGGCGGGGCTATCGAGCTTGAACGGCTTCCATCCGCGGGCGGCAGCCCAGCCGAGGTGAGTTTCCAACACCTGACCGAGGTTCATGCGGGACGGAACGCCCAGTGGGGACAGAACAATGTCGACCGGGGTGCCGTCCACCATGAACGGCATGTCCTCCTCGGGAAGGATCTTGGCGATCACTCCCTTGTTGCCATGCCGACCGGCCAGCTTGTCCCCTTCGGAGATCTTGCGCTGCTGGCCAATGTAGACCCGGACAAGCTGGTTCATACCGGGGGGAAGGTCATCGCCTGCGTCACGGCTGAACACCTTGACGTCGATGACCTTGCCGCCCTCGCCGTGGGGAATCTTGAGAGAGGTGTCGCGGACCTCGCGAGCCTTCTCCCCGAAGATAGCCCGCAACAGGCGCTCTTCAGGGGTGAGCTCGGTCTCACCCTTTGGGGTCACTTTGCCTACCAGGTAATCGCCAGGGCCGACCTCAGCCCCCACCCGGATGATGCCCTCGTCGTCAAGATCACGGAGGACCTCCTCGGCGACATTGGGGATGTCACGGGTGATTTCCTCGGCGCCGAGCTTGGTGTCACGGGCTTCGATCTCGTACTCCTCGATGTGAATCGAGGTGAGCACATCGTCCTTCACGAGCCGCTCCGAGAGAACGATGGCATCCTCGTAGTTGTGGCCGTTCCAGGGCATGAAGGCGACCAGCAGGTTCTTTCCGAGCGCCAGCTCGCCGGCATCGGTGGACGGTCCGTCGGCGAGCACATCGCCCTTCTTGACCGTGTCACCCTCGAATACCACCGGCTTCTGGTTCAAGTTGGTGCCCTGGTTGGAGCGCTCGAACTTCTTGAGCTTGTAGGTCTTCTTGCGATTGTTGGTGGACTCCTTGACCACGATGTGGTCGCCGGTGATGTCGACGACTTCGCCGGCCTCTTCGGCCAGGACCATGTCGCCCGAGTCGTAGGCGGCCCGGCCTTCGACCCCGGTGCCGACCAGTGGCGCCTCAGCCTTGAGCAGCGGCACCGCCTGGCGCATCATGTTCGAACCCATGAGGGCGCGGTTGGCATCGTCGTGCTCGAGGAACGGGATGAGGGCGGTAGCGATCGAAACGATCTGCTTGGGAGACACGTCCATGTAGTCGACGGCCTTGGGGGTGACGTATTCGATCTCTCCGCCGGTCTTGCGCACCAGCACCCGCGGATTGGCGAAGTCGCCATTGTCCTTGAGCGGGGCATTGGCCTGGGCGATGACGAAGCTCTCCTCTTCGGAGGCTGTCAGGAAGTCGACGTTCGTGGTGACCTTGCCCTTGTCTACCCGGCGGTAGGGGGTCTCAATGAACCCGAACCGGTTGACCTTGGCATAGGTAGCGAGCGATCCAATCAGGCCAATGTTGGGGCCCTCCGGAGTCTCGATCGGACACATGCGCCCGTAGTGAGACGGGTGAACGTCTCGCACTTCGAACCCGGCCCGCTCGCGGGACAGACCGCCAGGGCCGAGGGCCGACAGGCGCCGGCGATGGGTGAGGCCGGCCAGCGGGTTTGGCTGGTCCATGAACTGGCTGAGCTGGCTGGTTCCGAAGAACTCCTTGATCGACGCCACCACCGGCCGGATGTTGATGAGGCTCTGGGGCGTGATGACCTCAGGATCCTGGGTGGTCATCCGCTCGCGCACCACCCGCTCGAGGCGGGTGAGCCCGACGCGCACCTGGTTCTGGATGAGCTCGCCGACCGTCCGAATGCGACGGTTGCCGAAGTGGTCAATGTCGTCGACCCGGTAGCCGTCGCGGCCCTCATGGAGGGCGACGATGTAGCGGATGGCATCGAGGATGTCATCGCGGGACAGGAGCCCGTGCTCCTCGTTGTTGTACTTGTCCGAATCGAGCACCTCGCGGCCGAACTTGCCGGACAGCTTGTAGCGGCCGACCCGGGTGAGGTCGTAGCGCTTCGGGTTGTAGAAGAGAGTGTTGATGAGCCCGCGGGCCGACTCAACGGTCGTGAGCTCGCCGGGGCGCAGCTTGCGGTACAGGTCGAGCAAGGCCTCGTCGCGATCCGTGGTCGTGTCCTTCTCGAGGGTGTTCTTGATGGACTCGGCACCGTCGAACAGCTCGAGGATCTCCTCGTCGCTCTCGCCGATCTCGAGCGCCCGCAGGAACGTGGTGACGAGCTGGCGACGCTTGCGGTCCACTCGCACACCGACGGTGTCCTTCTTGTCGGTGTCGAACTCGAGCCAGGCACCCCGTCCCGGGATCATCTTGGCGGTGTAAAGGTCCTTGTCGGAGGTCTTGTCGATCACCTGGTCGAAGTAGACGCCGGGCGACCGGACGAGCTGGCTGACCACGACGCGCTCGGTCCCGTTGACAATGAAAGTCCCGTTCGCCGTCATGATCGGAAAATCGCCGAGGAACACCTGCTGCTCCTTGATCTCGCCGGTCTGGCGATTCATGAAGCGGGCAGTAACAAACAGCGGACGCGAATAGTTGGAATCGCGCTCTTTTGCCTCATCGATGGTGAGGGTGGGCTCGGCGAACCAATGTTTCGTCAGGTCGAGGGCGAGACTTCCGGTGAAGTCTTCAATTGGAAAGACCTCGTCGAACAGTTCCTGGAGACCTATTTCCAGGAACCAGTTGAAACTTTCGTGTTGGGTGGCCAGCAAATCGGGGAGAGGCTGGACTTCGGGGATCTTGGCAAAAGACAAACGCTGGGCGACACGCGCAGGGGCCAAGGCGGGTTCCTCCTAAAAAAGGGCGGCAAGGGACGGCGAACGACAAGACTATCACGTATACGAAGATAAACAAATCTTCGCACTTCACGTGCTATGGGATCTCAACCTGTCGGGAGATCTGTTCAGTTGTCCTGGTAATCAACATACCGCGCCAGAGGGGGAGGGTCAAGCATCAATGGCGGCGGCAGCCGCCATTGATGTCGCCGGTCACCTGTCATCGGTCACCTGTCATCGGTCACCAGCCCAGATCCCGTTTCCTCCCCCGGAGGGGGAGGTGCCCCGGAGGGGCGGAGGGGGCGTCCGATCGAGGCACCTTTTCGAGCCGGAGCTACGAAGTAGCTCCCATGGAACGCGAAGCGTTCCCGCCTCCCTCCGGCTCCGCCGGGCTCCCCCCTGCGGGGGG
>CAXMQV010000028.1:0-20463 GCA_964195905.1 uncultured Gammaproteobacteria bacterium
GTCAAACCCAGGTAAGGTTCTTCGGGTTGCATCGAATTAAGCCGCATGCTCCGCCGCTTGTGCGGGGCCCCGTCAATTCCTTTGAGTTTTAGCCTTGCGGCCGTACTCCCCAGGCGGAACACTTAATGCGTTAGCTACGGCACAGCAGACGTGAATCAGTCCGCTACACCTAGTGTTCATCGTTTACGGCGTGGACTACCAGGGTTTCTAATCCTGTTTGCTCCCCACGCTTTCGCTCCTCAGCGTCAGTATCGGCCCAGTGAGCCGCCTTCGCTAATGGTGTTCCTCTCGATATCTGCGCATTCCACCGCTACACCGAGAATTCCACTCACCTCTACCGAACTCTAGTCACAACAGTTTCGACCGGCATCCCGGGGTTGAGCCCCGGGCTTTCACGACCGACTTGTTGAACCGCCTACGAGCCCTTTACGCCCAATAAATCCGGACAACGTTTGCTCCCTACGTATTACCGCGGCTGCTGGCACGTAGTTGGCCGGAGCTTCTTTAGGAGGTACCGTCATTTTCTTCCCTCCCGAAAGCGGTTTACAACCCTAAGGCCGTCATCCCGCACGCGGTGTCGCTGCATCAGGCTTTCGCCCATTGTGCAATATTCCCTGCTGCTGCCTCCCGTAGGAGTCTGGGCCGTGTCTCAGTCCCAGTGTGGCTGTTCGTCCTCTCAGACCAGCTACCCGTCAGAGCCTTGGTGAGCCGTTACCTCACCAACTAGCTGATAGGCCGCGAGTCCATCCCAAAGCGCCGGAGCATTTCCTCGCAGGACCATGCGATCCCGAGAGGGTATCCGGTATTAATCCACGTTTCCATGGGCTATCCCGGTCTTTGGGGCAGGTTACTCACGTGTTACTCACCCGTTCGCCACTAGAAATCCCTCGACAGTTACCCATCAAGAGGTTCTCGTTCGACTTGCATGCATGAAGCACGCCGCCAGCGTTCATCCTGAGCCAGGATCAAACTCTCCATCGAAAACCCTCTGTGACTGCGTCCGACCGAAGCCGGGCGCATCCACTGGAATCATGTTGTAGAGCGATCCACAGGGATTCCTGGCCAAACCGGGGATCCCTGTTATTCATCTCAAAGTATCTTGACCGACTCGCGCGTTCCGACAGCGGCTGTCACCTTCTGTCTTTGCGCGCGAACCGTCCCCCGGCCCATTGCCTCTCACCGAAGTGGAAGCGACGAACCAGAGGATTCACTTCTGGCTTTTTAAGCACACTGTTTAGTTGTCAAGGAGCCCCAACCCCCGTGCGTGAATACACGCGCGGGGAGGCAGAAGAGGAACACTAGCACGGTCCCCCCGATACATGGCAAGCGAATAGGCCTGATTTTCGCGCCTTTTCTGGACCTAGTCGGAAGACCGTCTGCCTATGAAGATCCACGCTGCGAACAGGATCGCGCCGAGCACGATAACGGTCATCGCCACAGACACGACGACTCGAATCACCCACTTGAGCACCACCCAGGCAATGAACAGGATAAGGATCGCCAGGATGATCTGCGTGCCGATACCGGTCTCGCTCTTGTTTCCCATGCCCCAACGATATCTCACCGGAGACTCTGTGAGACATGGGCCGGCCGGGAACCACATCCTCCCCCGCCGTCGTCGAATGGCGAAAGGAGGTGCCGGATGCGCAAGCAGCTAATGGCTTTCATCACGACACTGGGCGAGGCGGCTACCGAGGTGCAGAAGCGGCGCCAGGTGCGCCAGGACTGGCGGACCGAGGAGTGGACCGACCGCTTCGATTCACGCCAATGGGGGCACATCACCGGGGAGATCCAAGGGATTCAGCCTCAAGGCTGAATCCCTGTCAACAGTCAACGGTCAACGGTCAACTGTCAACTGCCAAGCGCCCTTTCATCGCCGAGCGGCGGACGGCTGCTAGCTACGCTCGACGAGGCGGACGAACCGTCGTTTCCCGACCTGGACGACCCGGCCACCTACCGACGCTCGGGCCAGCTCCTCCCCCACCGGTTCGCCATCGATCTTGACGGCTCCTTGCGCGACCAGCCGCTTGGCCTCGCTTGAAGACTTCACGAGACCGGCATCCTTCAAGACGCCGGGGAGCCAAACGGGATCGCCATCGGGGAGAATGAACTCGTCGACCTCCTCAGGGGCATCCTTCTCCCGGAACACCCGATCAAAGGCGGCCTCGGCGTCGGCCGCGGCCCGGGGGTCGTGGTACTGGGCCACGATCTCCCTACCCAAACGGCGCTTGGTGTCCCCCGGATGGGCTGAGCCGTCGACCAGGCCGGCCAGCAACTCGTCAACGTCGTCTGGCGCCATCTCGGTCGCCAGTCGAAAGTACGGCTCCATCGCTTCATCGGGAATCGACATGACTTTGCCGAACATGTCGGCGGGATCGTCGTCGACCCCGATGTAGTTGCCGAGCGACTGGGACATCTTCTGAACACCGTCGGTGCCGACTAGTAGCGGAAGAGTCATGACCATCTGCGGCCGCTTGCCGTAGCGGCCCATGAGCTCACGACCGACGAGGTTGTTCCAGAGCTGGTCGGATCCGCCCAACTCGATGTCGGCATCGACGGCGACCGAGTCCATGCCCTGCAGAAGGGGGTACATGAACTCCATCATCGAGATCGGCTGATTGGCGGCGAACCGCTTCGAGAAATCGTCGCGCTCGAGCATCTGGGCGAGCGTCATCTTGGAGGTGAGCTCGAGCACATCGCCCATATCGAGCTCCGCGAGCCACTCGGAGTTGTACCGCACCTCGAGGACATCGTTGTTCCAGATGAGCACCTTCTTGAAGCCGTCAAGGACGTTCTCGGCGTGCCCACGCACCTCTGCCTCCGTCAACCGCTTGCGGGTTTCGCTCTTGCCGGAGGGATCACCGACCTGGGCAGTGAAGTCGCCAACAATGAGCACGGCCTTGTGTCCTTGCTCCTGGAAGTGGCGGAGTTTGCGGAGCACGACGGCCCATCCGAGCGTCACCTTGGGAGCGGTGGGATCCATCCCTAGCTTCACTCGCAAAGGCTTCCCTTCACCGAGCCGCTCACGGAACTCGTCTTCGGGAACGACGGTGTCGGAGCCCTGTAAAAGGCGGTCGATGTCGATCATGGGCCGAGACTACCGGCCACCTCGCGAAGTCCTGATGATCCCGTCCGAAATCCACCGCTAGGAGGGGGTCGGTCGGTACCGTGATCGGCGAGTAAGGACGGCTAATGACACGCGGGAACCGACGCTGGATTTCGGCAACGCTTCGCGTTCATTGGCTGCTGGCATTCGCATTGGTGGCGAGCGCCTGCAGCCTGACAGTCTCCCCCCTCGAAGATCCCGGCATCGGCGAGAGCGCCCTCACCACCGTCGTCTATGCGGCGGATGGCTCCATCCTCGCTCACTGGCACGCCGGCGAAGACCGCACCCTCGTCGTATACGAAGACATCCCCCAGCACCTCATCGACGCGGTGGTCGCCATCGAAGATGAGCGCTACTGGGATCATCCCGGCGTCGACTTACGGGCGATCATGCGGGCAGCTGATGCGAACGGGGCGGCCGGAGCGATCGTGCAGGGTGGCAGCACCATCACCCAGCAGTACCTCAAGAATGTTCTCCTTACCAATGCCGCCACCTACGACCGCAAGCTCGAGGAAGCCGCTCTGGCAGTGCGACTCGAGGAGGGCCTGACGAAGGAGCAGATCCTCGAGCGCTACCTGAACACGATCTATCTCGGCGACGGCGCCTATGGCGTCGGGACCGCCGCCGTCCACTACTTCGGCAAGGACGTCGATGAGCTCACCCTGGCTGAATCCAGTTTGCTGGCCGCCCTCATCCAGGCGCCGGGAGCCACCAACCCCCGCACGGATGCCGAAGCAGCCATTGCCCGGCGCAAGATCGTTCTCGACAAGATGGTCGAGCAGGGCTACGTCTCGGCGGCGGAGGCCGCCGCCGCCAGCTTCGAAGAGGTCCGGCTAGCGGAACCGACCCGCCGACTCGCCAGGGCCCGCTACCCCTACTTCGTCGAGGAGCTGAAACAGCAGCTGCTCGATGATGATCGGCTTGGCGAGACCCCTACCGACCGCTACAACGCCCTCTTCCAGGGCGGGCTGAGAATATTCACGACGATCGAGCCGGCGATTCAGGAAGCCGCCGAACAGTCGATCAGGGCCGTGATGGTCGAGGAGAAGGGTCCCGACGCCGCCCTCGTTTCGATCGATCCCCGGACCGGGTACGTGAAGGCCATTGTCGGGGGCCGGGATTTCTACGACGAGGACGACCCGATCGCCCAGTTCAACCTGGCCACCCAGGGCCGGCGTCAGCCGGGCTCGTCGTTCAAGCCGTTCGTGCTGGCGGCGGCGCTCGAGGACGGGGCCAGCCTCTATGACATCTTTGAGGCAGGGCGCCAGGTCGAGATCCAAACCGATTCTCGCATCTGGACGGTTGAGAACTACAACCAGTCGGCGTTCCCGCCTCTCACCCTTCTGGAAGCGACGGTGTACTCAGTAAATGTCGTATACGCCCGCGTCATGGACGAGGTGGGCCCGGTCGAGGTTGCCGATCTCGCCGGACGGGCCGGGATCACATCCGCCCTCCAGCCGTTCCACTCGCTGGCACTCGGCGCCCAGGAAGTCACCCCTCTCGAGATGGCTTCGGCCTACGGCACGTTCGCAGCCGACGGACTGCACGTCGCCCCGACCATGTTCACCGCCATCGAGACCCATGACGGCAAGGTCCTTGTCGAGAACGAACCGGTTATCACATCGGCCATATCCCACGAGGTTGCCGACGAGGTCACGATCGCCCTCACCGAGGTCGTCAAACGCGGGACCGCCCAGCGGGCTCGCATCGGGAGACCGATCGCCGGCAAAACCGGTACTTCGCAAGAGCATCGCGACGCCTGGTTCGTCGGCTACACCCCCGAGCTCGTCACCTCGGTTTGGGTCGGCTTCGCAGCGACGAACGAGGTAATGGAGGAGCCGGCCACACCGATCACCGTGACCGGTGGCACCTGGCCGGCGGAGATCTGGGCGCTGTTCTCCCTCAACGCCCTCGCCACGGTCCCCTATTCGCAGCTGGCAGTGGCCGACGCCGACGGTACCGTCGGCGTCGACGTAGACCTGTCGACCGGATACCTGGCCGGTCCGCTGTGCCCCTACGAGCACATTCACCGGCTGCAGCTCCCGCCAGGCGATGTGCCAACGGTCATCTGCCCGATCCACAATCCGTCGAACATCGTGGGGATCGGCGCGGGCCAGGTCCCACCGGTGATCGGAATTGAGTTGAGCGAAGCGGTCAGTGCGCTCAACCGGGCCGGGTTTGAGGTTCGGCTTGACTGGAAGGATGGAGGATCCTTGTCACAAGGCACCATCTTCGGACAGGCTCCGGACCCGGGGGCTCCGGCCCAATCAGGTTCGATCGTCACTCTCACGCTGGCCGGTCCCGCGCCGGGAGCCACCATGCCGAGCGTGCTCGGGTCAACGGCCGACGCCGCCGCGGCAACCCTTGGTGTGTTCGGAATCCCCGTCCGCTTCGTCGAAGAGGCGGAAAGTAACCCGGTAGACGCGGCCCGCCGGGCCGGTCTCATCTGGAAACAGTCGCCGGGCGCCGGGTCGCCGGCGGATGGTACCGTGACGGTATGGGTGAATCCTGGATCGATCCCCTAACCACGCTGCGTGATCGTTTCGCCACTGAACGTGTTGACAGAAGACTCATCTTGGGTTTCCCTGTAGTGATACGGAGCTAACACAGACGGAGAACACCATGGTGTCGGAAGCCAAACCGCGCGATCTCTTCCCTAAGGGCGATTTCAAAGTCGTCCGCAAAGGGTACGAACCAGGTGAAGTCGACAAGTACGTGGCGCGCTTGCGTCGCTCGGCGACCGATCAACTGACCCGGGTCGAAGCCCTGGAGAAGGCTCTGGCGGACGCACGCGAAGCCCTCAAGTCGGCCAAGGTAGATGTCCGCGACGAGATCACGGTCCAGATGGAGAAGGAACTCGCCGAGGCCAAACAGAAGGCGGCCGCCCTCGTCGCGCAAGCCGAGACCGAGGCCATACCACTTTCCGAGGCCACCCGTCAGGCGCGTCAAACACTTGTCGAGGCCGAGAAGGCTGCCACCGCGTTGCTGGCGAACGCTGAGAAGGAGGCCACCAAGATTCAGGAAGAGGCAACTCAGCTCCGTGACGCCTCCGCCGAGAAGTACAGCTCCCTTGCTTCGATCGCGAGCAGCAAGCTCGCTGCGGCCGAGTCGATGGCAGAACGGGTTACGACCGCCGAGCAGGAAGCGGCCGACATCATCACCGCGGCCCGAACCGAGGCAGGCGAAATGAGGAAGACGGCGCGGGCCGCCCTCAATTCAGCCGAGCAAGATCGCGCCAACGCGCTGGCGGCGTCGCAGGAACTCGCCGAGGCCAGCAAGATGGAGACCGAGAGCCTCCTGGGCAAAGCGCGCCGATTCCTCGAGGAAGCTCGTCGCCGGCAGGACGCCCTCGCCGACGCCGACGCGATGGCAGAGACGATCGTCGCTGAGGTCACGGCCGAGGGAGCAGCTGCCAGGGCCGACAGCGAGGCGCTACTTCACGACGCTCGCCAGCAAGCCAAGGCCGCCCTGGCAGAGGCCAACGAGGCCCTCGTCGCCGCCCGTGATTCGGCCCTCAAGACCAAGGCCGAGGCCGCAGCCGTTCTCGAGGAGGCGAAAAAGAAAGGTGCCCAGGTCACTCACGAGGCGGATCAAGCTGCCGCCAGCGCCCGCCAGGAGGCGGCCAAGCTTCGCCAGGCGGCCGAGCGAAGCCGGGCCGCGGCGGAAAAGTCACTAGCCGATGCACAGAACGAGGCCGCCCGACTTCAGAAGGACGCGTTGGCGCTCCTCTCCTCGGCCCAGACCGAGTCCGAAGAGATCCGGGCTGAGGCCGCTCAGCAGATGGATGCTCTTCGGAAGAAGGAAGTCGATCTGGCCCAGACAGATGCCCGTGCCAAGGAAAAGATCGCCAAAGCACAATCCGACAGCGATGAGATCCGGGCCAGGGCCGGCGCCGCCCTCGCAGAAGCCCAGACCGAGGCCAAGCGCCTTGCCGACCAGGCCGCCCAGGAATTGGCGGCCGGCAAGCATGACGTCGAGCAGCGCCGCAAGGAAGCAGCGACCGTCCTGGCCGGTGCCCGCGCCGAGCTCGAAAAGGCCAAGGCAACGGAGTCCAGGACCGCCGGACTCCTCAGCAGCGCCGAGCAGAGTCGGGCCGCCGCTCAGAAGGAAGCCGAGGCTCTGCTTGTCTCAGTCCGCGGGCAACAGAAGGAAGCCGGCGAGGCCATCACCGCCGCCAAGCAGGAGCTCGCTCGCAGCCGGGACGAGAGTGCCGCCATGCGCAAGCGCGCTCAGGACGAGGTGGTGGCCGCTGAGGCCGGCGCCACGGCCAAGCAGCAGGAAGCAACGAAGGTACTCGAGTCAGCCGAGAGCAGAGCCAACAGCCTGCGCGAGAAGACCAACCAGATCCTTTCGTCGGCCCAGGAGGAAGTCGAGCGGATGCGCGGCTCGGCCCGCCAGCTCCACGTCAAGGCGGAGGCCGCCCTGAAGGAGGCTGAGGTCGAATCCGCCAAGACGAATGCCGACGCCGACGCCCACGCCCGCACCCTCCTCGCCGAGGCGCGCTCTCAACGCACCACAGCCGAGGAGGTGCTTGGAAAGCTCACCGAGGCCGAGAAGAAGGCTCATTCCGAGGCGAAGGCCATCCGGGCTGCTGCCAGCGCCGAGGCCGACCGTCAGCGAGCCGAGGTAGCCGACTTCGTGAGCTCACTCGAGACCCGGGAGCATGATGCGACTGCCAAGATGGAAGAGGCCACCGCCCTCAAGCACGAGTCCCGGGTTCAGTTGGAGGCATCAGAGTCTGCCAGCAAGAAGGCGACGGCCGACCAGCAGGCGGCCGAACGAATCCTGTCACAGACACGGGAGACCCAGGCCCAGGCGAAGCTCGAGGTGAATGAGATCCGCTCCGAGGCGTCCCGCCTCCTGAAGGATGCTCGGGGCGAGGCGGAGAGCCTGCGGGACAAGGCGACCGCCCTCCTCCAGGAAGCACAGACGAAGAACGAGGAAGCCTCGAGCAAAGCCGAGGACATGCGTCGGGATGCTGCCAAAGAACTGTCCGCCGCCAAGGAGGATCGCCGCAGCGCCGCCGAAGTCAGAGCCGAGGCCGCCAAGCACATGGCCGAAATGGAGACGTTGCGGTCTGAGTTCAAGCAGCGGCTCGATGTCATCGAGTCGAAGGAAGCGGTACTGGCCGACGTCGAAGAGCGGGCTGCCAGCATCCTCGCCAAGGCCGAGAAGCAAGCAGAGGACACGCTGAACGAAGCCGAAACGATGCTTGCCAACGCCATGGCGAACCAGGTCGCCACTCAGGAGGCGATGGAACGGATGCGGGCGAAGCTGAAGAGCTGAGAGCGCGGCCCGCTACCCGCGGGCCCGCTACCCGCCAGAGAGCTGAGTGAAGCCGCCGTTCCGCGGGCCCGGGACTACGCCTCCACCAATACAAAGCGCCAGGGCCAGGCGACTGCTTTTGAGATGCCGACCCGCGGGGTGGCAATGACGTGGCCGACAGGTTTGGGCGCCGCCATCAGTTCGATTGGACCGCCAAAGACTGAGGTACCGTCGGCTTCGCCGGTGACACCCAGGGCCTGGGTGAGCTTGCCGGGGCCGTCGGCCAGGTGGTCGGAGCGTCCCCGGCGCCGCGCCATGACATCGGCCCCAACGACCGGTTTGCCCGCCCGCAGCAGGACGGCTGAGGGATCGTTCTGTCCACCGGTGACGAGATTCATGCACCAGTGGATCCCGTATGAGCGGTACACGTAGAGCGTGCCCGGGTCACCGAACATAGAAGCATTGCGAGGAGTTCGGCCGCGATAGGCATGGCTGGCTGGATCCCGATCGCCGGCGTAGGCCTCGACCTCAGTGATCATGACCTCGGTGGGGCCGGGCCCGAGCCCTGTGCGCAGCCGCAGCCCAAGCAGACGGGGAGCAATCTCCTCGACCGGACCATCCATGAGACGGAGGAGCGCCCGACTCACTCGCCGCCGCGGAGCTTGACCGGCAGCTTGGACTGGACGTGGTCGATTATGGCCTGTCGAAAGCTCTGTGCCTCATCGTCGGTGAGTGTGTTGTCGGCGGCACGTACGGCCACGGTAACTGCCAGGCTCTTGCGGCCCCCGCCGAGATCGAACTCGTCGAAGAGCCGCACCGATTCGAGCTCGGAACCAAGCGAGGACCGCACCGCAGCAACCAGATTGGCGGCCGGGACGGTCGACTCCATCTCAAATGCGAGATCGAACTTCTGGGGCGGATAGACGCTCGGAGAGCCGAATCCCCACCACGCCGGCTCCGCCAGGAGGGGAGCGACCTCAACCTCGAGGACCGCCACCCGGTCGGTGAAGTCGAAGGCGCGGGCCGAAGCCGGATGCAGCTCACCAACGTATCCGATAACCGTGTCTCCCTTCAACACCTGAGCGCTCCTTCCCGGATGCAGACCGCCAACGGCCGCCTGGCGGAACGAGACATCATCCCAACCGAGACTGCGAGCCAGCATCTCGGCAACGGCGGTCAGGTCGTAGACATCGGCAGGTCGTCCCGGCCTCCCGAGCTCTCCCCCGACGGTGCCGCTCAAGATGGCTGCCAGGTGGTGCGGCTGGTGGGGAATCCGCTCGTCAATCGGTGACGGGACATGAAGGAACACCCGTCCGATCTCGAAGAGGGCGACATCGGTCTGGCCATAAGAAACATTGCGAGAGGCGGCTTTCATGAGGCCGGGCACAAGAGTTGAACGGAGGGTCTCCTCCGCCTCGCTGAGGGGGTTCTTGACTCGAACCGTCGCCCGGCGAGGGTCATCCTCCGGCAAGCCGAGCGCATCGAGGTCAGCGGCTCCGATGAAACCGAGCGTGTTGGCCTCCGTCAGCCCGGCGCCCATGAGAGCTGCCCGCAGCCGCCTGGCCCGGTGCTGGGACGGCGTGAGCCCTCCCCCGGTCCCGTGCGGGAGAGTTTCTGGAATGTGGTCGTAGCCGTGGAGCCGGGCGATCTCCTCGACGAGATCAATCGGCCGGGTCAGGTCGGGCCGGGCGGGTGGTACCACCACGACCAGCGGGTCGGAACCCGAGACGTCCAAGCCGAGGCGTTCTAGCAGCCCGGTGGCAACGTCGGGACTGATCTCAATACCAAGCACGCGACGAATCTCAGCGATGGGGAGCTCAACGGTCCAGGCGTCGACCGGATCGGGGTACACGTCGACGACCCGGGAGGCTGCCTCGCCACCGGCATGGTCCACAAGCAACTGCGTCACGCGGGCGGCGGCCCGGTCCGAGAGGTTCGGATCGACACCGCGCTCGAAACGAGCAGACGCCTCACTCCTCAGGTTGTGCCGCTTAGAGCTGTAGAGAATGGCTGGCGGGTGCCAATGGGCGGCCTCGACCAGCACTCTCGTCGTACCTTCCGACACCTCCGTCGGGCCTCCGCCCATGACACCCGCCAGCGATACGATGCCATTTGCGTCCGATATGACGATGTCTCCCGGATCAAGGGCTCGCTCGACACCGTCGAGTGTGATCAGCGTGTCCCCTGCCCCGGCGCGATGGATCCTCAGGCGCTCTCCCGCCACCTGGTCGAGATCGAATACGTGCGTCGGATGTCCGAGTTCCATCATCACGTAGTTGGTTGCGTCTACGAGGTTGCTGATGGGCCTGACGCCGGCGGCCCGCAGTCTTGCCTGCACCCACATGGGTGACGGTCCGCTCGTGACACTCCGCACCTCCCGCCCCACGAACCGCGGGCATCCCTTCGGGTCGGCGATCTCGACCTGGAGCGCGGTGGGCGGATCAACCGCGTCTACCTCGATGACCGGCTGGCGCAGCTCGAGGTCGAGTTTGGCGGCGACATCCCGGGCTATCCCAAGCATCGACATGGCGTCCGGCCGATTGGGAGTGATGGAGAGATCGAAGATCACATCCGGAAGCTCGAGATAATCGACGAAGTCACGCCCCAACTCGTAATCGCCCTCCAGGACGAGTATCCCGTCGTGCTCGTCTCCAAAACCCAGCTCACGCTCCGAGCAGATCATCCCCTCCGAAACGATCCCACGGATCTCCCGCGCTCCGATCTCGAAGTCCCCCGGGAGGACAGCACCGACCGTGGCCAGAGGGACGAGATCCCCAACGTCGAAGTTCCAGGCACCGCACACCACCTCTTGCGAGCTGTCGCCGCGGTCCACGGTCACGAGCCTGATCTTGTCGGCATCCGGATGCGGTCGGATCGATTCGACCCGCGCTACTTCCACTCCGGTGAAGGGGACCTCGAGCACTTCGATGCCCTCGACCTCGTGGCCGAGTCCGGCGAGCAGGTCACCAATCTCGACCGAGTCCTCCATCGGCACATCGACGAACTCTCTGAGCCACCGCAGGGAGACCTTCATACGAACTGCTCGTTCACGCGTAAGTCATTGTCAAACAGGTGGCGGATGTCCTCGATCCCATGGCGAACCATCGCTACCCGCTCGATGCCCCCGCCGAATGCGAAGCCGGTCACCGCGCTCGGGTCATAGCCGACCGCCTCGAAGACGTTCGGATCAACCATGCCGCAACCGAGCAGTTCGAGCCAGCCGGTCTGGCTGCACACCCGGCACCCCGACCCGTCGCAGGCGAAGCAAGAAACGTGCATCTCCGCTGACGGCTCGGTAAAGGGAAAGAAGTGCGGGATCACCTTGATCGTGCGGTCGGGACCGAAATACTCGCGAGCGAAGTAACTCAGTGTTCCCTTGAGATCGGCGAAGGTGATCCCCTCTGCCACCGCCAGCCCCTCGAACTGATGAAATACCGGGGAGTGGGTGGCGTCGAAAGTGTCGGTGCGATAGCACCGGCCGGGGGCGATGATGTGCACCGGCGGCGGCTGGGACTCCATTGTGCGGGCTTGCACCGTCGAGGTCTGCGTCCGCAGCAGGATCTCATCCTTCGGATCACCGTAATCGAGGTACATCGTGTCGCTCTCGAGGCGGCTCGGGTGCCACCAGGGCGTGTTGAGAGCGTCGAAGTTGTGCCAGGCGGTTTCGGCTTCCGGCCCGTCGGCTATTTGATATCCGATGGCCGTGAAGATATCGGAGATCTCGTCGATGGTCTGGGTAATGAGGTGCGAGGTACCGGTCCGGAGGATCCTCCGTTGCACGGTTACGTCGACGCGGTCCTCGGCAAGCAGCCGATCTTCGGCTTCGACCTCGAGTACCCGGCGCCGGCCATCGAGAAGTCCCTGGAGCCGCTGAGCAGCTTCGTTGAGGCGTGCCCCGGCCACCGGCCGCTCGGCCGGATCGAGCTTGCCGAGCCCGCGGCGCTGCTCGGCAATGACCGAACTCCGTCCCACCAGTTCGCCCTCAATGCGATCGAGAGCTTCCAGCGTTCCGGCGGCGTCGATCCGCTCCAGAGCGGAGCCGAGGATGGCGTCAAGGTCGTCCATCTACGTGCTGGCTTGGTTCGCCACCTCGACAAGGGCGCTGAAAGCGGCTGGCTCGTTCACCGCCAACTCAGCGAGCATCTTGCGATCGATCTCGACATCGGCGGTCTTCAAACCGGCCATCAACTGCGAGTACGTGGTCCCGTTTTGACGAGCAGCGGCGTTGATCCTGGTGATCCAGAGGCGACGGAAATCGCCCTTCTTGGCGCGGCGATGGGCGAAGGCGTCATCGCGGGCACCCAGGGTTTGCTCGTGGGCGGTGCGATACCGCCGGCTGCGAGCACCGGTGTAGCCCTTCGCCTGTTTGAGGATCTTGCGGCGTTTTGCCTTGGAGGGAACTGCATGTTTCGCGCGTGCCATCGGCTACCTCCCCAGCATCCGTTTGACTTCTTTTACGTCGGCCTTGGCGACCTCCGACTCTCCAGTGAGACGGCGTTTGCGCCGGCTCGACTTGGCAGCCTTCAGGTGGTTCATCCCCCGTTGGCGGCGCCGGAGCTTGCCGGTTCCGGTTACCTTGAACCGGGCCTTAGCTCCCTTGTGGGTCTTCTGTTTCGGCATCTTCGTCCTCCGTTTCCACCGGTGCGGCCTCGGTGGCGGTTTCTGTATCTGTGTTCGGCGCCTCAGTGGCAGTATCGGCCTCTGCGAGGGTGGCTTCGGCACCCGGCGTATCCACGCTCGACTGATCGATCACGGCCAAAACCGTCTCGACCTCTGGTGCAGCTTCAGCCTCTGCCTCTGCCTCTGCTTCGGCCTCTGCCTCGAGCGCCGCTCCGGCGGCCGCTTTGGCCCGGGCCTTCAGACCCGGCTTATCTGGCAGGAGGGTCATCGTCATGTTCCGCCCGTCGAGACGGGGCGACGATTCGGCAATCGCTATTCCTTCTAGTGCGGCGACCATTCGGTCCAACAAATCCCTGCCGCGCTCCGGGTGGGTTATCTCTCGACCAAAGAACATAACAACGGCCTTGATCTTGTGGCCCTCTTCGAGAAACCCGGCAGCGCGCCGAACTTTCGTGTCGAAGTCATGACTGTCGATCTTGGTCTTGAACTTCACTTCTTTGATGACAGTGCGAGTTGACTTCTTGCGCCCCTCACGGGCCTTCACGGACTGCTCGTACTTGTACTTGCCGTAGTCCATAAGGCGACAGACCGGTGGGTCGGAGTCCGGCGCCACCTCAACGAGATCCAGCCCGAGCTGGTTGGCAAGCCAGAGGGCTTCATCGATCTCCTTGAGACCGATCTGGGACCCGTCCGGCGCGACGACCCGTACGGTCTTGGCGCGGATCCGATCATTCACTCGCGGTTCGCTGGCGATATGGCCCTCCTCAGATGGAAAACAAAAACAGCAGGGGCGAGCCTGCTGTTCAACGTGACCTCGGCGTGCCGGTAGCAGCCGGGTGGGAAGCAGGCGCCTCCACTTGACTCAGTTGTAGAAGGGGAGTGTAGACCGATTGGCGGCTTGGGGCGAGTCTCCGAGCCGGTCACCGGTCATCGGTCACCGGTCACCGGCAAGCAGAAGGCAGGTCAACGGTCAACGGTCAACGACAGGCATCAGGGCCCCTCACGAGACGAGACCGCAGTCAGCCGATGCCGGGTAGCGAGCGCAGCGAACGGCGGACGCCCGAGGCTCTTTCGGTGGGCGGTGGGCGGTGGGCAGTGGGCAGTGGGCGGGTTGCGGTTGGCTCTATCCGCGCAGCTTCGCCAGCAACCGCGCGGTTCTCACGGCGGCCTCGGCCGCTTCGGTGCCTTTGTTGCCGGGGCCGGGGAGGCTGCGGATGCGGGCGTGTTCGACGTCGCGGACTGTGAGCACGCCGAATGCCACCGGGACCCCGGTCGACAGCATGACATCCTGGAGTCCACGGGCGGTTTCGCGGGCAATGTGCTCGTAATGATCGGTTTCGCCGAGGACGACCGCACCGAGCGCGACGACCGCGTCGCAGCCGGACTCGATGAGAGTCCGGGCGACGAGCGGCAGCTCGAACGATCCGGGAACTCTCACCACCGTCACTTCGGCGTCGTCGAGCACGGAGAGCGCTCCGTCGAGCAATCCGTTTGTGATCTCCGAGTTGAACGTGGCCGCGGCAACTCCAACCCTGAGACCGGCGGCGTCGAAGTCACCGAGAAGTGAAGAGCCGGGTGCGTCGCTCACAGCAGGTGTCCGAGCTTCTCGGCCTTGGCGCGGAGATACTCGCCGTTGCCTTCCGTGGTGGGCACCACCAGCGGAAGGCGATCGGTCACTTTGATCCCGGCCTCGTCCAGGGCCGCGACCTTGCTCGGGTTGTTGGTCATGAGCTTGACCGAAGAGACGCCCAGATCCCGAAGGATCTGGGCGGCCGCGCTGTAGTCCCGGGCATCGGCCGGCAATCCGAGATCGAGGTTCGCCTCGACTGTGTCCCGTCCCTGATCCTGCAAGGCATACGCCTCGATCTTGTCGAGGAGCCCGATTCCCCGGCCCTCGTGGCCTCCGAGGTACACAACGACGCCGGCACCATTGGCAACGATCTCGCTCATCGCCATCTCGAGTTGGTCGCCACAATCACAGCGCCGGCTCCGGAACACATCGCCGGTCAGACACTCCGAATGCACCCGCACCAGCACGGAGCTCCCATCGTGGATGTCGCCGTGGACGAGGGCCAGGTGGACGGCACCTTCGACATGATCGCGATACCCGATCGCTCGAAAGGCGCCCTGGGGAGTCGGAAGGGTCACCTCGCTCGTTCGGGTGACGAGCTGTTCAATCTGACGCCGGTAGGCGATGAGGTCATCGATTGTGACGAGCAAGATTCCGTGCTCCTTGGCGAACACCTCGAGATCGGCCCCGCGGGCCATCGTTCCATCGTCGTTCACTATCTCGCACAGGACTCCGGCCGGATACAGTCCGGCCAGACGAGAGAAGTCAACGGCCGCCTCGGTGTGACCGGGCCGGCGCAGGACACCGCCCTCGCAGTATCGGAGCGGAAAGACATGCCCGGGCCTCGCCATCTCGGAGGGGCGAATGGCCGGGTCGATCATCGCCCGGATGGTGGAGGCCCTGTCCTTTGCAGAGATCCCGGTTGTGGTGCCCGAGGTGTAGTCGACCGAAACTGTGAACGACGTCCGATGAATGTCGGTGTTGTCGGCCACCATGAGCGGAAGCTGGAGATCGTCGAGCCGCTCCCCCACCACCGGCATGCAGATGAGGCCGCTCGTGTAGCGCACCATGAAGGCGATGGCTTCGGGAGTCACCTTCTCGGCGGCCAGGATCAAGTCGCCTTCGTTCTCCCGATCCTCGTGGTCGACAACGACGAGGAATTCTCCGCGAGCGATGGCGTCGATGGCCTCTTCGATTGGCGCAGTTTTCATTGACGGTCCTCCAGGAGACGTTCGACGTATTTGGCAAGAATGTCGACTTCGACGTTGACGAGGTCGCCAACTTCTCGAAGTCCGAGAACGGTTATCTCAAGCGTGTGCGGGATGAGCACGAGCTCAAAGAAATCGGCTTCGGCGGCCGTGATCGTGAGGGAAACACCGTCAACGGTGACCGAGCCCTTCTCGACGATGTAGCGGAGCAAAGACGGGTCGGCCTCGAACCGGATGCGGCGGGACTCCCCCTCCGGAGTGATAGCGGCGACGGTGGCCACGCCGTCGACGTGACCCTGCACGATGTGTCCATCGAATCGTCCCGTGGCCCGCATCGGGCGCTCGAGATCGACCCGGTCACCAATCGCCAACCGCCCCAGATTGGTGCGATCGAGTGTCTCGGTGACCGCCGTCACCTGCACGTGATCAGCGCCGACAGCCACTGCGGTCAGGCATACCCCGTTGACGGCAATCGAGTCCCCTATCTCCATGCCATCGAGGGCTTTGTCGGCGGTGATCGTGAAGTGGCGCTCCCCATCCTCCGGCACAACGGCGTCGATGCGGCCCATTCCTTCCACGATGCCGGTAAACATCAGGTGGCCTCCTTGCCGTCGAGGGTCAATTCGATACGCACATCCGGCCCAACCGGGCGGACGTCCTGGATAACGACGCCGATGGCATCATCGAGTGTCTTGAACACCCCGCCAAATAGCGGCTTCCCGACCCCGGCGCCGAGCTTGGCTCCCAGGTAGAACACACACCGGTCTATGAGGCGGCCCCGGAGCAGGGCATCGGCGAGGATGGGACCACACTCGACCAGCAGGTCGATGATGCCGCGCCGTCCGAGCGTGAGAAGCGCCTCGTCGAGATCGACCCGGTTGCCCGAGGACACGACGACCACCTCGGTTGCCATTTGTCGGGCCGAGGGGGCGAACACGACCGCGTTGCGTTCTATCACCCGCAATTTGTTTGGCAACGGGCGTTCGCCCGCAATGACGACGGGGATGGGCTGGCGTCCGGTGTAGCCGGGAAGCCGCACGGTGAGCTCAGGATCATCGGCTAGAACCGTTCCGGCCCCCACCATGACGGCATCGGCCTCGGCCCTGAGGCGGTGCCCGTCCTCCCGCGCTTCGAGCGAGGTGATCCACTGGGAGGAGCCGTCCCGAGCGGCCACCTGGCCGTCCAGTGTCATGGCCGCCTTGAGGGTGACGCGGGGCCGGCCGGTGCGGCGGTGGTGGAAGTAGGCCGGATCCATTCGCTCAACCTCATCGGAAAGAAGGCCGAGCGTCACATCGATTCCTGCCTCACGAAGCCGCTCTACCCCTCCCCCGGCAACCCGGGTATCGGGATCGATCGCTCCAACCACCACGCCGGAGACTCCGGCCTGGATGATTGCCTCGGTGCAGGGCGGAGTACGGCCGTGGTGATTGCACGGTTCGAGGGTGACGATGAGGGTCCCTCCCCGGGCTCTCTCACCGGCCTCGGTCAGGGCTACCTGCTCGGAATGAGGGTCGCCTGCTTCGAGATGAGCACCGCGGCCAACCACGAGCCCTGAGGGGTCGAGAACGATCGAGCCGACCCGTGGGTTCGGGTGTGGGTTGGCCCCAGCCGCCGCCTCGATAGCGGACCGCATGTGCTCTGTGTATTCGTGCACGCCACTCCAAACAGTCATAGCAAGGGAGTCCGCGCTCACGCAGAAGCAGACCCTCCTTCTTCCATCCGGACTGTCACCGTCGGCCCCGGATTTCCACCGAGTCCACCCTTGCGGGGTCGCGGGCTTTCACCGCCGGTCGGGAATTGCACCCTGCCCTGAAGAAGAGCAATCAAATCCTACCGCAGTCCTCCGGGAAGGGGCTGAGCAGTCTCGCAGCGCCGGGCGCGCAGGTGCTCCAATGACCGGCCTAGGTATTTCGGCGGTCGATCTCGTAGCAGGAGCCGGGCTGGCGTTTGGCGTATTCCTTCATCTCGGACGCCACCGCCGAGGCTTCCCACTGGTTGGAGATATCGCGGTCCTTGGTGCTAACGACGCCGAGGGAGATCGAGGTGTGGGGGAACGCATGGCGCTCACCACGGCGATCGGTCACCTCGATGTAGCCGCGCAAGACATCGCCGGTGTCATAGAAGTCGAGAATGCCCTCGTCGAAAGTACGGATGAGGTTCTTACAGAAGTCTTCGACCTTGTCGGGGTCGACGATGGCGATGAAGTCGTCACCCCCAACGTGACCGACGAAAGCTTCCGAATCCTCGAGGTCGGCCTGGGCCTCGAGCATGACATGGGCCGTGAACTTGATGACACCGTCGCCCCGCATAAACCCGTAGTGGTCGTTGAATGCCTTGAAGTTATCGAGGTCGGCGTGAACAAGGGCGTAGGGGTCGCCGCGCTCGGTGCGCCGCTCGAGCTCCTGAGTGATGCGAAAGTTGCCGGGGAGGCCGGTGAGCGGCGACAGATCGCGCATCGCCTTGGCCCGCTGCAACACGGTGCGAACCCGGACCATGAGCTCGTCGAGCTCGAAGGGTTTCGAAATGTAATCGTCGGCACCCAACTCGAGGCCGCGGATGCGGTCCTGGGGAAGCGCTTTGGCTGTCAGGACGATGACGGGGATGTTGGCGCTGACGGGGTGGGCACGCATCCGGCGCAGAACGGCGAGCCCATCCATCTCCGGCATCATGATGTCGAGGATCACGAGGTTGGGAGCGTCTTTCGTGATCGCGGCCAGAGCCGACTTGCCATCGGTCGCAGAGGAAACCTCATAGCCCTCGAGCTGAAGGTTGACCGAGACGAACTGGACGATGTCCGGATCATCGTCGGCGATGAAAATGCGTTCGCTCATCTGCTCTAGTCCTCTAAGGCCGTTCGCAATGCTGCCACGGCTTCGACGGGGTCGGGCCGACCGAAAATGGCGCTTCCGGCGACGAAAATATCGGCGCCGGCGGCTCTCGCGAGCTTGCCGGTCTCGGGCGTAATGCCCCCGTCGATCTGTATATCGGCTGCCAAACCACGCGAGTCAATGATTTCTCTCGCCCTGGCCACCTTTTCCAGAACTTCGGGAACGAACGCCTGTCCCCCGAATCCCGGATATACGGACATGATGAGCAGGTTGTCCAGAAGCTCCAGGTACGGCTCGACCGCTTCGAACGGAGTCGGCGGATTCAGGGTGAGACTGAACTGGAGCCCTTCGGCCCGAGCCTTCGCCGCCAGCACGGTCGGATTTGGAGCTACCTCGATGTGGACGGTCACCATGTCACACCCGGCAGCTTTGAAGTGCGGAAAAAAGAAGCCCGGGTTGCTCATCATGAGATGGGTATCGAAGAACAGTCCGGTGGCAGGCCGAAGATCCTCGATGACGCTGAGGCCGAACGAGATATTCGGCACGAAATGGCCGTCCATGACGTCCATGTGCAAGCCGTCCACGACCGATTCCACCCGGGCCACGTCGTCGGCCAGATGGGCGAAATCGGCAGCAAGCAGGGAGGGGTAAATGCGGGCTGCCATGGATCAGCAGCCTACCGGCCGCCCGGGCCGGTCAATCACTCATGGCCGTACCAGGCTGATGAACATCCCATCGGTTCCCGTCAGATGGGGCCCGAGCAGCCATCCGTTGCCGGCCGGTCGGCCCGGCAGGCCCGTGGGGGCTTCGGCCCGTCTCCCGGCGACGACGTCGGTGGTTTCCTCCGCGAACACAGTACAGGCGGCGTAGACAACGAAACCCCCGGGTTTTACGAGCTCGAGGGCGGCCTCGAGCAGGCGCCGCTGCAGGGCGCCGGCGGCGGCCGGAGCGGCTTCGGTGAGGCGGTGCCGGATCTCGGGGCGGCGCCGCAGGGTCCCGAACCCGGTGCAGGGCGCATCGAGGAGCACCCGGTCAAATGTACCGGCCGCAAACGGGGGCTCGGTGCCGTCGGCGACCACCCAGGGAATGGCCACACCCTCCTTCTCGAGCCGTCCTCGAGCCGACTCGACCCGCCGCCGGTGCCGATCCGCCGCCACGAGGATTCCCTCCCCCGCCATCTGGTCGTACAGATGCATCGTCTTTCCGCCGGGGGCGGCGGCCATGTCGAGGACCGTCATGCCCGGTCGCGGCGCCACCGCCCAACCCACCGCCACCGACGATGGATCCATCGGAAGCAGCCCGCGGAGTTCGCCATCAACCTCAACGGCGCCCTGGATGCCGGGAACCGGAGTGCCGACCCCGTCCCCGGCGCCGGGCCTGCGCCGGGCGGTCCGGGCCGCCGGTTCGAGCGAGGAGGACAAAAAGGCGCCGGCCTCGGCCTCGCCCCAGGCATTGGTGAGGCGCTCCAGCATCCAGGGAGCAGCTCCCAGCGCGAGCGCCCGGTCGTCCGGGCCTGAGGGCAGCTCGACATCCGCTCGCTGGATCGAGCGGAGCACCGCGTTCACGAAACCTCCGGCTCGCTTCCCGTGCCCGGCGGTGGCAATGCTCACCGCCTCATTGACGGCCGCATGGGCGGCTCCGTCTCCAAACCTCAGCTCCCAGGCCCCCACCCGCAGGATGTCGAGGAGCCCCGGCTCAATGGCAGCCAGGGGCCGGCTCGAGGCACCTTCCAGCAGCTGATCAACCGCCAGAAGCTGCCTGAGGGTGCCGTACACGAGACGCCGGACGAGCCGATCGTCCGGCTCGGACCCCAACGTCCCGAGCAGGACGTTCGAATAGGCGCCGGATCTCAGGACCCGGCCGACA
>CAXMQV010000029.1:0-71466 GCA_964195905.1 uncultured Gammaproteobacteria bacterium
CCGCCCAGCATCACCCTGCGGGCCCCCACCCGGTCTGACGCCACGCCCCCGATGACGTCGAATACCAGGCGGGCGACGGCGAAGGCGGAGATGAGGGCACCGGCGGCGGTCCGGCTCACGCCGAACTCCCTGGCGTAGAGGGGGAGGATGGGAGCAACCAGGGTCAAGCCGGTCATTGTGAGGAAGATGCCGACGGTCAGGACCCGGGTCTGGCGGGAGATCTGCCTCACGGCCTGGCCCTGATCGTCCGGTGGGCGGCACCCACCCGTGTGGTCATTGTCGGAGGGGTACGTGGGTGGATCACCTGCCCATTACAGCCAGATTCTCTCGCCGCCCAAATCGAGAGGGGTACGCTCTGGCCATGATCCAGATCGTAGAGGTCGGGCCCCGCGACGGGCTCCAGAATGAGTCCGTGGTCCTCGACACTGGCCGCAAGGTCGAGTTCATCGAAAGGCTGGCGGGAGCGGGGGCTCGCCGGGTCGAGATCGTGAGCTTCGCCCACCCGAAGCGGGTGCCACAGATGGCCGACGCCGAGGCGGTCGCCCGGGCGTTCGCCGGCCGGGATGACTTTTCACGGATCGGGCTCGTGATGAACCAGCGCGGCTGGCAGCGGGCCCAGCAGGTCGAACTCGACGAGATCAACATCCCGGTAGGAGCCACCGCCGGGTTCAATCAGGCGAATGTGGCAGCTTCGCCCGATGAAACGATCGACTTCATTGCCAACGTGGTTGAGCAGACCGACCTGCCGGTTAGCGGGACCGTGTCGGTGGCGTTTGGATGTCCCTATGAGGGAGAGGTTGCCGAGGAGACGGTGGTGGCCATTGCCCGGCGCCTGGTGGAAGCGGGCTGTGCCGAAATTGGGATCGCCGACACCATCGGGGTGGCCGATCCATGGACGGTTCGGTCCCGCCTCGAGGCAGTCCGGGCCGTGACCGGCGATATTCCACTGCGGGTCCACTTCCACGACACGCGTCATACCGGGATCGCCAACACGTTCGCCGCCATTGACGCCGGTGTCCACATCGTCGACGCGAGTGTCGGCGGCATCGGCGGCTGCCCCTTCGCTCCAAACGCCACCGGCAACATCGCCACCGATGACATCGTGTTCATGTTGCACCGGGCCGGATACGCGACCGGGTTGGACCTCGATCAGCTAATCGAGCTCGCGGGCTGGGTGGGGGAGGCGCTGTCGATCATCCCCCCATCGGCGCTACTGCGAGCCGGGGGTTTTCCGGGCTCGGCGGTCCGGCTACACGTCGAGACCGAAGATCCCTCGCGCAATGGCGCCGAGCAGGAACCCGAGCAAACCGGCCGCCGAGGCAAGTAGCAGCATCTCGAGGCCGGATCGCACTCTCTGCTGGTGGCTGACCACTGCCTTGCCGTAGCCGAGTAAGAAGAGCGTGAGCAACGCCAGCACCACCGCCACTGCCAGTGCGGCTCCCCGGCTGAGAAAGCCGAAGGCAAAGGGGACGATCGGCACAAAGGCTCCGGCTGCGTAGGCGGCGGCCATGACCAGCGCATCCCGCCCCGGGCCGACTGCCTCGGGAAGCGGGTGGTCGATGGCAACTGCCACATCGCGCTCGGCCTTGGACGAGAGATATGTGCCCATCGACATCGAGAGCACTCCCGCGATGGCGTTGATCGCCCCGGCGAACACGATGACGGTATTCGAGAGGCCACCGCCCACCATGCCGGCGATGAGAGTCAGGTTTTGGACGACGCCGTCCTCAACCCCGAATACCACCTCGCGGATCGATTCTGGGCCGATGGGAAGTCGTCCCTCGCGGTGGGGGAGGCGAAGCAGGTGCATGCGCTCAGGATGGTCACGCGTTCCCGAGAACCCAAGGGGCCGAACGTCGTTAGTGGTCGGCCATTTGGCCGTGGCCGGGCGGGCTACCGCTCCTACTCGACTTCGGCGGCCTTCATCGACCAGAGCTTCCGGAGGAGCTGGACTTCCTGGTCGGCGGCGATGTGCCTTGCCATCTCGCGCCGGACCCGCCATACGTGCTCGATAGCGAGCTTGGGATACCGCTCGGAAATCCGGTCGGCCGACCATCCTTTCAGGGTCTTGCGGCGGATCCGAGCTGCATCGCGAGCTACTTGTGACTCGATCCGCCGGGTGTGTGACATGTTGACGTCTACGGCCAGAACCACCGCGCCGAGGACCACCATCGATGCGAATGCCGCTAGGAAGAAACCCATATCCACCTCCTGGAGGTGCAGCGTAGACGGTCCCCGACCCGCTTGTGAAGTTGTGAATTGGTTCACAAATCGGCAAGACCGATTGGGAGGGGAGACCCGAGTTCAGGTGAGGTCGAGCAGCATCAATTCGTCGTGGTCCTCGGACACATACCGGTACCCGAGACGCTCATAGAGCCGGGCGGCGGGGTTTCCCTTCGACACGCTCAAACTGATACGTGGCACCTCGCGTCGGCGGGCCTCCGCCTCGAGCTCCCTCATGAGGCGGCTTCCGATCCCGGCACCGCGTAAGCCGTGCCGGATGCCGATGGCGAGTTCGGGAGTCTCGGCGTCGTAGAACCCCTGGCCGTGATCGTCTTCCGGGAATAGCCGGTAGTAGGCCATGCCGGCGAAAGCGCCGTCGACTTCGGCGATGATCCCGGCGTCGCCCGGCCGCATCCAGCCCGCGTGGTATTTGGCGATCTCGGGGTGGTCGACCACAGCGTCGAACGGGGGAATCGGGTCCTCGGGATCCCACGACAGAGCCAGATAGAGCGTTTCCTTGACGAATGGGAGGTCGGCGTCGGTCGCCGGACGAGAAGTCGCTTCGTGGGTCATGGCGGAAACCTACCCGCCTGCTTGCCGTCGGTGTCGAATAGCCTGGCGGCATGATTTCAGTGGAACTCGCCACGGTATTGCGAGACAGTGGTCTCACCTGGCGGCCCGCCCTCTATGACGTGTTCTTCATCCCCGACCGGGGCCTTGATGACCGGGTGTTCGTCCTCTCCGACATGACCGTCGACGTGCAGCATCTCGCCGGGGGCGCCGCCATCACCTTCAACGGAGCCGTCGAGTGGTCGCTGGACTCGATCCTGCATGGGGAAGTGGTATGGCTGCCGACCGAGGCCCAGCTCCGGGCTCTGCTCGGTGAGCGACTCGTGGCACTCACCCGCGACGAGGGCGAATACGTGTGCGCGGTTGACGTTGGGCGAGAGATAGTCGAATACCGCGATCTGGGTGCGTCGAACGCATACGGCCAAGCCGTGTTCGCCCTCATCGAGTTCGAGGTACTCGAGCCACTGACGCCGGAGCGCGATGGGGTTGGTCCGTTCGGTCGGGAGTCTCGACCCGATTACTCGGGTTTCTGACCCCACAGCTCGACGTTCTCGCCCCGCATGTAGTCGGCCGCTTCCACCATGGCTGCGAACCCGTCCAGCTCGCCCGGGCTCGGGTCGTGGGTCCAGACGGGGAGCCCGCGCAGCAAATCGGCGTAGGTGCGGTCCTGCCCGGGCTGCACGACAACGCGGAGCGGAACATCGGAGGGAACCTGGCGCCGGTACTCGCGCAAGATCTCCCGGTGGGCGGGCCGGTCGAGGTCGAGGTGGTAGATGATGCCGTGGGCGCTCGACACCTTCTCGCAGCCTTTTCCGACCAGGAGCGGACAGGGGGTGTCTTCACCGGGTCCGTGGCACACCTCGACCGGATGTGACAATCGGCGCAGGAACGCGATTACCGGCGAGGCGTCGAGATCGGGTGGACTGTCGAGAAGAATCTTGCTCAGATCGGACATGGCTCACCTCCTGTCTGAGCAGCGTGCCGTTTGTTCAAGAATTCACGTAGGGCATTTGGTCCTCGCGCGCGCTGCGAGAGGGCATTTTGTGTGTTCCGGTGTTTTCGCCCGACTCGACCCGCGGTCGCCGCATGGAGCCGGATATTGAGCGGTTTTGGCGTCGCTCATACCCTTTGATAGGCCGGGACCGTCCCACCAAACGTCGAGTCGGGGCGAACCAGTGCTTGATGTATCGTGATATTCGCAACGTAGATTCAACCAGGACGAGGGTGGTGTCGATGACTGGCCATGAACGGCGGTCGTGGACGTTCCTGACCAACCACGCCCTCGGATTCGTCGCGATTTCCCAAAACCCCATCATCCGTGCCGGCGACGTCGCCCCGATGACCGGTTTCACCGAACGTTCCACCCAACGCATCGTTGCCGAACTGGAGGAGGCCGGTCGCCTGAGCCATGAGACGATCGGCCGCCGCAACCTTGTTCGCGACCGTCGACGACCACACCTCCGCCGACCGGCCAATCGCTAAATTGAGATGATGGCCAGAGCGACCGATCCCGTCGACAAAGAGATGATACGCCTCCACCGCGCCGCGCTGCGGCTCGAATACGGGACAATCGGATGGAATGTCGGCGAAGCGGTGCTCACCATCGCGCTGGGCGCGGTGGCCTCGTCGTTGGCCCTCATCGGATTCGGCACAGTGTCGGTCATCGAGGTCTTCGCATCTGGCGTCGTGGTGTGGCACCTCAGGCCAGGACACGCAACGTCGAGTCCAGAGCGGACGGCCCGGGCGCATCGGCTGGTCGCAATTGCCTTCGGCGCCCTCGCTGTTGTGTTGAGTGTCGCCAGCGTTCGCGAGTTGGTGACGGGACGACGTCCCGATGAGTCGCCCTGGGGAATCGCCTATCTGGCGATCACCGCCCTGGTCATGTTCGGCTTGGCCTTTGCGAAACGTCGGATTGCCATCCGGCTCGACTCGTCCCCGCTCCGCTCGGAGGCATCGATGACGTTCCTCGACGGAGTGTTATCCACCGCCACCATGCTGGGGCTGCTGCTGAATGCCGTCGCTGGATGGTGGTGGGCCGACCCGGCGGCCGCACTGTTGGTAGGAATGGCCGCCGCCCTGGAAGCGAGGGAGAACTGGTCGGAGGCCGCAGAGTTCTCAGGCATCGTCCCAAATCTCACCGGATCACCCTGATCTCGCGCCACAGCGATCACCTCTAGAGCCGGTTGCTCCCGGGTGGGAATACCCGTTCCCAGCCTCAGACGCGGGAGGCCTTGCTGAGTTTGTGGGCGGTGGGTCCGTTACAGCTGCCGTCTCGCTTCTCGCGCCATCCCTATCAAGTCAATGTGCTCGCCCGCCAAGCGGCGGCGGGCCCAGGCGGCGGGTCGGACGGTTCGGGCGCGATCGGGGAGGATCGGCCGGATGCGGCGCAGGCCGGCAAGGTTGGCATCGAGGATCTTCTGTCGCCGGCCGTCCCAGGTGACGTTGTAGAGGTCTTGCAGCTCAGGAGGGAGGGTGCCCCGGGCGGCGAAGGCGATGAACAGCCACACCGGCTTGATCGTCCACGGCACCGGGCCTCCCCGCATGAGGTCGAACACATCCAGGGCAACATCGGTGAGCAAGAGGTCGGTTCCCTTGACGACCCCATCGATGTATTCACGCAGCTCCGGATAGGTGGGGGGAACGTGGTGGCGGGGGAGGAGGATCAGTTCGGCCGAGATCAGGTTCTCCTCGTGATACTGCTGACGCTCGGCGGGGCTGAGGGGTCGCACCGTCTTCTCATAGATCATGAGAGTGCTTTCCTCGAGCGTGGCGTGCACCCACAGGAGCAGATCGAGATCGAGGCCGTCGTAGCGCAGACCGGTGACCGGGTCGATCCCGTTGATGGTCTCATGCAGCTTGTTTACCCGATCGGCGGTGGCGTCGGCTTCTTCTCTCGAGCCGAACGCAATGATGAGCTGCAGCTGCACCGTGCGGATGAGCCGCTTCCACGGGTCGCGGGCATAGAAGCTGGTCTGGCGGGCGCCGGCGGACACGAGCGGGTGCGCCGCTTGCATGAGCAGGGCCCGCGCACCACCGAACAAGGAGAACATCTCCTGGTTCACCTGCCAGAACAAGCTATCCGGCCCGAAATACCCCTCGTCGCTCATTGCATGAACATAGGCACTGGTGGGCGCCAACCAAGAAGGCGTTCGGCTGCCAGCTACCAGCCCAATCCCGAGACCTGTCTTATTCGTACGAGATGGCTTCGAGGACGTTTGTCCGTGCGCCCCGGAAGCTCGGCCAGATCGATGCAACCACTCCGCCGATAGCGGCCGCGATCACGTACTGGGTGAGCAGTTGGTACGGGAACCCGAAGGTGAGTCCCTCGCTCTCGAGCGCTTTCACCATCGCCCATCCGAGCGCAATGCCGAGCACCAGGCCGAGCAAGGCTCCGTAGAGGGCGGTGATGACGGCCTCCCAGCGAATCATGCGCCGGACCTGGCGTCTGGTCATACCGACCGCCCGCAGCAGCCCGAGCTCGCGTTTTCGCTCGAAGATAGAAAGAGCGAGCGTGTTGGCGATCCCGAGCAGGGCAATGATGATGGCGAGTAGCAGCAGTGCGTTGATCACTACGAGCAGGATGTCGATCTGCGACTTCTGGCTCTCGATGAACTCGGCCTGATTGCTCAGTTCGACGTTGGGATAGTCCGTCAGGATGGCTTCAACGGCACCCCGACCGACGTCCGGATCGACACCGTCGGCCAGATTGACGAAGACCATGAAGTCGAGCTTGTTCGAGAAGCGCTCGGCGAAGAACTCGTTGCCAATGAGAAAGGCGGACAAGCCTTCACCGAAGAAGGTGCCATCGACCTCGACCTGCTCGACCCCGGTGAGCGGAAACTCCATGGTGATGGTGTCTCCGGCGGTGACGCCGAGGTCGGCCGCAGTGTCAAACTGGAGGAGAACCCCGCCGTCCGCCAGGCCCGCCACGCTGCCGGTCTGAACATCGGCCACGAACACGGCATCCAGAGTCGCAGGATCAACCGAGATGAGCTGGCGCTCCGAGCCATTTTCGTTCTTCCAGAATCCAAATCGCATGGGCGAGACCACGGCAACCTCTGGCAATTGGGAGATTCGCTCCGAAGCAGCCGGGCTCACACCCACCTGAGAAGGATCGGCGAACGCCGACGCCTGGATCTGAAAGTCGACGGTGCCGAAATTCTGGGTGATCTGCTCGGTTATTGACTGCTTGAGCGACGAGGCGAGGATTGCAACCATGCTCACAACGGCGACGCCGATCATGAGGGCTGAGGCGGTAGCCGCTGTCCGACGGGGGCGTCGCACGGAGTTCTCGCGGGCGAGTGTCCCCGTCACGCCGAACACCATGGGAAGCGGTGCACCGATGATGCGAGCGCTCCTGCGGGCGATGAGCGGCGAGAGCCCGGCCACACCGAAGAACAGGACCACGGCACCCAATCCAACGAGGGGAAGCGGGTTGTCGGTTGAGGTGAACAGCCCGACGAACAGAATCAACACGCCGAGCGCCGTCAAGGCCGAAGCCGCGATAGCCCGGTTCCGGAGTGACTTCGGCCCGCCAACCGTAGCCTCGCTGATCGCCGCAACCGGCGGAATCCGGGACGCCTGGCGGGCGGGGATGACCGCCGAGAAGAGTGTCACCGCCATGCCGACCGTCATGCCGATGATCACCGTGTTTGGCCGGATGGTGAGCGGTCCCTGCGGGAAGCTCACCCCGGTCGCATCGAAGGCGGCCCTGATGAGGATCGTGAGGCCGATGCCACCCAAGACCCCGACCGCTGAGGCGATGAACCCGACGACGAGCGCCTCGATAACCACCATTCGGGTGACCTGTCGGGAAGTGGCGCCGATGGCCCGCAGCAGGGCCATCTCTTTCATGCGCTGGGCAATGATGATCGAGAACGTGTTGTAGATGATGAAGCTGCCGACCAGCACGGCGATGCCGGCGAAGACGAGCAGGGCGGTGCTGAGGAACCCGATGGCCTCCTGGAAGTCGGCCTGGTCGTCCTCGCTCTGCACCTCGGCGGTAACGGCCTCGAATCCTTCTGGGAGGACGTCGTTGACGCGGTCCACCAGCGTTTCGAGCGCCACCGAGCCGTCACCGACCGCCGAGACCGAGGCGTATTCGTTTGGCGCGTCGAAGACCCGGAACGCGGTTGGCTCGTCGAAGATGGCGATCGAGGCGCCGAGGATGTTGTCTTCGTCTCCAAATCCGGCGAGCCCGACGATCTCGAATTCCTCGGTACCGCTCACCAGGATGACTTTGACGGTCTGGCCGATGGAGAAGCCGGCCGTCGCGGCGGTGCCGGCGTCCACCATGACTTCTCCGGCGTTTTCGGGCGGCCGGCCCTCCTTGATGGTTACGGGCGTCAAATCCTCAGCTCCGGGGACCCATGAGAACCCGAAGGTTGGCGCCTGTCCTCCGACCGGCTCACCGTCGTTGTCAATGAATTGAGCGAAGCCCTGCACGGTGCCGACCGCGTTCCCAATGCCGGGAACTGCCTTGACGTCATCGAGGACGTCGGCCGGGATGGGGACAACCTGGCCGGTGAACTCGGTCTCGCCTCGGACGTACAAATCCACGGAAGAATTGATCTCGTCGAAGAGGCCGCTGAACGCTCGATCGAGCGTGTCGGTGAAGACGAATGTGCCCGAGACGAACGCCACCCCGAGCACGATTGCAATGGCCGTCAGGCCGAGCCGCAGCTTGTGGGCGAGAACCCCTTTCCAGGCAAGTTTCAGCATGGCTAGCCCCCGAGCTCCTTCATCTTGTCGAGCACCGTCTCCTGGGTGGGGTCGTGAAGCTCCCCGACGACCTTGCCGTCGGCCAGGAAGACGATCCGATCGGCGTAGCTGGCGGCCGCCGGGTCGTGGGTGACCATGACAATGGTTTGGCCGAGGTCCTTGACCGCCTGCTCCATGAACCCGAGCAACTCGCCGGCCGATGTGGAGTCGAGGTTGCCGGATGGCTCGTCGGCGAAGATGATCTCGGGTCGGGAGACGAGCGCCCTGGCCGCCGCCACTCGCTGCTGTTGTCCACCAGACAGCTCGGTGGGCCGGTGGGAGAGCCGGTCGGCGAGCCCAACGGTCTCGACCACCTGCTGGTACCACGCTTCATCCGGGTCATCGCCGGCGATGTCGAGCGGCAAGGTGATGTTCTCAGCCGCGCTGAGGGTTGGGATCAGGTTGAAGGCCTGGAAGATGAACCCGACCTTCTCCCGTCGGAGAAGGGTGAGCTGGCGATCGTTGAGCGATCCGAGCTCGATATCACCGATGTATACCGAGCCGCGGGTGAGCTCATCGAGGCCGGCCACGCAATGGAGCAGGGTCGACTTGCCGGAACCCGACGGGCCCATGATGGCGGTGAAACGACCGCGTTCGAATTCGACACTCAAACCGGCGAGGGCGTGGACTGCCGCATCACCGGTGCCGTAAGTCTTCTCGGCATTCTCAACCCGGGCGGCCACGCGAGTAGCCGAGGCGAATTCAGTTGATGCGGTCATAGGAAGTTCCCTCCATCAAGGCGCTATTAGTTTCCCCCGGTCATCCCAAACGCTACCGCGAGCCGATCGACGAGTAGTCCTGAACCCTTCTCAAGAAACCGCCGCCTCCGGCCGATGAGAATCCGGTGAGCAACCCATTCGATTTTGACCATCCGGCGCCCTCCATTGAGGGTATCCGGGCCCGTATGGCGGCCACTCCCGACCTGGACGATCGTGGAGCACGCAGACCCTCGGCCATTTCCGTTCTCTTGAACCTTCTCGAGCAGCGGGACCGTCGTTCCGCCGAGCATGCCTTCCGGGTCGCCGAACTGGCTTCGATGCTGGGTATCCGCCTCGGGTTGGCTCCCGTGCAGGTAGCTCGGTTGCGGCTGGCCGCTTTGCTCCATGACGTTGGCAAGCTCAGCGTTCCAGACGAGGTTCTCGATAAGCCGGGTCCCCTCACCGATGACGAGTGGCAGCGGGTTCGCAATCACCCCGAGTATGCGTTTCAGATGATCGCATCCTCCGTTCACCCCGAGGTTGCCGAGACCGTTCTCAAGCATTGCGAGAGAATCGATGGCAAGGGCTATCCGCACGGAGATAGTGGTGAGGAGATCCCCATTGCGTCGAGAATCCTCCTCGTCTCCGATGCCTACGACGCCATGCTCAGCCCCCGTCCCTATCGCTTGCCCCTCACGGCTGAAGAAGCGCTCATCAACATCCAGGCGGGCTCCGGCACCCAGTTCGACCCCGAGGTCGTTGCCGCCCTCACCGGCACCGCCGACGAAGAGGGCTGGGCGGCGGCCTAGCGGCCAGTTCACAGTTCACGGTCAGAGATAGCCGTTGACCGTTGACCGTTGGCTGTCAACTGTGAACTGTCAACTGTCTACTGTTTGGTCATGACTGACAGTTCTCCTGAACGGGAAGCGGCTCGCAGGCCCGGGAACGTGCGGTTCCTGTCGCTCGGGCTCGGCCTGCTCTGGATCTTCCTCGCATTCAATAATTCGGCCCAGACCTACCACTTCGGGCCGCTCCTCGTTGCCGCCGCCGTCGCCATGAGCCACCGCAGCACCGGTTCCGGGCCGCTCTCAAACCCGGCTGCGCTCGGTGCGGCTGTTTCGGGGCTCACTAACGCGCTCATCGCTACCGGAATCCTGGCGTTCAACGATCGCCTCGAAGGGTCCTCACTGCTCCCGTTCGGCGACGCCACCGTTGAGACGCTTCTGTTCGCATTTGCCGGCGCCGGGCTCGGGTTCTTGATCGGCATATGGGGCCGCTGGAAGCCGGCTAAGGAGTAGGACATGTGCGGACGATTCGTCCAGAGCGCTTCGGCCGACGATTACGCCCGCTACTTCGGGGCCGACATCGTCAAGGCCGAGAGCCTTGCGGGCAATTACAACGTGGCGCCCACCGACCAGGTCTTTGCGGTGGCCGAACACGATGGCGACCGCATCCTCGGCAGCTTCGGCTGGGGGTTAGTCCCGCATTGGTCGAACGATCGCAGCCGGGCGGCCCGCTTCATCAACGCCCGGGCCGAAACGATCACCGAAAAGCCTGCCTTCCGTGACTCCTTCAAGACGAAACGGTGCCTCATTCCCGCCGACGGCTTCTACGAGTGGACCCGGCGCGGCGATCTCAAGATTCCCCACTTCATCTTCATTGGAACCCATGCTCCGATGGCCTTGGCCGGCGTCTGGGCTTCGTGGAAAGACCCGGCAAGTGATGAGTGGGTCAGGACCTGTTCGATTGTCACGACCCGCCCAAATCAGTTCATGCGCCCAATCCATGACCGGATGCCTGCCCTGCTTTCCGAGCCGGTCTGGGACACCTGGCTCGACCGCGACAATCGCGACACCGAGCAACTGCGTTCGCTCCTGGTCCCGCCTCCCGAACCATTGCTCGAAACCTACGAAGTATCCACGGAAGTAAACAGCGTGAGGAACAACCGTCCCGAGCTGCTCCTCCCGGTTTAGGAAGTTGACAGTTGACAGTTCACTGTTGACTAGAAAAGGCGAGACCGCCGGCGTACTCCGAGGGGGAAGAAGCACCGGCGGCCCCGCACCGCCGCGGTTGGGCGGCGGCTGCGCTGCAGTGGTTACTGCGCTTCCTACAGCAAAACACCGGTGCTCTCCGAGCACCCCCGGAACCGGTGATGGTTTGTGGTCCACCCAGCGGGGCTAGTCCCGCGAATGAGTCCCTGCAGTCGGGGCCGCCGGCGCTCCCTACGATTGGCTGCTCATGTTTCTCGCCTTTGCTTTGACTCTTGGCGGACTGGCTGTCCTCCCCCTGGCGGCAGACCGCTTCGTGGTGGCCGCCACCCGAATCAGTCGCAGTCTCGGCTTGTCCCCCATCCTGGTGGGTGCACTACTTGTCGGTTTCGGAACCTCACTTCCCGAGATCGTGGTTTCCGGGTGGGCCGCGGCCAAAGGCGAAACGAGCTTCGCGGTCGCCAACGTGGTCGGCTCGAACGTTGCCAATCTGGCCCTCGTTCTCGGCGTCGCAGCTGTGATTCGACCGATAGTCGCCAGCCGGGGACTCATTCGGAAGGAAGGATCACTGGTTCTCATTGTCACCCTCCTCTACGTCGTCCTTCACATCGATGGGGATATACAGAGGTGGGAAGGTGTGATTCTGCTGGTGGTGCTGGCCCTGGCGCTTGGCCTGCTCATCCGCTGGTCCGAATCGGGTTTGATAGAAGCCGAGGACGATGTTGGGCGGTTCGTTGCGGTTCGTCGCGAGCTCGCGATGGGTCTCATAACCATGACGATCACGGTGGTGGCGGCCACCGTGCTCGTTGAGGGGGCGGAGCGTCTGGCCGTTGAGTTCGACATCCAGTCGGCCTTCATTGCCGCCACTCTCGTGGCGGTCGGCACCAGCCTGCCCGAGCTTGCCACCGCCGTTGCCGCCGTCCGCCGGCGTGAGGCAGATCTGGTGCTCGGAAACGTGCTCGGGTCGAACCTGTTCAACGCGCTGGCAGTCGGTGGCATCGCCGGATTGGTCGGCCCCGGCGTTATCGACCCCGGATTCCGGGTCCTTCTTGTGGTCCTGCTCGGGATCACCGCCTTCACGGGACTGCTAGGAGCAACGGGCAGCCGTTTGGTCCGATGGGAGGGATTCACTCTGCTGGGTGTCTTCTGCTTGTTCGTCTGGCTGGCCGGCTCGAACCTGGCGTAAACAGCTACCAGCTACCAGCTGCCAGCTATCTGTCCTCGCGATTCCGCCCCCGGATGAGCGACGATGTGGTCCCCTCTGTGTGGCGTCAGTACAGAGGGGAGGAGAACTGGTAGCTGGGAGCTGGTAGCTATTGTGCCCGCCATGACCGACCGTGACAGCGCGCTCCGAGCCGACATCCGGCGTCTCGGCACCAACCTCGGTGAGACCCTGGTTCGTCAGGTCGGGCCCGAGCTACTGTCGCTGGTTGAGGAGGTGCGGGCGATAACCAAGCGGCTCCGTAGCGAGGAGGATTCCGCTACCTCGGAGCTCGAAGAGGTCCTCGGCCGTCTCGACCTTGACACCACCATCAATCTCGTCAGGGCGTTCAGCGCGTTCTTCTTCCTCGCCAATGTCGCCGAGCAGACTCACCGGGTCAACGACCCGGCCTCCGGCACCGAGCCGGTCGATGACCCGCTTGCGGCGGCCGTCGACCGGATCCTCGAGGCAGACGTCGATCCCGCTCTAGTCGCCGACGTCATCTCACGTCTCGAGCTTCGGCCCGTGTTCACCGCCCATCCCACCGAGGCGGCCCGCCGGTCCCTGCTCACGAAGGTGGCCGACATCTCAGATCTCCTGACCGAGCGTGGCGATCCTCGTGTGACGGCGGCCCAGCAACGCCGCATCGATCGCCGGGTGAGTGAAATCATCGACCTCATGTGGCAGACCGATGAGCTCCGTCACGATCGGCCGACCCCTATCGACGAAGCTCGCTCAGCGGTGTACTACTTCGACGAGCTTTTCGAGGAGACAGTTGGGCCGTTGTCCGACACCCTCGACGAGCAGTTCGGGCGGCTGGGACGGCCACCCGGGCCCGACCAGTTCCCTATCCGGTTCGGGACCTGGGTGGGCGGAGATAGGGACGGCAATCCGAATGTGACACCGGAGGTGACCGGTGAGGTGCTGGCCATCCAGCACGAGCACGGTCTCCGCAACCTCATCAAGGCGGTCGAGGAACTGGCTGCGGAGCTCAGTGTCTCGGGCCGTCTGGTCGAGGCGTCACCAGCCCTGGAGGACTCTCTAGCGGAAGACCGGGCAGCGCTTCCCGAGGTGTTCGCTCGCTTTGGCGAGCTGAACGCTCGCGAGTCGCACCGCCTCAAATTGGCCTTCGTCCACCAGCGTCTTCACAACACGAGGCGGAGGTTCGAGGATGGCTCCCAGCACATCGCGAGCGTCGACTACCTGGACGGCGATGAGATGCTGGCCGACCTCCGGCTGATCTACGACTCGCTCATGGAGCGTCGCGGAGAGTTAATCGCCGGCGGCTCGCTGACGCGGTTGATGCGACGTGTTGTCTGTTTCGGGTTCCGTCTCGCCACCATGGACATCCGGGAGGATGCCGGCCGGGTCCACGATGTGGTCGCCGAGTTGTATGAACGGCTCGACGGTTCTTCCGATACGTACCTGGCGATGGATCGTCCGCAGCGGGCCGTCCTGCTGGCCGGTGAGCTGGAGAACCGGCGTCCTCTGTCGAGCTCGCTGGTCGAACTGGCCGGGGACAATGGCTCCACCGTGGGAGCGTTTCGGGCCACCCGAAATGCGCTTGATACCTACGGCCCGGGGACGATCGAGAGCTTCATCCTGTCGATGACCGTGGCCGCCGATGACGTTCTGGCTGCGGCAGTGGTTGCGCGAGAGGCCGGTCTCATCGATATCCATGCCGGGGTGGCCCGAATCGGTTTCGTTCCACTCTTCGAGACCATCGGTGAGATCCGGGGTGGAGCCGCCAGCGTCGATGAGCTGCTCACGGTCCCCGCCTATCGGCAGATCGTCGCGCTGCGGGGAGATGTCCAGGAAGTGATGCTCGGATACTCGGACTCGAACAAGCACGGCGGGATAACCACCTCGCAGTGGGAGCTCTATCAGGCCACCCGCGCCATCAGAGACGTGGCGGCCCGGCACGGGGTGAAGCTGCGGTTCTTCCACGGCCGGGGGGGAACGGTTGGCCGGGGCGGCGGTCCAACCGGAGACGCCATCATGGCGCAGGCTTTCGGTACGGTCGACGCCGCCCTCAAGCTCACCGAACAGGGAGAGGTCATCGCCGACAAGTACGGGTTGCCGGCGCTCGCCTACCGCAACCTGGAGGTGGCGCTGGCAGCCGTCCTTGAGGCCTCCCTGCTCCATCGGACATCGCGGGCCGATGCCGCAACGCTGGCGCGCTGGTTCGATGTCATGGACACGATCTCGGACGCCGCCTTTGGCGCCTACCGGGCACTCGTCGACGATCCCGACCTCGTCCCGTATTTCCTGACCTCGACTCCGGTCGAGGAACTCGGCGCGATGAACATCGGCTCTCGCCCCGCTCGACGACCCGGCACGGGCTCAGGCCTCGATGGATTGCGAGCCATTCCGTGGGTGTTCGGGTGGACGCAATCTCGCCAGGTGGTGCCGGGTTGGTACGGGGTGGGGACCGGACTGGAGGCGGCTCGCCTGGCCGGACACGGAGAAGTGATCGATGAGATGTATGAGCGATGGTCGTTCTTCCGGACCTTCCTTTCCAACGTCGAGATGACACTCACCAAGACCGATCTCGCAGTGGCTGCCCGTTATGTCAAGCGGCTCGTCGACCCCGAGCATCAGCACGTGTTTGAGGACATCCGCAGCGAGTACCTGCGAACCGTCCAGGAAACGCTGGCGGTGACCGGGCAAGCGAACTTGCTCAACCGCAACCCGACTCTGGCCAGGACCCTGGCGGTTCGCGATGTCTACATCGACCCGATGAGCTTCGTACAGGTCGAATTGCTCGCCAAAGCCCGGGCCGGCGGCGGTGACGACCAGCTCCGAAGGGCCCTCCTGTCGACGGTGAACGGAATCGCAGCCGGCTTGCGCAACACGGGGTGAACGGCGCTCCGCGCCGGAGCCCAGAACGAACGACAGACGGCAGCAATCAACTAGTCGGTCAACGAAGGGGGCTCTTGCCCCAACGAAGTCCTGAGGACGAAGCTGTCAACTGTCAACTGTGAACTGGGGAGGCGTAGACTTTCCTCATGGAGCCGGAAAAGACCATCATCTGTGTCGAATGCGGGGGAACGGCTCATCTCTTGAGCCACCGGCCCGACGATGACCCGTTTCAGTCCGGAGACGTGGTGGCGTACACGTGTCCCGACTGCAATCACCGACTTGACATCGTCCTCGAAGAGGACGAAGAGGTCGGCGAGTTCGCCGGGCAGTAGAACTCCTTCATGACTGACATGGGATTTCGCGATCGGCGCGACGCGGGCCGACAACTCGGCGTCGCCCTCGCCGACTACCGCGATCGAAAGCCGCTCGTCGTTGGCCTCCCGCGCGGTGGGGTGGTGGTAGCCGCCGAGGTGGCCGCCGCCCTCGAAGCCGACCTCGACATCCTGGTGGTACGCAAGCTCGGCGCCCCCGGTCAACCCGAGCTCGGTCTGGGAGCTATTGCCGAAGGCGGAGTGCTGCTGTTGAACAAGCCACTCATGCGCCAGGTCCGGGTGACGAAGGAACAGCTCCAATCGACAATCGATGCCGAAAACGAGGAGCTCAAGCGGCGACTGGAGACCTATCGCGGAGACCGCCAACCGATTGATGTGACAGATCGGCTCGTCATCGTGGTCGACGATGGTCTCGCCACCGGTGGAACCGTCCGGGCTGCCGCCGGGGCCTTGCAACACCTCGGTGCCGGCTCCCTCGTTCTGGCCGTGCCGGTTGGAGCTCCGCGCACCGTCGAAGAGCTAGGTCCCCTCTTCGCCGACATCGTGTGCCTTGAAACCCCGGCTACCTTCTGGGCCATTGGCCAGTTCTACGCCGACTTTGCCCAGACAACCGATGACGAGGTTGTGCGCCTTCTGGCAGGTCGGACCGACGTCTGAACATGTTCAGTTCACCGGCGTTGGGTCCGACCGTCCGAGCCTCGGGTCGAACTTCCTCCGGTTTGGCCGGGGGCAAGTGCCATTCGCCT
Source organism: uncultured Gammaproteobacteria bacterium (assembly GCA_964195905.1). Classification (GTDB taxonomy): domain Bacteria; phylum Actinomycetota; class Acidimicrobiia; order Spongiisociales; family SHLN01; genus SHLN01. The sequence goes on from CAXMQV010000029.1 coordinate 16,381, forward strand.
CTGTTGAGCCGGGGACCGGCCGGTAGCGTCTGAACTGGAGAGGATTTGTTGTGTCAGAACTCGATCATGTGCTCGCGGCCGTCGACCTGGGAGAAAGCTCGGAGCCCGTCGTTAACTTTGCGGCCACCCTCGCCCGAGCGTCTGGCGCCGAACTCATCGCGCTCCACGTCATCTCGCCCGAGGAGCAAGAGGATCGCGCCGAGAATCCAGGAGATAGCCGGTTCGTCGATGTCATGGTCTCTGAGACCGAGAGAACGCTGCGCGACCTTGTCGCAGCATCGGCGACGGAGGATTTGGTGGTTCGCTGTATCGCCCTGACGGGTGACCCGGCGAGTGAAATCATCAAAGCGGGAGTGGAGACCGACAGCTTGCTTGTCATCGGAATGCGGCGGCGGTCCCGGGTCGGCAAATTCCTCCTGGGTAGCGACCTGCAGGAGATGCTTCTGTCTACTTCCCGTCCAATCGTTGCCGTGCCGATTGGGCCCGACACCGCCTAGCCATCAGACTTCCCGGCGTTCTAGCCCACCGGGAATCCGGCCGCGGCGTAGGCGTCTGCGAACTCCACGAGGGTCGTAGCTGTTGGTCCGTTGTAGTCGGTGACGACCAGACCGATGATCGGGACATCGATCTGTAGCACCGCCGGTTGTGTCAAAAGGGTGGCATACCTCTCCGGATACGTCTCGGCGATCCAGGTCCGGAAGTCGTTCACGATTGCGGGCCGGTCGGAACGGATGACGAAGACCGTATGGATCAGGCCGTCCTTGATTCCAACGCTCAGCCGGCCGAACGTTGCGCCCTGGGGTCCTGCCAACCGCTCCGACACCGCGTCGCGCAGCCTGTAGTCACATCGCAGCCATGAGTCATAGCCGGCCGGCTCTCCCGGGGCCGTAGGACGGGCAGTGCAATCACCGATTTCGGTTCGGGTCTCGAGGGTGTGCTGATACTCGATGAACTTGTCGAGTCGGTCGCCGAAGGGGGATACGTGCTCGATGTTGAGGAAGCTCCAGTACGTCGGCCACATGAGGATGGTGGGGTCCTCTATGAGGTTGCGGGCGCGGGCGATTTCGCCACCGTCGATGGCGGCAGCGAAGGCGCGCACCGTTCGTTCGTCATCGGGAGGCCGTCCAATCCATCGGGCGGCGGAGAAGATGCCCAATACCACGATCACCAACCCGACCGCCAATCCCACGGCGAGTATGGGCGAGGAATCCGAGACTGGAACCGCAACTTTGCCCACCAGCTGAACCCCTGCATCATCGGAAGCTGGGCCGTTCATCCCACCATGATGCCCATCGTTGCGCCTCTACGTGAGGCGGCTTCCCGGACCATCCGGGACGCCGGCAGGGCAGTGGCGGGAGGGCCGTGCGCCTGGCTAGCCTGGCCAAACCCAACCAGGAGAGTTCAGTGGGCCAGACCACCCGTATTCGCAATGGCATCATCCAGACTCCGACCGGCCCGGTCGAGGCCGACGTGCTCATCGACGGTGAGAGAATCTCAGCGCTCCTGGGCAGGAATAGCGAGGCCGTTGCCGACACCGAAGTCGATGCGACCGGCCTGTGGGTGCTTCCCGGCCTTATCGACCTCCACGCCCACACCCGGGTGCCAGGCTATGAGTACAAGGAGGACTATCTGACCTCCTCCCGGGCCGCCGCCGTCGGTGGCTACACGACATACATCGATATGCCGAACGTCGAGCCGCCCACGACGACCGTGGAGCTGTTCGAGGAAAAGCGGGCAATCGCCGCCGAGAATTGTCTCATCGACTGGGGCCATTTCGTAGGGCCCGTCCAGTTCGATCAAATCGAAGGGTTCGCCAAGGCCGGCGCCACCGGGTTCAAGATTTTTCAGGTCACCGGCGGCTACCCGCACGATCCCCGGCTTGCCCTCGACGATCCCGGCCGGCTCTATCAGACATTCCAGGCGATCGCCGATACGGGTCTCCCGTGCGTGGTGCATCCGTTTTCCCAGACGCTTTTCGAGTATCTCTATGAAGAGGCGTCGGCGGGCGGCGCGCCCCGAGATATCCATACGTTCAGTGCGGTCTATACGCGGGACATTGTGTGGCGCACCGCGGTCGCCATCCTGCTCGAACTGCAAAGGGACACAGGAGTACGGCTCCAGGTCGTCCACACGCACGCCCCGGGCAGCCTGCGTTTGCTGCGGCAAGCGAAAGCAGATGGCGTTGGGGTTACCGTCGCAGCCGATCCGAAGTACTTCCATCTCCGCGACGAGGACATCAATGCCCAGGGAGCTCGGGCGATCCCGGGCGGCGCCGTCACCAAGGATCCGGCCCGGATGGAGGAGATCTGGCGGTCGATCGAAGACGGGACCATCGACATCATCGACTCCGACCATGCTCCTCACACGCTGGAGGACCTGAAGTTGATGGAGAAAGATCCGCTCGTCGGTCCATTTGGTGCTCCGCATTACGACCATCTCTTGTCGCTCATGCTCACCGACGTACGCAAAGGCAAGATGCGCTTGGAGCGGCTCGTCGAAATGTTGACCGAGACTCCGGCCCGAATCCTCGGCGTGTATCCCGAGAAGGGCGCGGTCATGCCTGGCTCGCTGGCCGACATCGTGCTGGTCGACCCCAACAAGAAGGTGGTTCCCAGGGACGAGGAGATGGAGTCGAAGTCGGCGTGGACACCGTATGTGGACTGGGAGTTCACGGGGGCGGCCGTCATGACCATGCTACGCGGCACCGTCATCGCCAAGGACGGGAAACCAGTCGGTGAGCCAGGGTTCGGTCGGCACATCGCCGGGCGGGCCCAGGACTGGGCACCGCCTACCAAAAAGGCGCACCAGGGGATCTCGCTGCAGGTTCGATAGCCGTCGTCTTACCCGCCGGGGAGCTCAGGGAGCCGGTGGATCAGCTCGGCCAGGAGGGCAGCCCGCGGGACGATGCTGTCGATTTCGATGTGCTCGTCGGCGGTCATGAGCCCGCCCCCGAGTGGTCCGAGCCCATCGAGGGTCGTCGTCGTGGGTCGGCGGAAGGCTGAGCTGCCGGCGGCGGCCGATGCGAAGGCGTCGATTTCCACGTCGAGCTCGGTACCGATGTGACGGGCCAGGGAAAGCATGCGGTCGGTCTCCTCATCCCACACCACGCCCGGGCGGTGGCTGTGCATGTGAAATTCGATCTCAGCCCGCGAGCCACCGGCGACGTCTGCCGCGATCTCGCGCATCCGACCCGTCGTTTCCTCCCACTTCAGGAGTGCCCTGGTCCGGATATCGACGACTGCCTCGGCCGATGCAGGCACGATGCTGCGGCGGCGACCGGCCCTGGCAATGGTCACCGTCACCAGCGTGCCGGACTCGGGATCGGAAAGAGCATTGAACGCGAGGATGAGCCGAGCCAGGACTTCGAGAGCATTCACTCCTGTGTCGCGGGCGCTCCCGGTATGCGCCTCCAGACCGGTGATTCGCAGGGACCCCACGCCAATATGACCGCGAGCGGCCATGAGCTTGCCTCCACGGCGGGCGCATTCCACACACAGGCACCAGTCGGCTCCGGCGGCGGCCTCCTCGATCACGGGTCGGGATCCCAGACTGCCGGCTTGCTCGTCGCCCGCCAGCACCAATGCGATGTCCGGTCGCTCGATCCCCAGCGCATGGAGAGCCTGCAGTGCCGCCACCAGCACGACGAGCCCGCCTTTCATGTCGGCAATCCCGGGGCCGTAGGCGCGTCCGGCCTCGATGCGAAATGGCGTGTCGGCCAGTGCCCCGACCGGAAAGGCGGTATCGAGGTCTCCGAGCAGCAGCAAGCGGCCCGGTTCGGCGCCCGCCGCGAATCCCGAGTACGTGGCTCCCAGGTCGGTATACGGGATGCCGGGGGAGAAAAGCTCCTCCAGCCACCGGAGTGATGGAGTGACCGGGCGCTGGGGTGTGGCCTCAAGCGAGAACCCGACCGGGGTCAGCTCGGTGGCCAGGGTGGCGGCGACCGCCGCTACGCCTGCTGGATGTGCCGCGTGGCTTTCGGTGATCACGAGTTGTTCGAGAAGCTCGAACAGACGGGTCCGCTCTCCCTTGAGCCACCCTGCTATTGCCTGCGCCTCGTTCCTCACGGATGCGAGCTTAGGCTCTCAGCTCGTGGGCGGTAGGGTCCGTGTCACAATCGAGAAGGAGCAGCCATGGCGAAGAAACCTGAGTTTGGGGTTCGTCTTCCGGTCGCTGGACCGCTGGCGAATACCGCCGATATCCGCCGCAGCGCGGTCAAAACCGAGGAGCTTGGATTTGACGCGCTGTGGGTACATGACTTCCTGGCGTGGACCACGTTTCAGGACCAACACCACGTGTCCTGCGGATCGCGCGAGGCCGTGGAGGCAGCGGACGCCCCTCCCGTCTTTTTCGAGTCGCTCACCAACCTTGCATTCCTGGCCGGCATCACAAGCGAAATCCGCCTCGGCGTCGCCGTGCTGTGTCTGCCTTACCGCAATCCGATTGTGGCGGCCAAACAGGTCGCCAACATCGATGTTCTCAGCAATGGGCGGCTCATACTGGGCATTGGCACAGGGGCGCCGGCCAGTACCCACAATGTCGATTTTGAGGTCCTCGGGGTCGAACGAAAAACCAAGTACCACGTCACTCGCGACTACCTGCGGGCCATGAAGGCTGTCTGGACGGAGGACAATCCGTCATATGAGGGCGAGTACTTCAGCTTCCCGGAGACCGAGATCTGGCCCAAGCCGGTCCAGAAGCCCTATCCGCCGATCTGGACCGGCGGCCACGGCCCCACCGCCATGGACATCACCGCCGAATTCTCCACCGGCTGGATTCCGCCCTGGATTCCGCCCGAGGAGTACCCCGAACGAATCCGCAGTCTCGATGAGCTGGCCGTCGAGAAGGGTCGGGGCGGGACCGAGTTCGATATTGCCACCGAGGTGTACGTGTCGCTCGCCGAATCACGCGATGAGGCGATTAGCTCTGCCGAAAAAACGCTCGGAGTTCTGACCGAAGGCTTCGATCACACCGCCACCCAGGATTCCATCGCGGCGGCCGGGCTCATCGGCAGCGCCGATGACATCGGCGAGAAGATCGGCAAGTACATCGAGGCCGGGGTCAATCACTACGAGATGAAGTTCATCTATCACACGGTCGACCATTTGCTGGAGCAGCTGGAACATTTCGCCTCGGCCGTCACGCCTGCGTTCCGCTAGGTCAGGAAAGGAAACACATGAAATTTGCATGGTTGTGCAGCCACGAGTCCTATCAGCCCGAGGTCCTGGTCGATCAGGCGGTTCTTGCCGAACAAGTCGGGTTCGACGTGGTACTCGGCTCGGATCACTTTCACCCGTGGGTGGATGACACATCGGCGGCCGGGTTCGTCTGGTCCTGGTTTGGGGCGGTGGCGGCCCGAACCGACCACGTCGAGTTGGCCACGTCGGTTACCTGTCCGCTGTTTCACTATCACCCGGCCCTCATCGCCCAGGCGGCTGCCACCGTCGACCGCCTCTCAGGCGGCCGGTTCATCCTCGGCGTTGGAACCGGTGAGAACATCAACGAGGGCCCGATGGGCTTCGAATTCCCCGGCTACAAGGAGCGCATCGGCCGCATGCAGGAGGCGCTGGAGATCATGCACCGGCTTTTCGATGGCGAGAAGCTTGATTTCGCCGGTGAGTACTACGTCGCCGATAAGGCGAAGCTGTACAGCCCGCCGATCAGCCGGATTCCGATTTGGATGGCGGCCGGAGGGCCGAAGTCGGCAACATTTGCCGGCGGGCATGCTGATGGCTTGATTACGAGCGTCAAGGTCCCTGCCGAGACTCAGGAGAAGGTCATAGACCCGTTCCATGCCGGAACGAAGGAGGCTGGCAAGGAAGAAGGGCACATCATGGCCACCCGCTGGTGTGTGCTGGCCGAGCACGATGACGAAGCGTGGGAAGCGCTCGGGAGCATGCGCGGCTTGCGCGCTCCGGGTCGACTGGAAGTGGTCGATCCGATGGTGCTGCGGGAGCGAGCCGACGAGATGGACCGCGATGAGATCCTCAGTAAGTACACGATCGTTTCGTCCATCGATGAGCTGTACGAGATGTACAAGCCGCTCGTCGAGATGGGCGCCGACTACGTAGCCATCCAGATCGCCAGCACCGACCCCGATCGGACGCTTGCGATGGTCGGATCCGAGCTGTTGCCGGAGTTACGCAAGCTCGCGGGATGAGGCTCGATCCGGGCCGGTGGGGATGACTACGCGCTCGCTCCGCCGAGATAGACGGCAGCTGTGTCCGCCCCGATGACCGTGGCGTACTTCTGGTTGAGCTCGAACAGGTTGACCCGGTGTGAGGTTTCGCTCCGGTCGAACGTCGCCTCAGCGACGACGAACGGGTTGAGGTTGTAGGAAAAGGCATCAACCGAGCTCGCCCGAACGCATCCACTGGTGGATCCGCCTGCTAGCAGAACGGTGTCGACTCCCAACTGGATGAGCCACGTCACAAGCGGCGTCGCGAAGAAGACGCTCGGTTTCGATTTGGTGACTACGAGGTCGCCAGGCTGGGGAGCGATCTCGTCAACGATGTCGTGTGCGCGCGGGGACTCATCGACGGTGCCCAGTTTGGAGGCCCATCCCCCGGCCTCTGCCCTGGTCGGCCTCGGCGCGTTGCGCGAGTAGACGACCGGCACTCCGGCTTGCCGGGCTTCGCTCGCCAGCCGGGCGATGTGATCGATCGCCTGCCAGGCCGGCTCACCACAGGCAAGCGGGTAGTGACCACCGCCCGACCGCTCCCCGGTGAATGCGTAGGTCACATCCACGATGAGGAGGGCTGGGTGGGTGCCTGCCGAGGCAGTGCGGCCGTATCCGGCGGCCGCATAGGTCGCCAACTCTTCAGAGCTGAAGAGGCCGGCCGCCAGGCTTCCGACGTCGAAACCGGTGAGTGCTTCACTCACTGCTTGAGCTCGTCAAGGCCGGCTTCGGCGAGTAGCTCGAGCTGCTCGAGGTAGCGGGCGAAGTCGAGGCGAAGATCGAGCACGACATAGTCGAGTCCCCGTTCGGCGAACTTGGCGAGCTCGCGCTTGGCATCCTCGGGAGTGCCGGCAATGACCAGCCCCTCCAAGTCCTCGATCGTGCTGAAGGAACCGGAGGCCGGAGGCTTCCAGAACTTCGCCCCCGCCGAGCTTTGCGCCAGGGCCGCAACGTCGATGTTTTCGCGTGCCTTGCTCCGATCCCGATTCACGTTCACAATTGGCACCACTCCGACGGTGAGCTGCTTGCCGCTCTCGGCACTCTGCTCGTCGAGGTACTTGAGGCGGGCATCGAGGGTGGCGAGAGGGATGCGCCCCGGGAGCCAGCCGTCCATGTACTCCAGGCTGCGGCGGATCGATGCCTGGGTGGTGCCTCCGTATACGAGCGGGATCGGGGCGACCGGTTTGGGTTCGAGGGTGATGTCCTCGAACTGGAATACTTCCCCCTGGTACGAGACGTTGTCCGACGACCACACCGCCCGCAGGATCTCCATGGTTTCAGCAAAGATCTGCTCCCGTTGCTCGCCATCGAGTCCGGCGGCGGCGAATTCGCGGGAATTGTTGCCGAGCCCGTACCCGGCAATGACACGGCCGCCCGACAGTACGCTGAGGGCGGCCAGGTTCTGGGCCACCTTGAGAGGCCAGCGAATGGGTATGAGCACCGCGCTCCCCAGCTTCACCCGGGTCGTGACGGAACTGATCGCCGCCAGGGTCATGAGTGGTTCGATGAAGGTGATGTCGGTTCCCTCCATCCCATGCGGTGTCCAGAGGATGTGATCGCGCACCCACAGCGAGTCGTAGCCCAATTCCTCGATTCGGCGGCTGCCATCGATGAGAGTCTCGATCGTGGCATGTTCGCCGAAGTGGGGGAGCAGCACTCCAATTTCCATCAGTTCTCCTCGGGTTCGTCGACGATGTGAAAGTCGTGACCGGCCGGTGCGTAGATCTCGATGAAGGCGGCGGTATCCGGTCCGGGATTGCTCGTGCCGTGCACCACCCCCGGCGGGATGAAAAGCACATCATTGGCCTCCAGCGTGGCGACAGCGCCTTCGACGTCAACCTCGATCACGCCGCTCAGGACGATGTAGACGTTTTCGGCCTCCCGGTGGTAGTGGCGCGGCCCTGGCCCCGACCCCGGGGCCAGGTGGTTCACATGGACGTCGACGTTGCGGGCCCCTCCTTGCCCCTCATCGACGAGGCGGAAGCTCTCACCCCGATCGCCGCGCAGCGCTCGGCGCGGGGCACTCTCGAAAGACGTCAAGAATGGTGGCATGGTCCCCATCGTGCTCCAGTGATCATCGATAACAACCAGATTAGGCGCCGACCGCTGGCCGGCCGTTGCCGAGACGGGTCGACGCCCTGGCGGGTACAGTCAGTTCGTTCGCCAGGAGGTACACGTTGGAAACCGTCAGCTTCTTCTCGTCGCCCGGCGTCCCGCTGGTCGCCGATCTCTACCTTCCCGACTCCGAGCCTCCCGTATCCGGCCATCCGACGATCGTTGCCTGCCTGGGATGGGGGAGCGTCAAGGAGCTAATGGAGCCGTGGGGACAGGCACTGGCGGGAGCCGGCTATGCCGTCCTCATTCCCGACTACCGGGGCTTCGGCGCCAGCGGGGGAACCCGCGGCCAGTGCTTCCCATCTGAACATATCGATGACATCCGGGCGGCTATCACCTTCGCCGGTGAGCGCGGTGGACTGGATGCCGGACGGCTTGCCCTGCTCGGCGTGAGTTATGGAGGAGCGATCGCCGTTGCCGCCGGGGGCGTGGACGAACGTCCGGCCGCCATCATTTCGATCGTGGGGTACGGCAGCGGCGAGCGTCACCTGCGGGCGGTGCGATCGCCGGAGCAGTGGACGGAGTTCCGGGCACGGCTGGCGGCCGATAGAGACCACCGAGTACTCACGGGCCGGAGCGAGGACATCGATCCGGACGAGATCTTGCTGCGAGATGCAGAGGCTCGCGCCTGGCGCACCCGGGTCGAGGAGCAATACCCGCATATGGCGTTTCGCACCACGCTGGAATCGGCGGAGCGGATCATCGAGTTCCGACCGGAGCGCTCCCTGCCCTACGACCCTCCCAAACCGATCTTGCTCATTCACGCCGGGGACGACACGATGGTTCCCGTCGAGGAGTCCCGGACAATGTGGGAGAGGGCCGTCGAACCCAAGCGTCTCGTCGTCATTCCCGGAATCGGCCACCACGAGGTCCACGCCGGTGATGCCTTTCGCCAGGTGATCGGCTATGCCGACGAGTGGCTGCAAACTCATGTCGTTCGAGATCCCGGTCATGGGTGAGTTCCCGGCCCGGTTCGGGCTCGTGTTGCCGCATTTCGGCTCCGGGCCTGACGCGGCCCATCTCCTCGATATTGCCCGGCAGGCAGAAACTGCCGGGTTTGATTCGCTGTGGGTGCGTGATCGGTTGGTGGCTGGTGCACCCCACGGGCTACTGCTCGAAGCCGGCGGGACCACCTTCCTCGAGCCGCTGCTCACCTTGGCGGCCGTCGCCGCCGTCACCAATCGGATACATCTCGGCACCGCCGTGCTGTTGCCCAATCGGCATCCTTTGCGTCTGGCACAAGAGGTGGGAACGCTGTGGCGCCTCGCCCCCGAAAGGCTTCTCCTCGGGCTCGGGCTCGGGGTGGGACCCGGCAACTTTGAGCCGCTCGGATTCGACTACGACACCCGTCTCGAGCTCTTCGAGGAGATCGCCGAAGTCCTGCGAGGGCTGCCGGCGGCAGGTCCGCTCCACCATCAGGGAACCCACTTCTCATTCGAGGATCTCGAGATCAACCCGCAACCGGGCGCCCGGGTCCCGCTCTACTACGGCGGCGTAAGCCGAGCGGCGGTCCGCCGTGCCTTCGAGTGGGCCGACGGCTGGATCGCCGGCCGGCTACCGCACGACACGTTCCTATCCCGCATGCAACTGGTGAAGAGATATGAGGCCGATACCGGACGGAATCTCGACATTGCCACGATGCCTATCACCCTGGTTGATGACGGTGACGGCCGCCACCTGGCAACTGCGCGCGAGGCGGTGGCGACGCTCGCCCGCAGCGCCGAGGGCGCTCGCGATTGGATCAAGCCGCCATCAGGCCGTTTCGAGACGGTCGATGATCTTTCGGGCCTGCTCATTTCGGGACCGCCGGATCGATGCGCCGGGCAGGTGGGAGCCATGCTCGAGGCGGGTGTGACCCACATCGTCTTCGATTTACGTCTCGTGTTCGACGATTTCGAACGCCAGATCGAACTGCTGGCCGGGCAGGTCATTCCGGCGTTCAGTGGAAGCTGACCATGGGTTTTCGCCGATGAACCGAGAAGTCAGTTGCAGGATCGGGCAAGAGTTCATAATGTGCCTCGAAGTCATGGGACCTTGGGAGGGGGTTTGACTTCCCCCCGGCAACTTGAAATAGCGGTCGCGTGATCGCCGAGAAAGGATTGTTCATGAGGCGGATATCGAAACTGCTGGGCGTTTTTCTCGCCTTAGCCCTCATTGCTGCGGCTTGCGGCAGCGATGACAGCTCTTCCGACACCACGACCGCAGCCGGAGGGGGCGACGTCGAGCAAGTCTTCTTCATCCTCGACTGGGTGCCGAAAGGCCAGACATCGCCCTTCTACCTTGCCCTCGACAAAGGGTTCTGGGCCGATCGCGGCCTGGCGGTTCAGATCACTCGCGGGTTCGGATCCGGCGACACCTCCGCCCGCATCGGATTGGGTGAAGGCGACTTCGGGTTTGCCGGTGTGGGCGCGGTGATGCGCACGATCGCCGAGGGCCTGCCGCTCGTCGAGATCGCGGCCATTGCCTCGACTGCCCCGACCGCGGTGTTCGCCGACCCGGCGGCCGGAGTCTCGGGCGATAATCCGTCGAGCCTCGTTGGTCTTCGTGGTGCGGTCGACGCCGGTGACGAGAACGACCAGCTCTTCAAGGCATTCGCCGGTTCGGCCGGCATCGATTACGAGGGGGTCGACTGGCAGTACGTGGACGGTGCCGGCATCGGCTCCATCGCCTCGGGCCAGGCCGACTTTGTCATGGACTGGATCACGAATCTGCCCGAGTGGTGGCTGGCCGATCCTCCGATCGAGCCTGACACCTACTGGGTCGGTCGCGCCGTCGACATCTACGGCAATGGCCTCATCACCCGACCTGAGTTGCTCGAATCGAATCCCGACCTGGTCCGGCGCTTCGTTGAGGGCGCCCTGGCCGGCTACGAGTACGTGATCGAGGGTGGGGTGGCTGCCCACAACGAGTCGATCGATGCCCTCCTCAAGTACAACCCTGAGTTGAAGGAACAACCAAACGCCCGTGAATTCCATCTCGGGAACTTGCAGCTGTTCTTGACGCTCATGTTGACCGAGGACGTCAGAGACGACGGCATCGGTTACTTCGATCCGGATAAGAAGCAGCGGAGCCTCGACTTCATCAACGACTACCTGCTCGATTCGCCCTTGACGCTCGACCAGGCCTTCATTACGGACCTGATCATCGAGAAGGGCGATGTGAAGATCGATGACTTCGACGGAGCCAGGGCGCAACTGGCGACAGTGTTGGGGAGGGAGAACCCCCTCTCCGCGTTCCTGGAATAGCTTGACGCACGTCGTGGGACCCCGCGCCGCTCTGCGGCGCGGGGTCTCCGAGCCCCGAGGAATATCTGGAGGCATGCGCTAATGGGCATCAAACTCGATCGCCTGGACAAGGTCTTCCAGACGGACGACCTGACCGTGCAGGCACTCCGTGACGTTTCTGCGGAGATCGGCGACAGCGAGTTCGTCTCCATCATCGGGCCGAGTGGATGTGGAAAGAGCACTCTGCTCCGGCTGGTTTCCGGCCTCCTTCCTCCAACTCAGGGAACCGTGTACCTTGACGGGACTCCGGTGGAGGGTCCGGCCGGAAACATCGGCTTCGTGTTCCAGGCTCCGACGCTCCTGAAGTGGCGGACGGTTTTCAGGAATGTCATGTTCCCGTACGAGGTGCTGGCTTCACAGCGCAAGGCGACCGGATCAAAGGAGGACTACGAGGACAGGGCGCGCATGCTGCTGAAGATGGCGGGTCTCGAGGACTTCCCCGACGCCTATCCCAAGCAACTGTCGGGCGGCATGCAGCAGCGGGTTTCGATTTGCCGGGCACTCATCCACGACCCCGAACTGCTGCTGATGGATGAGCCGTTCGGGGCCCTTGACGAGTTCACTCGCGAAAGGATGAACGAAGAGCTGCTGAGAATCTGGCGCGAGACCCGCAAGACGGTGATCTTCGTGACCCACCACATCCCCGAAGCGGTCTTCCTGTCGGATCGGATTCTCGTGATGTCCCCCCGACCAGGCACCATTCTCGGCGAGGTGGTGGTCGACCTTCCCAGGCCCAGGATCGCCGAGATGCGCGAGAGCGTTGAATTTCTAGAACAGGTCGTAGCCACTCGCCATCTCATCGGTATCAGGCCGGGTGATGATTCGCTCAGCCCCGATTTCTCGTCGCCACTCAAGGACGGGAGCGGGTGAGGTGAGCACGACGCTGAGCGATCCGGCCCGGGCGGAGGCCGGCGCTCCGATGCCGAGCAGGCGTACCGAGCAGATCCGCCGGTTCTCCGATCCGATCCTGTTCGCCGCGCTGTTCGTCTTCGGTTGGCAGGCCTTTGTGTGGATCTCCGGCTTCCATCCGGTTGTTCTTCCCCCTCCGGCACGCGTCTTCCGGATCCTTGCTAACCAGGGCGATTTCCTGGTGGAAAACATGCTCGTGACGATGCGAACCATCGTCTGGGGCTTCGTCATCGGAGGCCTTCTCGGCTTCGTGGCCGGGGTCCTCATCAACTATTTCGAGCGCTTCCGCCGGGCCGTTTACCCGATCCTGGTGGCGCTGTATGTGATCCCCAAAGCCGTATTCATTCCGCTGTTCATTCTCTGGTGGGGAGTCGGACCGCTCTACAAGATCCTCGTGACGGTTCTGTTGGCATTCTTCCCCGTGACGGAGAACACCATCACCGGACTGCAGGGAGTGGATCGTGAGATGATGGAACTCACCCAGTCGCTCGGTGGCAGAAGGTGGTTCGCCTTCCGGAAGGTTGCCCTGCCTTTCTCGCTGCCCTTCATTCTGGCGGGTCTGCGAATCGGGCTCACCGAGGCGTTCATCGGGGGAGTCCTCAGCGAGATCCTGGTTCCCAGCACCGGGATCGGTTCCCGAATCGTCGAAGCCGCAGCCTTCTCCAATACCGAGTTCATCATCGCTTCGATCATGGTGGTGGCTTCGTTCGGCATAGCGGCGTACTTCCTGTTCCTGTGGATCGAGAAGAGGCTGACATTTTGGCAGTGATTCACGATTCCGTTGCGCCGCCCGGCCGGGCCCGGAAGATCGCCCGCCGCCTGTGGAACACGAGAGAGCTGCTGTTGACGCTGCTCGGGATTCTCGTGTTCTGGATCGTCATCATCGAGGTGCGAGATTTCCATCGCATCGTGCTCCCGTCTCCGGGCGCTGTTGTCGATGCGTTTACCGGCAACCTCAGCGAGTATGCCAGCGCCGGCTTCATCACCTTCTACGAAATGATCCTCGGCTTCATCGCCGGCGGGGCGCTCGGCTTCTTCTCTGCGATCGGCATTTTCTATTCGCCGTTCCTGCGGAGATCCCTCTACCCGTTGCTGCTTGGCTTTCGAATCGTTCCCAAAGTGGCGTTCGTCCCGCTCTTTCTCGTGTGGTTCGGGATCGGGGTTGGAGTGAAGGTGGCGTTGGCATCCTTCGCGATCTTCTTCCTCATCCTCGTGCAAACGCTGCTCGGTCTCACCAGCGTCGAACCGGAGCTCGTCGAGCTCGGGCGCTCTCTGAAAATGAGCGAGCTTTCGCTACTCCGGCGTATCCGCCTCCCGGCGGCCCTCCCGGCGATCATGGTCGGGGTGAAGTTGGGAATCACCTACGCCCTTACCAACGTCGTGGTGGCTGAGATGGTGGTCGCAACCAACGGGCTCGGGTTTCTGGTAGTGGAAGCACGCTCGAAAATCAAGACCGACGAGATGATCGCGGCCATCTTCGTCGTGGCGTTCATCGGGCTGATCGTGTACGCAGTCGGGTTGTGGGTAGAGCGAAAGGTCGTGTTCTGGTACGTGGAGGAGAACCGGTGACTTCTCATGCCTTAGGCTCCCATCTCTTACTGGACGTGTCGGGGCAGCCCTGAGCGGCCGCAGGCGGGATCGATGAAAGGAATCGCGTGACGCGCCTCTTTGAGACGCTCCGACACAAGTGGATCGCCCTCCCGGGGGTGTTTCTCGTTGCCATCGGCGCCGGGTTGTGGGGTACCGATGGATTGTTCCGCCGGGGGCTTGCGCTCGAGTTGCCGGCTGCAACCGTCGTGTTCTGGGAGCACCTGATCCTTGTCATGATCACGGCGCCTCTGATCGTCCGGTTCTACCGGACCCGCCCGCGGCTTGCGCCACGCGACATAGTCGCCCTGCTGCTGGTCGGAGTCGGAGCATCGGCGGTAGCCACGATGCTCTTCACAGAGGCATTTAGCTATGGGAATCCGACCACACCTCTGCTCCTTCAGAAGCTGCAGCCCGTGGTTGCCATTCTCGGCGCATACGTGCTTCTGCGGGAAAGGCTCCTGCCGAGATACGGCGTGTATTTCCTCCTGGCCGTGGGAAGCGCATATCTCATTTCCTTCTCGGACCCGTCCAATGTGAGCGTCAATCAGCTGGCACCGGCGCTCCTTGCCATTGGAGCGGCGTCGCTGTGGGGACTCGGGACAGTGCTCGGACGGCACCTCACTGCCAAGATCGAGCCGAATCAGCTGACGGCCCTGCGTTTCGCAATAGGCCTGCCGGCAACCGCTCTCATCGTCGGCTGGCGGGGAGAAACGAGCATCGCCACCGGCATCGGCTTCGGAGACTTCGGGACTCTTGTGGCGCTGGCGCTCATCCCCGGCCTCGCCGCTCTTGCGATCTACTACCGGGGCCTCTCCGGGACGCCCGCGTCCGCGGCGACGCTCGCCGAATTGGCCTTCCCGCTCACGGCGATCCTCATCGGTTGGGCCGTGTTCGACACCGTGCCCACCCGTACCCAATGGCTGGGAATCACCGTCCTGGCAGTGACAATTCTTACGATGAGCCGGGCTGCCCGGCAGACCCCCGAGGCTCTCGGCGTGCGGGGTCCAGGGAGTGCGGTGAGCAGCCAACTGAGGCCGGGATCCGAGCAAGGCGCCGCCTAGCTCTTCTTGACAGGACCGACCCATGATCGGCGTCCCCGTTGGAACGAACTCTGAACGCCATGCCCCACCGTTTCTGTCGGTCGTGGTTTCCGGATGTTGCGCGGTATGAGAAATAGGCGGCGGTCCCGGCACGACGTCGCGCCTGCGTGGGCGGTCGAAGTGCGGGCCCCATTCGCTCCGGGCTCTAGCGCTCCACCTCGGCCACCAGGGCGGCGAGCAGCCGCTCGATCTGGTCGCGGTGCCGCTCATTGATCAGATTCAGTTCTTCGTCGAACTGGTCTGAGGCGTGGCTGATCATCACCGTCGGACTGATCACAACTCGCATGCGGTTGTGCGTGAGAATCTGACGAAGATGCGCCTGGGCGTAGGCGGTTCCGAGGCGCCCGCCGGCTCCCATGATCGCCGCCGGTTTGCCGTCGAGCGGCGATTCGGATCCCCGCGACGCCCAATCGATGGCGTTCTTCATGACGCCGGGAATCGACCAGTTGTACTCCGGCGATGCGAACAGGATGGCGTCGGCCCGGTCGAGCTGTGCTCGCATCGACACCACGGCGTCTGGCAATCCCTCGTGTTTCTCGACGTCGTGGTTGTACAGGGGCACGTCGGCGTACTCGACGATGTCGAGCTTCGTGTTGTCGGGGAGGATGGACTGAGCCGCCCGCAGCAGGGCCGTGTTGTACGAGCCCTGCCGCAGGCTGCCCGAAAGCCCTGCGATGTGGATGGTGCTCACTGCTGAGCGACTAGCTGCGCCTCGATCTCCAGCTTGAAGACTTCCGAAACGAGGACGCCGCCGCCGTCGAGGGGCACGTTCCAGCTGAGACCGAAATCATGGCGGTTGAACTCACCGGACGCGGAAAAGGCCGACTTGGCATTGCCCCACGGGTCGGTGACGACACCGAGGAACTCGAGCTCGAGGCTCACCGGGTTGGTCTTGCCGATGATGGTGAGATCACCCTTGAGGGCCCAGGAGGCGCCATCTTGCGTGATGCTGGTGCTCCTGAACGTGACGGTCGGATGGTTCTCGACGTCGAGAAAATCGGCGGAGCGCAGGTGACCATCCCGGTCCTCTGCCCCGGTCGTGATGGAATCAGCCTGCATGGTCAATTCCACAGATGATTGGGTGGGGTCTTCGGCGACGGTCACGGTGCCCTCGTACTCGGCGAAGTGGCCGCGTACCTTGGTAACCATGAGATGGCGGGCGACCGCCTCGATCTTGGAGTGGGAGGGGTCAATGGTGTAGACCCCGGCGGCCGGAAGGGCGCGCCCTTCGGTGCTGGACGTGTCGGTCACGAGTTCTCCTGTTGTGGTTGTGGCAGCTGCAACTCGCGTGCCAGACCGGCTATTCCCCTGGATGGGCGCAGGATCTCAGGTGCCGGGCTTGACAATCCGCTGGCCGGCCAATGAACCGATGAGTTCGACGATGAGCTCGGCGGTCTGGTTCTGATCATCGAGGATCGGATTGACCTCGGTGAACTCGGCCGAGGTGATGATGTCGGCCTCAGACAGCAGCTCCATCATGAGGTGGCTCTCCCGATAGGTGAACCCGCCGATCACCGGTGTGCCGGTGCCGGGGGCGTGCCGGGGGTCGATGGCGTCAGCGTCGAAAGAAAGGTGGACGTGCTCGATACCGCCGGCTGTCAGCACCGAGAATGACTCCTCCATGATCGACTGGATGCCGCGCAGGTCGACATCGTGCATCGTGAAGTACGTGATCTTGGATGCCCGCAGGCGCTCGGCCTCGGCGCTGTCGACGCTCCGTAGTCCGATGATGACCGTGTGATCTTCGATCGCTTTCGGGCTCACGCCCGCCACATTGACGAGCGCGTTCGGACCGTCGCCGAGGATGGCGGCCACCGGCATCCCGTGGATGTTTCCGCTCGGGCTGGACTCAGGCGTGTTGTAGTCGGCGTGGGCGTCGATCCACAGCAAGCCCTGGCGACGCTCAACCGCGGCGACCCCGCCCATCGTCCCGACGGCGACCGAGTGGTCTCCACCGATGACCAGCGGGAAGCTGCCCGCTAGAACTGACGCCTCCACCACGGTCGCCAGCGACTCGGAGTCTCGGACGACCGACTCGAGGAATCGAGCCGATGGGTCCCCCTCCTCGGCGGTCGCCATCGTGGCGCAATCGATGTTGCCGCGGTCCACCACGTCGTACCCGAGGGCTTGGAGGCGCTGGATGACTCCGGCGACGCGCACCGCGCTCGGTCCCATGTCGACACCGCGGTGGATCTGGCCGAGGTCCTGAGGCGCCCCGATCAACTCGATGGTGGGTTTCGATTTGAGCATGGGGGCAGAGTAGGCCCGCCCACCGCCCACCGTCGACCGCCCACCGTCGACCGACTGCCGACTGCCGACTGCCGACTGCCGACCGCCGACCGCCGACCGCATACTGCCCGCTGCTTGCTGTCCACTGCCTCCACTGGAACGTATCCGGCCCGGCTGCGTAGGGTTCCCCTATGAAGCGAGGCGTATTCCTGGTCGTTGTTGCCCTGTTGCTTGCTGCTTGCAGTAATGGTGACGCCGACCCCACGACCACTCCGGTGGCGTCGGCTAGTACCACGACGAGTATTGGGACCGTTGCCGTAACCACCACGACTGCGCCCGTCGTGGCCGGCGCGACGACTACCACCGTCGGTGGCGCCGACGAGACGACCACAACGACGGTGGGAGCTTCCGACACCACGACCACCACCGCCGGAGCGACGGCCACCACCCCAGCCGCCGTACCCGCCACGTTTGCCATCAGCCGGGTCGTGTTCGGGGGCGAGGGGTATGTGGCCGTCACCAACGTCGGAGGCACGACCGGCAACCTCGAGGGGTGGCAGCTCTGCCAGCGCCCTGGCTATTACCGGATCGGGTCCATCGATGTCGCTCCCGGCGAGACGGTTCGGTTCACGGGCAAGGCCGTCGAAGGTCTGACGGGCCAGGTCATCGACGCCGGGGGCCGGTTTGGACAGTTGAGCGCGGCAAACGGAGAGATCGGCCTCTATGTGGACAACAACTTCGCGAGTGCCTCGTCGATCCGCAGCTACGTCGAGTGGGGATCGTCCGATCATGGACGCAGCTCGGTGGCCGTTGAGGCCGGCATCTGGATTGCCGGCGGGTTCGTCCGATCCGAGGGTGCTCCTGGCTTGGCCGCCACCGTCGGCCTCCCTACCAGCCCGTCTGACTGGGCAACTTCCTAGCAACAAGCCGGGTTGCTAGCGCCTCAAGCCGGAGCAGAGATCTCAGCCCTCGTCGTCGGTTCCGTGGTCGTGGTCTTCGTCCTCGTCGTCCATGCTGGCGTCGTCCTCTCCGCCGTCATTCTGGTGGTCGTCCTGGTGCTCATCTGCGCCCATCTCGTGGCCGCTGTCCATCTCGTGAGCCATGACGCCGGCGATGGTGAGTGGGCTTGACATGCCTTGCTCGTAGTGGCCGGGGAGGAGGCAGGCGACCATGTCGAACACGGAATGCTCGTCAAACACCACTTCGAGGGTTTCGGTCTGCCTGGGGCAGACGAGCAGCCACCCTACGCCGTCCTCGTCCTCTCCCCCCGACCCGGTGTGACCCTCGTGGCCTTCGGCTACGTGTGCCTCGGCACCCGACGTGGTCGTGAGCCGGAATTCGTGGGCCACGGAGCCACGGTTCTCGACCACGAACTTGACGTGATCTCCCGCTTCGAACGACAGGCTGGTCGGCTCGATCGTGAACTCGGTGAGAACCACATTCACCACTCGCACCTCGTCCTCAGCGAGAGCGGCTCCGGTGGGCTCGTTACCGAACAGGAACGGCGCCGCCAGCAAAACCAGAAACAGCGCTCCGATCACTACCAGGCTGCGAAACAGGACACGTTCACCGCCCTCGAAGATCTGATGGGGGTTCGTGGGCGTCGACTCCGGTAATCCTCCAGACGGCTGCGTTCTGAGACCTCAACAATACGTGATATGCGCCAGTGGCGAAGACAGCTCGCTCCTGTTGGCTGTTGGCTGTTGACCATCGTGTAGCTTCACGGCATGACCACATACCGGGCACTCAGGCTCGTTGCTCAGAACGCACCCCTCGTTGAAGCCGACCTCCCGGTTCCCGAGCTGGCGACCGGTGAGGCACTCGTCTCCGTGCAGGCGGCCGGTATTTGTCGGTCAGATGTTCACTACCTCCAGGGCAGCCCGAAGCTGCCTCCCCTTCCCCGAACGCTCGGCCACGAAGTTGCCGGTGTTGTTGACGCCCTCGGCCCAAACCCGCCCGCCGGGGTCACGGAGGGTCTTCGGGTGGGGATCCACTATCAGACAAGTTGTGGGATCTGTCGGCATTGCCTGGCCGGCAACGACCAGTTCTGTGTGAGCGGGCAGATGATCGGCAACGGCCGGGACGGCGGCTACGCCGAGAAGATCGTCATCCCCGCCCGCAACCTCGTGGCTATCCCCGACGGGGTCGCCATCGAGCACGCCGCCGTCATGATGTGCTCCTCGGCCACCTCGTTCCATGCCCTCCGCAAGGCCCGGCTCCAACCAGGGGAGCGGGTGGCGGTCTTCGGCCTGGGAGGCCTGGGCCAGTCGGCGGTGCAATTGGCGCTGGCGCTCGGGTCGGCCGCCGTCTACGCAGTCGACCTCAATCCCGCCAAGGTGGCACTGGCCGCCCACTACGGCGCTATCCCCGTCGCCGGGGGGAACGAGGCGGTCGAGATGATCACGGCCGACTCGGGTGGTGTCGATGTTGCCCTCGAGCTGGTGGGCCTGGCCGAGACGATGCGCCAGGCCGTCGGCGTGCTCGGCCCGCAAGGGCGGGCGGCCGCGGTCGGGCTGGCCGAAGAGCCATTCCTGATCGATGCCTACGAGGACCTGGTGTTGCGCGAGGCCGAGATCATCGGGGTATCAGATCACCTGGCTTCGGAGCTGGCGCCGTTGCTCGACATCGCGGCGCGGGGCGATCTCGATCTGTCCCTGGTCGTGAACAAGCAGATCCCGCTTGATGCCGGTCCGGTTAATCAGGCACTCGACGACCTCGCCGCCTTCGGCGACGAGGTTCGGACTGTCATCGTCCCGTTCCCCCCGGATTAGCCATGACGACCAGGGCTCATATCATCGCGGCGCTCACCGAGCTCCAGACCCTGATGACACTGGAGGAGGGCAGCCCGCAGGCCTTTCGGGTTCGGGCCTATGACAACGCCATCCAGGGTCTCGAGAGCAGCACCTCCGATATCGCCGCACTTTCCGAGCGCGAGCTCGTTGCCCTGAAGGGAGTCGGCAAGGCCACGGCGGGCAAGATCCGTGAGCTCATCGAGACGGGCTCGATCCGCAAGCTCGATGGACTGCGAGAGAAGTATCCGCCCGAATTCGTCAATCTGACCCGCATCCCCGGGTTGGGGCCCAAGACGCTCGTCATGCTGCGGGATCGGCTCGACATCCAGAACCTCGACGACCTCAAGGCCGCCCTCGCCGCCGAGGAGTTGCGGGATCTGCCCGGGCTCGGTCAGAAGAGCGAGGAGAAGATCTCCCACGCCATCGAGCGACTCGGACTGCATGGCAAGGACACCCGCACGCCCATCGTCGAGGCTCTTCCGCTGGCCCGTGCCGTTGTCGCCGAGCTTCTTGAACTACCCGAGGTGCGACGGGCCGACTATTGCGGAAGCCTGCGTCGATTCCGGGAGGACATCGGCGATATCGACATTCTCGTGTCGTCCACCAGGCCCGACCCGGTGATGGAGCACTTCACGACCATGCCCGAGGTGGCCGAAATCATCGGGAGGGGGGAGACGAAGAGCTCGGTGGTGACCCGCCGGGGAATCCAGGTGGATCTACGGGTGGTACGGCCGGCCGAATACGGAGCCGCTCTCCTCTACTTCACGGGCTCCAAGACACACAACATCCACCTTCGCCAGCTCGCCATGGACCGCGGGTGGCTGCTCAACGAGTATGGCCTGTCGAATGTGGAAACCGGCGAGGTCGTGGCCTCCAAGACAGAGAAGGACATCTACGGGGCGCTCGACCTGCCGCTGATCTCGCCGACGCTGCGAGAGGACGGCGGAGAAGTTGAGCGGGCCGTGGCCGGCGAGCTGCCCAAACTCGTGCAATTGGTGGACATCAAGGGAGATCTCCACTACCACACCGACCTGTCCGGTGACGGCCGGGAGCCCCTCGCCGCGATGGTCGGGGCGGCGGCCGCCCGCGGTTATTCCTATCTCGCCATCACCGACCACGGCGAGGATCTCACCATCAACGGGGCTTCCCGAAGCCAGATGCTTACCCAGCGCAAGCAGATCGCCCGCCTCCAGGAGAAGTACCCCGACCTGCACCTGTTGCACGGGTGCGAGTTGAACATCGGGCGGGACGGGTCGGTCGACTACGACCTCGACTTCGTGCTCGGATTCGACTGGACGGTGGCCAGCGTCCACTCGTACTTCGATCTCGACGCCAACCAGCAGACCGAACGGGTACTCCAGGCCATGGCCAACCCGGCAGTCAGCGCCATCGGGCACCTCTCGGGCCGCTACATCGGCCGGAGACCCGGCATCGACCTCGACCTGGAGGCGGTCATGGAGGCAGCGGCTGCGACCGGCACGGCGATCGAGATCAACGGCGCCCTCCAGCGCCTCGATGCCACCCCGGAAGCGATCCGGATCGGCATCAAGCACGGCGTCACGTTCGTCATCGACACCGACTCGCACCACTCGAGCGAGCTCGGCCGCATGGAGTACGGGGTCCTGAATGCTCAGCGGGGCTGGGTGGAGCGTTCGATGGTGGCCAACACCTGGCCGACGGCCAGGTTCCTGAAATGGGCGGCCGCCAAGCGCGGGTAGCTCGCAAGACGCGACGAACCGTCGCTTCGACATCCGCCGCGGTGTTGGCTAGGAACCCACCAGCCCGTCTCGAATCAATTTCAGCCCGAGGACAAGAAGCGACCCGTACACGAAACGAAAGAAGATCGTCTCGTCGATCCGGTGGTGCAGCCATGCACCAAGAAGAATCCCCAGTGGGGCCAGGGGGGCCAACACGAGCGAGGTGGCAAGATTCGAGCCGTCGAACTGACCGAGCCAGGCGTACGGACCCAGCTTGAACCAGTTGACAGCAAAGAAGAAGGCCACAGTCGTCGCCTGAAACGTTGCCTTGTCGGGCCGTTGCGAGAGGAGGTACACGCTGAGAGGCGGTCCGCCGGCGTGGACACTGAAGCTGGTAAACCCGGCAAGAGTGGACCAGAACGTCCCCCGCCCGAAGCTCGGCTCGCGAGGTGGCCCCGGCTCGCGGCTGAGCCACCAGCGAAGCGAGAACACCAGCGCGATGATGCCCACCATCGCACGCAAAGCATCCGGCGACATCAGGTCGAACGTAACCAGGCCGATAGCGATGCCGAGAACGGCTCCCGGAGCTGTGGTGACGAGATTGCGAGCATCCCAGAGCCTCCAGTAGGGGCGTAGCGCAGTCGCATCCATCAGCATCAAGATGGGGCAGCAGAATCGCCGCGGCGCTGACCGGATCGATGGTGAGCGACATGAGAGGCACGGCCACCAACCCGATCCCGCCGGCGACGCCCCCCTTGGCGATGCCG
Source organism: uncultured Gammaproteobacteria bacterium (assembly GCA_964195905.1). Lineage (GTDB taxonomy): Bacteria > Actinomycetota > Acidimicrobiia > Spongiisociales > SHLN01 > SHLN01. Next base: position 39,039 of record CAXMQV010000029.1, read on the forward strand.
AGGATGAGGACGGCCACGACGGCGCTCAGATAGAACCAGGGATCATGGCTCGGCAGCAGCGACATCGACACGTCACAGTCTCGCACCGACAGACCGGATCTAGAACTCGCTTGGACCGGCTCCGAGTCCTCAGCGGATCCACCGTTGGGGCAGGCCGCCTCCGCAACCCATTCGGCTGGATGCAGAACCGTATTGTGGATCTCGACACGTCATGCGCCCTTCTCCAAGTGGTGAACCGCCGCAGATCGGGCAAGGCCGACCGGGATCGGCCTATTCCTCCCCTGACCTCCATCCGCTCCACCTGGTGACGGAGATGCTGATCACAGGTCCGTGGGGTGGCCGATCGTGGTACTGCTCGTAACGCCTGACGAGGAGGTCGACGGCTGCGGCGTGATCTCTCCCCGACTCGAAGATCGAAGCTGTCCCGTCGGCGCGAACCCACCAGAGTCGTCCCCAGTCATCGCTGTAGAAGTCGGCCAACACAGACACCGCGGAATTGGCTTCGATATTGGCCAACCGTTTGAGTCGGCTGCTGCGCTTGGGTTTGTGATCGACGCTGCTGACGATGGTGTTGCCACTGACGGCGAACACGATGGGAACAAGGTGAGGTCCCGTTGCCCCGATCGTGGCGAGGTGGGCTACGGGTTGGGTCGAGAACAGATGCCTGCAGACTTCGGGTTCCACACGTCGCAACCTACCCGATGGTCAGGTAAGCGCAGGGCGGGCCGGTCCGGCCCAACTTCGCCTGTCCTCGTAGGGGGGTCACTCCTGCGGTCAGAGGTGCTCTAGACGACGCGTGACGGACTCGGCCAGCGCCCGATTCGTCGTCACGACCGGAATCCTCAGGTGCGCCTCCAGATCCTCCAGTAGCTGGGCCGTGGAGAGGGCGGTGCAGGAAATCACCAAGGCTTCGACGTTGCCGAACTCCGCTCCGTCGATCGCCTCGTAGATCGAGGCCGGTGCAACGTCCGAGGGCACATACCCGGTCGGTACCCGCAGCCGGAGGTCGGCGGCGACCGTGATTCGTCCCTTCTCGAGGAGGCCGGCGAGCGCCTGGTGGGTCTCCGAGGCGTAGGGGGTGACCAGAGCAATGCGCTCCACCGAGCGTTCGGTGAGACTCTCGACGGAGGCGGATATCGGCTCGACCGCCGTAGCCCCGGGCAGGCTCCCTTCAACGATCTCGGTCAATCGGGCCGGGCCGATCGCCACCGCCGCACTAGCGCAGGCCACCGCCACCAGCGAGCACCGCGTCGATAGCGACGCAGCACCTCGACGAAACGCTTCACCCATATGCCCGAACCCGTCAAGGGTGAGCGCCGGGGGCATGCCGACGCGCGTGGCCAGCATCTCGATGTCCCGACTCGCGAGGAAGGTGCCGATCTCTCCGGCCACAACTCGGTCTTCGCTCAACGCCAACAAGCCGATGACCGGTCGAGCGGCTTCCACTCCGACCGAGACCACAGAATCGATGTCTGCGGTTCGACCGTCGCCCAGGTGTGTCTTCGCCATCACAGCTCAACTCTACGAGTCGGCTGAGGGTTCAGTTGCACCCTCAGCGGGCGAGGCGACGCTCCAAGGACCGGGCATGCTGCCACCGACATCCGCCTATCAGTTGGAGATACTCGGTTAGAACGTATCGACCTCGAGCCGGGTACGTTTTCTGAGGGGCTTGTCAAAGATTAAACATACGTATAGGCTATTGAACATGAGTTCAGGAGTCGCTCCCATCTCGGTCGACGATCGCACGGCCAAAGCTCGAATCCGCGACGCGGCGATCGAGTGCTTTGCCGAGCACGGGCTCGCCGCCACCACCGCTCGCAAGGTGGCCGCGGCTGCCAGGGTGTCTCCGGGATTGGTCATCCACCATTTCGGATCGATGGACGGTCTGCGGGCCGCCTGCGATGAGTATGTCGTTGCCACGATTCGGGACTACAAGACGGAGGCTATGGCCGAGGGCCCCGGCCTCGACTTGCTGGCAGCCCTCCGACACGCACCGACTGAATCGCTGATGGGGTATCTGGCCACGGTGCTCCATGACGACTCGCCACTGGTGGCCAAACTGGTCGATGATCTGGTCGCCGACGCCGAGGCTTACCTCCAGTTGGGAGTAGAGACGGGGATGGTGCGGCCTACCTCCAATCCGCGCGACCGGGCGGCAGTATTGGTCCTGTGGTCGCTGGGCGCGCTGGCGCTGCACCACCACGTACAACGGATATTGGGGGTCGACCTCACCGACCCCGACATCGTGGCCGACCAATCAATCGCCGCCTATGCCGCACCGGCCTATGAGATTTTCAACGAAGGGATCATCAGCGAGGCCTTCGCCCCGCAGGTGAACGAGGCTTTCCGGAACCCTTCAGCTCAGAAACCAACCAGAGACAGCAAGGAACCGACATGACCGACAAGATCGCGATCCACGCCGAAGGATTGACCAAGCACTACGGAGAGTTCCCGGCGCTAGTCGATCTGAACCTCGATGTACGGGCAGGAGAGATCTTCGGGTTTCTCGGCCCAAACGGCGCCGGCAAGACCACCACCATCCGCACGCTCCTCGACGAGATCCGCCCTACTTCGGGCCGCGCCTCGATTCTCGGCATGGACACCCACCTGCAATCGGTCGAGATCCGCGATCACATCGGGTACGTTCCCGGCGACCTGGCGATGTACCCGAACCTGACCGGCAAGGACACGCTCACCTACTTCGCCAACCTGCGTGGCGGGGTTGATTGGGGTTTTGTGGACTCGTTGGCGGAGCGACTCGGTGCCGATCTCAGCAAGAAGGTCGGCGACCTGTCTTCGGGAAACCGGCAGAAGGTCGGCTTGATTCAAGCTTTCATGAGCAAACCGGACGTGCTGATCATGGACGAGCCAAGCTCCGGCCTCGACCCGCTCGTGCAGCGAGAGTTCCAGACCATGATGCGCGAGGTCGCCGCCGACGGCCGCACCGTCTTCCTCTCGAGCCACACCCTCTCAGAAGTACAGCGGGTAGCGGACAGGGTCGGCATCATTCGCCACGGCCTGCTCATTGCGGTCGAAGGTGTCGCCGACCTCCGGTCCAAGGCGATCCGCACCGTCAATCTCTTCTTCGATGAGACAGTCGATGGAGCCGAATTGGCGGGCCTGCCCGGTGTGCGCGAAGTGAAGGTAGAGAATCACCATGTCACCCTTTCCTTCGATGGGCAGATGGAGACCCTCCTCAAAGTCGTGACCCAGCGATACAGCCTGCTCGATATCACGACCCACGAAGCCAACCTCGAAGAGATCTTCCTCACCTACTACGAAGAGGCGAGTGCCTGATGCTGGCAACAGTTGTCACCAAGACCTTTCTCGACCGGTGGAAGGGAGCCGCCATCGGGGCGGCCGCCCTGGCCATCATGTTCTTTTTCGGGATGGCGGTCTACCGCGACATAGACCTTGCCGTGTACACGGATCTTCCCGAGGCGCTTCGATCCCTTATGAACATCCCGGCCGATGCCGACGTCGGCGCCCTGGCCTACGGCGCCATCTATAGCTCGTACGGGGCCCTCACTCTCGCCGCACTGGCGCTGTCGATGGGCTCGGCATCGATCGCCGGCGAGGAACGCAACGGCACCATGGGGTTGTTGCTCGGCAACCCGAAGAGCCGCACCTACATCCTCGTGTCCAAAGCGGCCAACATCACGATCCTGAGCGCCCTCGGCGCGTTGATCCTCTGGGTGGCCGGCATCGTGGTGCCCGACATTCTGAATGTCGACGTGACCGGCATCCAGGTCGGCGCCCTGGTATTTCACATGTTCGTAATCGCGGTGTTCCACGGGTTCCTGGCCATGGCGATCGGCGCCTGGACCGGGAAGAGCTCGATGGCATCCGGAGTGACGGCCGGTGTGATGATGATTTCATTCTTCGCCGTCGGTCTGCTCCCGCTCGTAGACAGTCTGAAGAACGGGGTCAAGGCGTTCCCCTGGTACTACTACAGCGGCGCCAACCCCCACATCAACGGAATCGACTGGGGCCATCTGGTGGTGCTGTTCGTGGGGATCGGTCTCCTGGCAGCGCTCGCCGTGCTCGGCGTGAATCGACGCGATCTGAGGAGCCAGACCACCCGCGTCAGCCTCGTCGATCGGCTGCGGGCCTACCCCCTGACGAAGAAGATCGTGGATCGCCTGGCCGGTTCGGCCCGGGTCTCCCGGATCTGGGTGAAGACGGCTTCGGAGAACCAGGGCATCCTCATAGTGGTCGCCTACGTGATGTTCCTCGTGATGGGGCTGCTCATCGGCCCGATGTACACGTTCATCGACGAAGCTCTCGTCAGACTTGCCGACGCATTCCCTGAGGAACTGCTGGCCATGTTCGGTGGCGGTGACATGTCGACGCCCGAGGGCTTCTACCAGGTCGAGACGTTCGGCCTGATGGTTCCGATTGCCTTCATGGTGGTCACGGTGACGATCGGGGCCCGGGCGCTGGCCGGAGAGGAAGCCAACCGAACTATGGGCCTGCTTCTTGCCAACCCCATCAAGCGCTCTACGGTCGTGCTCGAGAAGACCATCGCGATGATCGTCCAGGCGGCAATCGTGGCGATCGCCCTGTTCGCCGGCGTGGTCGGGGGCTCGATGCTGGGAGGTCTCGGCATGAGCCCGCTCAATATCGCGGCTGCCACATTCTTGGGAACACTGATCGGCCTCGTATTCGGGGCGCTGGCATTGGCCCTCAGTGCTGGGACCGGCCGTACCAGGGTGGCGATCTACGGCACCATCGGCACGGCCCTTGCCCTCTATGTGGCCAACGGGTTCCTTCCGTTTAGCGAAGGGTTGGAGGGTCTCACAAAGTGGGGCCCATTCCACTACTACCTGAGCAGTGATCCGCTGCTGAACGGGATGAATTGGGGCCATGCAGCCGTGCTTCTCGGACTGTTCGTTGCTCTAGTCGCCGCCGCCGTCATGCTGTTTGATCGGCGTGACCTGAGACAATCCGGCTGAACGGCGTCAGCAAACCGTCCCCGGCTCGCAGAACAGCGCCTCGCCGGTCGTCTCGTACTTGGTGAGCAGCCAGTCGGACAGCATCGGGAGCAGTTGCTCGGCTGATACGTAGCCCCTTGTGACGACGCCGTATTCCTCTCCGTCTCGCACGATGAGGGTCGGAAATCCTGTTGCTCCGTACGAGCGGGCTTCGGCGAAGTCCCGCCAGGCGGCCTTCCGCCACTCGTCGGATGCCAGCATCTCGCTGAACTTGGTTCGATCGACATCGAAGCCTTCGAGCAGGGCCGGGTACACGGCCGAATCGGTGATGTCGACACCTTCGGCGTAGAAGGCCTGCTGGAGACGGGTATGAAACCGGAGCGTATCCCCTGGGCTCAGTTCCCGCATGACGGCCACCGCGATGGCCGGAGTCTCGGTGTCGTACACCCATCCGTCGCGGCGCTCGAGGAACCCGTGGTCGAAGGGCTGGCCGGATGCGTGGGCGACCTGTTCCCAATGGTGGGCGAGCGTGGCGGCCACCCGATCGTCGAGGGCTTCACCCTCGGATCCGGGCCGAAGGCCACCCACGACCACCCGGATCGGGATGTCGTAGACCTCGGTCATGCGCTCGAGCACCGGAGCAAACCCCCAGCACCACGAACACATCGGATCACCGACGTAGATGAATTCCATAATGGGGGAACCCAGTCGGGGGTGGGACCTATTCCGTTGCCTGATCAGACCCCAGACCAGGCTTCTTGCTGGGGACCGGGGACTGGGGACCGTCTACCGCTTCGGTACCGAAACCCTCTTCGGTCTCTTGATCCCGATTCCGAGCAGGATTTCGCGGCGAAGCGATCGAGACCCGCTCGCCAACCCAACGTAGGCGATCGTCCAGGCAATCAGGCCGGTGATGAGTCCGGTGCGGGCCGGGTCGTAAACGAGGCCTGACGCCGTTGCGTAGGCGATCACGATGACCGGAAGAGAAACGAGAGAAGCCGCCTGTTGGGCAGCAGCCGCGCTCTGTACTCGTGCCGAGATCCGCACGATGAGAGAGAGGGCAATGGCGATGGCGGGAGGTACGACCCAGAGAATGAGGACCCACCACCCCGTCGTGGGGAAGAACCAACCTCCAAGCCTCGGTCCCACGATGAGGTTGACGAGCAGCGAGTAGACCCCGAACCCGATGAGGGTTGCGCCGTAGCCGGGGATCAGGGCGGCGAGCAACTTGCCTGCGTACAACTCCCGCTCGGTAATGGGGGAGTGGGCGAGGAACTCACCGGTACCCCGTTCGCGCTCGCCAACGATGGTGTTCGAGCCGACGGCGGCGGCGATGGTGAGCGGCACCACCACTGCGATGGGGGCGAGTAGATAGACGGCGATGGCGAAAGCGGCTCTCGCTTCGGGCGTGTCGCCCTGAATGTTCTCCTGGATCGTGAGCGGCAAAGTCTCGAGCACTGTGCCGATCTGATTGACCACCTGGCTGCTCTGCGCCGAGGCGACGACATTGAGGGCCACTATGGGCACCACTACAAAGAACAGAGCTGCGAGCAGTCCGAGCGGCAGCCAGTAGTCCCGGCTCTTGGCGAGCTGCCGCAAATCGGTACGGGCTACGGCCCAGACCCGGTGCCAATTCACGACCTCACCTCGTCCTTCTCGCCGCGTCTGTGCCGTTGCATCTCGAAGTACAGCGCTTCGAGCGTTGGCTGGATTGGTTCCACCCGGGTGAGCCGGGCCCCGCCTGCTACGAGGGTGGCGACGATGTCGGGTAGGCGATCCAGATTGTCCAGTTCGGCGGTGACATGACCATTGAAAGTGGCTGACACCACGCCATCGAGATTGGAGAGGATCGAGAGGTCGGTGCGATCCTCGGCGTCGAAGTGGACCCGATTGTCGCGCCAGTACTGCTCGGCCAGGTGGTCAGGATGCCCGGCCACCCAGGCATGACCTTCGTTCATGAGGACCACCTGGTCGGCGATTCCCTCGGCCTCGTGCAGAAGGTGAGTGCACATCACGATGGTGCGACCCTTCCCGGCCATGTCCCTGATGAGGTCAAGCACCGCCCTGGCCGACTCCGGGTCGAGCCCGGCCGTGGGCTCATCGAGCAACAGGATGGTCGGGTCGTGGAGGATGGCCCTGGCCAGTGCCAGCCGGGTCCGCATTCCCGTGGAGTACCCGCCTACCTCTTGATCGAGGGCGTGCCCGATGTCGAACCGCTCGGCGGCCGATTCGATGGGGGCGGTTGGCCCGAGCTCCCACAATTTGGCGGCGAATTGGAGGTTTTCCAGGCCGGTCAGCCGGTCATAGAAGGCGGCTTTCGGGGGCACCACCCCGCTGATCCGGCGGATCTCGTTGCCGTCGATGCGCGGGTCCATTCCGAGGATCTTGATGGTTCCGGCGTCTGCCTGGAGCGCCCCGGTCGCCAACCGAACTGTGGTGGTCTTTCCCGCTCCGTTTGGGCCGAGCAGAACGGCAACCGACCCGGGCTGAATGTCGAGGTCGAGGTCCTGCACGGCGTCGATGCTTCCGAAGCTCCGGCCGACGCGCGTGAAGGAGATAGCTGTGTCACGCATAGGGATTCTCCATCGGCAGGAACGGTAGTTGTGTTGAGGGGGTGGCGCCGCCTTCGGCGTTGCTTGCGACTTGCTACGAGGGATTCTGGCAAACAGCATCGGCTCGCGGGCGAGAACAGATAGCCGAGGACCTGCCGAGGCTCGGCGCCGGAGCCTGCTGGGACCTACGCTTCCCCCATGTCCGACCAACCCCTCTTCCGCTTCGATTCGGTCTCGGTTGTCGGGTCGTCCGGGGTTCGCCTCGGCAATGTGACACTCGACGTCGCAGCCGCGGGGATTACCGTCCTGGTCGGTCCGAGCGGTTCGGGCAAAAGCACGCTGCTCCGACTCTGCAATCGGCTCGAGGTGCCCTCGAGCGGGACTGTCCAGTACCGGGGTCGCCCGCTGTCGGAGTTCGATCCGCTCCAACTGCGGCGCCAGGTCGGGATGGTGTTCCAGCGTCCGGTTCTCTTTGCCGGGAGCGTACGAGACAACCTGGCCGAAGCCGACGGTGGCGCCGGACAATCCGACCTCGAGGAGGCCCTTGAGAGGGCCGCTCTCGAAGGGTCGTTTCTCGATCGGCCGGCCGGTGAACTTTCCGGTGGCGAAGCGCAGCGAGTGTGCCTGGCCCGTGCCCTCGTCGCCCAGCCGGGGGCCCTGCTCATGGATGAGCCGACATCGTCGCTCGACGGGGCGGCGGTCTCCCGGTTGGAGCAACTGGCTCGCCGACTGGCGGACGCCGGGACCCCCGTTATCTGGGTCACCCATGACCTCGGGCAGATGCGGCGTATCGCCGACCGCGTGGCGGTTCTTATCGCAGGATCGCTGCGATTTCTCGGTGAGCCCGGGCAGCTGGAATCAGGCGGGGATCACGAATTGACAAAGTTCCTGGAGGATGCGGATGCCGGGTGACGCAGAATTCCTCGCTGGTGACGTCGACTTTGTCGGCCTGGCCGCCTCTCTTGTCATGGTCGTCGTGGCGCTGGTCCTCTCCCGCTGGAACCGGCTTGGTATCGAACGAGGCATCGGCGTTGCCGTCGTGCGGGCGCTGGTTCAATTGCTCGGGATCGGAGCGGTGCTGGCCTTCATCCTCAACCCCGACCGGTCGCTGGCGTTGTCGTGGTTCTGGGTGCTTGTCATGTTGCTGTTCTCGGCCGTCGTGCTGTCACGGCGAGCAGGCGAAGTACCGGGCCTGTTCCCGATCGGGCTGGGGGCATTCACGGCGGCGGCGGTGGTGACACTCGGCGTCATCTTCGGTCTCGGTATCTTTCCGCTCGAAGCCCGGGCGCTCGTTCCTTTGGCCGGGATGATGATCGGGAACTCCATGAACGCCACCGTGGTGGTGGCCAGGCGGGTGGTGGAGGAGCTGCGAGACAAGCGAGACGAGGTCGAAGCTCGCCTGGCGCTCGGCCAGTCCTCCCGCCGGGCATCTCTTCCGTATGTCAGATCGGCGATCCGGACTGCGCTGACGCCGCAGGTCGAGACGACGAAGGGGGTCGGCCTCGTGTTTCTCCCCGGCGCCATGACCGGGCTCATCCTGGCCGGGGTCGACCCGGTTGATGCGGTCAAAGTCCAGGCGGCAATCATGTTCCTCATACTCGGTTCGGTCGCCACAACCACCACCGTGGTCGGCTTCGGCACCGCCGCCCGCCTCTTCACACCCGATCACCGGCTGGTGCAGCTAGACCGCCCGGCGGGAACGTAAGAGGTCACCGGTCACCGGTCAGAAGAATCGAGGACTCGATCGCAGATTGCGGCCACCTTCAGGCGGGTGAGGGTGGCCAACTATGGCTTCTGGTAGTGGCGTTGGTCGGCGACTCGTTTGCTTCGTTTCAGCAGTGAGTTCCTGATGTTTCGTCGTCATTCTCGTGCTGGGATCGACCCTCCCCTAACCCCGCCCGCTCCGCTTCGCTCCACGGGAGGGGAAATCGCACCCGCTCGGAACGCGGTGGCAGGCAGCGAAAGGGCTGGTGACTGGTGACCGGTGACCGGTGACCGTTTAGGCGGCTCCGCCGCCTAAACCTCTACTTTGTCCCTTTTACCGATGACCACGATGCCGTTGTCCGAGATCGTGTAGCGCTCGCGGTCGGCTTCCAGATCGACGCCGATCTGGGCGCCTTCGGGGACCTCGACGTTCTTGTCGAGGATGGCCCGGCGCACGACGGCCCCGCGGCCGACTCTGACGCTGTCGAGCAGTACGGAATCCTCTACCTCGGCGTAGGAGTTGACGCGGACCAGCGGGGATAGGACAGACCGTCGCACGGTGCCGCCGCTGATGATGACGCCGTCGCTGAGCAGCGAATTGAGGGCCATGCCGGTACGGCCTGGTTCCTCGTGGACCGTTTTGGCCGGCGGGAGCGGTGTGTTGGCGGTGTAGATCGGCCATTCCTGGTTGTACAGGCTGAAGGTTGGCTCAACCGCCAGCAGATCCATCGTGGCGTCGTAGTAGCTGTCGAGGGTTCCAACGTCCCGCCAATACCCGCGCTCGCGGGCGTGGATTCCTGGAACATCGAAGGCGGCGAAATCATGCACCCGGGCCAGACCGTCCTTGACGAGGCTCGGGATGATGTTGCCGCCGATGTCGTGTCTGGACTTCTCGTCGGCGGCATCGGTGTTGACCGTGTCGACGAGGACATCGCGGTCAAACAGGTAGTTCCCCATGGACACATAGGCCATGGTCGGGTCGTTGGGAAGGGACGGGGGATCGGATGGCTTCTCGAGGAAGTCGACGATCTTGCCGGACTCGTCTGCCTTGATAACTCCGAAATCGCTCGCTTGCTCGATCGGTACCCGGGTGGCAGCGACCGTCACGCCGGCTCCCGAATCCAGGTGCTCACCGAGCATGTAGCGGGGGTTCATCCGGTAGATGTGGTCGGCCCCGAATACGAAGACCTGATCGGGATCCTCATCTACCAGGATGTTGAGGTTCTGGAAGATGGCGTCGGCCGAACCTGCGAACCAGCGCGGCCCGCGGCGCATCTGGGCGGGAACGGCGGCCACATAATGGCCGAGGATGGGCGACAGCCGCCAGGTGGTAGCGAGGTGGCGATCGAGGCTGTGGCTCTTGTACTGGGTCAGGACGACGATCCGCACGATGCGGGCGTTGACCAGATTGGAGAGTGCGAAGTCGATGAGGCGGTAGCGCCCGCCGAAGGGAACGGCCGGTTTGGCACGGTCCCGCGTCAGTGGATGGAGTCGCTTTCCTTCGCCACCTGCGAGCACCATGGCCATGAGCTTGGGACGACTTGCCATGCCCCCCAAGCTAGCGAGCGCCGGACCGCAGTGAGAGGCAGGGGAGTAGGTTCACATCGTGACCGATTCTCAATTCCCCGTTGTCGACCGGGGCTCTGTTCCCGTGCTCAGCATGGATCAGATGCGGGAGGTCGACCGGATCATGATCGAGGACCTCCACATCGAGCTCATTCAGATGATGGAGAACGCCGGTCGCAATCTCGCTCGACTCGCCTATCGGCGATTCAATCCCGCAACCGTTCTGGTGTTGGCCGGGTCAGGGGGCAACGGAGGAGGAGGCATGGTGGCGGCTCGCCACCTCTTCAACTGGGGGGTCGGCGTCTCGGTGGTGCTCGGCCAGGAGCGAGATCGGGTCGGCCCGGTTCCCGCCCACCAGCTAGAAGTGCTCGATCGGATGGGTGTGCCTGTGATCGAGGAGCCGGTGCCGGCCGATCTCGTGATCGACGCCCTCATCGGCTATTCGTTGCGGGGCAACCCGCGGGGCCGGGTTGCCGATCTGATCGAATGGACTGTCAGCCTGGCCGGCCCGGTGCTGTCGCTCGACACACCAAGCGGACTGAACGTCACAACCGGGGTAGCCGGCGTGCCAAGCGTCTCGGCCACCGCCACGCTTACCCTGGCGGCCCCCAAGACCGGCCTCTTCGACCAGGGTCAGGTCGGCGACCTCTACCTGGCCGACATCTCGGTACCCCCCGCGGTGTATGACGGGTTCGGGATGGAGATGCCCGTCGACGTGTTTGGTGCGGACACGGTGGTCCGACTCGGTTAGGGCTTCCCGGTTGCCGTAGGCTTGTTGGCAGGCTTCCTGGTAGTCGCCTGCTTTGACGCGGCGCCCGTCTTCCGGGCGGCCGGTTTTTTTTCTCCGGTCGCAGCCGTCTGCTTGGCCGCCGACTTCTTGGTGGCAGCCTTCGGCTTGGGAGTGGCCGCCTCCGTCTTCGCTCTGGCGGCGGGTTTCGCCTTGGCGGCCGCCGCTTGAGCGGTCTTCTTGACCCGGGCCGGCTTTGGCTTGGCGGCGTGGACCAGCTCGCTGAAGGATTCGTCGAGATAGTCCAGGAACCGGTCGAGATCGGTTACCGAATCCGAATCGGCCACCACCCCCCAGGCGATCTCGCCCTTGTAGGAGAACAGAGCGATGCCGACGCCATGGTTAGTCCACAGCGGCACCATCGGATACTGAACCTCGAGCATGGCGTCGAGGAAGTAAATGGGGATCTGCGGCCCGGGAACATTGGTGACCGTCATGTTGAACGGCCGCACGTTGGTGCCGGCCAGCCGCATCGCTGAGGTGAGGATGGTCGACGGCGTCCATGAGGTCGCCTGCACCAGAAGCGAGGCGCCGAGGGCCTGGTTGGTCGCTTTCAGCTCCTCGGTGTCTTCGGCGACCCGGCGATATCTCTGTCGGGGGGTTGCCAAGTCGATCGGCAGGTCCAGCAGCCACATGGCGACTTGATTGCCGAGGCTCTGGTCGCCCTCGCTCCGGACACTCACCGGAGCCATGACCCGAAAATCGAGGTGATCCACCGCCGTGTCGTGGGCCAGGAGGTACTTGCGGACGGCTCCGGCCACCGTCGAGAGCACGACGTCGTTGATGGTGCCGCCGAAGGCGTTCTTGATCGACTTCGCATCCGCCAGGTCGACCTTCATCCATTTGAATTCCCGGTTTGGCCCGATCCGGGCGTTGAGGGGAGTCCGGGAGGCGTTCTTGAGCCAGCCTGCTCCCAGTGCTTTGCCCATGGCTCGCACCCGGGTGTCTACCTCTCCGGCCACGCCGGTGACGCTGTCGCTCAGATGGCGAAAGCTGCGCAATGCCCGGAGTGGCATGGCAACCCGCCGGACGGCTTCGTCGGCGAGCAACTCGGCCTTGGATGGGCTCGGCCGGGGCTCGTATGGCTCGATCGGGCCAACTTCGGTGATCGGGAACGGTGCCAGCAGCTCCCTCATGAGGTCGACGCCCGCCATCCCGTCGATCATGCAGTGGTGGACCTTCGTGATCATCGCGATGCTGTCGTCTTTGAACCCGTCCACGATCCAGACTTCCCACAGCGGTCGGAATCGGTCGAGCTTCTGCGAGAAGATGATCCCGGTGAGACGCTGCAGTTCGACGTCGTCGCGTTCCTCGGTAAGGGTGGCCCGGCGAACGTGATAGTCGATGTCGAAGAAGGCGTCGTCCACCCAGACGGGATGCTCCTCGATTGGGATCCAATCGAGCACCTGGCGGTAGCGGGGGATCCGGTGCAGCTTGGACTCGATGTGAGCTTTGACGCGATCAATGTCCACCGATCCGTCGGGGGCGCGCAGCCCGCCGGGCGCGAACTTCATGACGCCGGCGACGTGGAAATGGGCATTGCGGTCTTCCATCGCCAGGAAGGTGCTGTCGAGGAACGAAAGCCTCTCGTAGTGCGTGTCTGTCAAGCTGGACTCCTTATCCCCTGATCGTACTCCGCACCCACACCGAGGTTCCAGGAGGGATAGGGTTGTTATCGGAAGGAATCATGACCGAGTTCACCATTCATCTCGCCAATCGTCCGGGCCAGTTGGCCGGGCTCGCCAAAATCATGTCAGACGGCGGCGTCAACATCGACGCCCTTGCCGCATTCGGTCTCGACGACATCGGTGTAGTGCGGATGGTCGTAAGCGACGCCGAGAGCGCTCGACGAGTCATCACCGAAGCCGGCCTCGTCGCCGAAGAACGCAGGGTCCTCACGACGGTGTTGTCGCATCGGCCGGGTGCCCTCGCCGCATTGACTCAGAGCCTGGCCGAGGCGGGAGTCAACATTGACGGCATGTACGTGCTTCATTCGCATGAGGACGAGATCGAGCTGGCCATCGCGGTGGCCGACGAGGATGCCGCCAGGGCCGTCATCGCGTAACCGGCTTCACCCGCCGCATGCGACGGGGCACTAACTTGTGCCCATCATGAGCGAATCCCTCGTCCGCGCTGCCATCGAAAGCCTGCTCGCCGAGCACGACCCGGCGACCCTCCCACCCGAGGATTTCTGGGAGGCCCAGTACGACGCCGGTCTGGCCTGGGTCCACTTCGACGAGGGTTTTGGTGGGCTGGGGGCGGGTCCCGCCATGCAGCAGCTCGTCGATCGGGAGCTGGAGGCGGCAGGCTCCACCCGCGATAATCTCGCCAGCAATCTCATCGGAATCGGAATGGGCGGTCCGACCATCCACGCCTTCGGCACCGACGAGCAGAAACGCCGCTACCTGCGCCCGATGTTTTCGAACCGGGAGATCTGGTGTCAGCTGTTCTCGGAGCCGGGGGCCGGCAGTGACGTGGCAGGCCTCGCCGCCCGCGCCACCCGCGACGGCGATGAGTGGGTTGTGAACGGTCAGAAAGTCTGGACCACTATCGCTCATCTATCCCGATGGGGGATGCTGGTCGTCCGGACAGATCCTGAGGCCCCGAAACACCAGGGCATGACGTACTTCATTCTCGATATGCAGGCTCCCGGCATCGAGGTCCGACCGTTGCGTCAGATGACCGGCGAGGCCGAGTTCAACGAGGTCTATCTGACCGACGTGCGGATTCCCGACGCGGATCGGCTCGGGGCAGTCGGTGACGGATGGCGGGTCGCACTGACGACCCTCATGAACGAGCGGGTGGCGATCGGGTCGATCGTGCGACCGCGCCAGAGCGGACCGATCGGCGAAGCAGTGGAGCTCTGGAAGGAGCGGGGGGGCGACAGTCCCGCCGACCGTGACGCTCTCACCAAACTGTGGATCGAGGCCGAAGTCAATCGCCTGACGGCCATCAGGGCCGGGCAGAACCGGTCGAAGGGGACGCCGGGCCCAGAGGGCTCGACGGGCAAGCTGCAAGGAGCCGAGCTCAACAAGAAGATCTATGAATGGGCCGTCAATTTCATGGGGCCGGAGGCAATGCTCTTCCCCTCCTATGAGTACCGGGCGCCAGACGAGTTCCAGGCCGAACGGGATATCCGTTGGTCGTTCCTTCGTTCTCGAGCGAACTCCATCGAAGGCGGCACGACCGAGATCATGAAGAACATCCTCGGCGAGCGAGTGCTTGGTCTCCCCGGCGAGCCCCGTACCGACAAGGACCTGCCGTGGTCCGAGGTCCCACGGAACTGACGTGGACCGCACGAAACTCGTCGACCTCATTGATGCGAGCGACTCCGACGGCCTGATCCGATTCATCGACGGCCTTTGTGCGGCCCGGGAATGGGAGGGACTGATTGAGGTGCGCGAGCGATGCCTCCAGGCCGAGTCGCGGGGCAGGCAGCTCTTCGGTGTCGTTCAATTTGTCGACTATCGCCAGGCGCTTGAAGCGCCCGGCGAGGTGGCAGCCGAGGTTGTGCGCGACGGGGCAGGCCGGTTCGCGCTGGGGCCGCTCTGGGAGGTGGCAGCATCGACCCACACCTGGGAGCAGATCGGGCCCCATCTCGAATCCCCACGCATGCGGACGCTGGTGGCTGCCGAACGGGCCTTGCGGGGCGACAGGGTTGTCGGGGATTTCGATCTCGAGCTGCTCGGAACGCCTCTTGAGCTCATGGCGTGGGAGCCGCCCTATCCGGCCGCGACCTATCGCTCCGATCGAGCCGACTTCCCAGCCCCGGATCCGATTCCCTTCGAGGCGGTCAATCCGGCCGAGGAGGCAGCTCGCGCCGATGACCCCGACAGCGAGGACGCACTGTTCGGGCTCGTGCGGACCTGGGTGGAAGAGTCAAACGGCATGGCGCATATCGTCACGGTTGAGGGATCGGCGACCGATGCGATCACGGCTGCCGCGTCGGGTCCGGCTGAGGGTGCCAGGGTGGCGTTTGGTGACGCGCTGGCGATGATGGGATGGGCCGGTGCCAACGGCGGCGCCTATGGGTCAAGACGGGGTGGTCCGGTCGGGCGCTCGGGGGCGTGGGCGGCGGTGGCCGCCATCGCCGACATCGAATGGCCTCCCGACCCGGCCGAAGTCGAGTCTGCCGGCTCCCGCCTTGACTGGTGGCTGTGGAAGCCACACCGCCAATTGGGCGGATGGCATCTCGGGCTCGCAGTTGCCGACCCGTCCGACTCCCTCGCCTGGGCTATCAGCGGACACGATGAGTTGAACGAAGAGGCGGCACCGGAAGGTGCCAGCTAGGGTTTCGCCTGTTCAGCCCGCCATGGAGAACCGCGATATGGAACCGATTTCCGAACAACCAGACGACCAGATCGACCTCGATCTGGCCACTCCCGTCAGTCGGCTCGGAGCCCGGGCCATCGACACCATGATCGGGCTGCTCGTCTACGTGGTGCTGTTCGTCCTTGTCATTCGGCTCAACGACATCGACCTCGTTGTCGACGACCCGAGTGAGGTCGACATCCCCGCAGGCGGACAGCTCATCCTTCAGTGGCTCCCGGTCGTAATCTGGGGTCTGTACGAGGTGCCGCTCACCTACCTGCGGGGCCAGACCCTGGGGAAGATGGTGACCAAGATCAAGGTCATTGCCGTCGATGGGGACCTTCCACCCGTACGGAGCGCCTCTGCCATCCGGTGGTCGGTGCTGGCGATTCCTACGATTCTCATCCCAAATTACGGCCTGTTCATCACACTGGTCATGGGCCTGTGGTTCCTGATCGACGCGAAACGCCAGGGGTTTCACGACAAGGCGGCCCGTACCTACGTGGTGAAGGCGTCGCCGCCCACGCTCTGAGAGTTGAGGCCTTTGACCCTGCTCGAATCATCCAGGGCTGGGGTAGTGTGAGCGTGAAGCGAACGAGAGGCGTTGCGTGGACATTTTCGACCGACCGGACCTCGACAATCTTCTGAAAACACAGGCCGGGCCCTGTGTTTCGATCTTTCTACCGACCGAACGGGCAGGCCGCGAGGTCCAGCAGAACCCGATCCGGCTCAAGAACCTTCTCAAGGAGGCAGAGCATCGTCTGAAGGATCTGGGAGTCCGCGGGGTGGAATCGATCACGAAGCCGGCCCACGACCTCGTGACCGACGGCTCGTTCTGGCGGCACCAGGGTGATGGTCTCGCACTGTTCCTGGCCCCCGAGTTCGCTGAGTCCTACACGCTGCCGGTCGTGTTCGAGGAACTGGCGGTGGTCGCCGACCAATTTCATCTCAAGCCGATGCTGCCCATGATGAGCTCGGGCGAGCACTTCTACGTGCTCGGCCTCAGCCAGAAGTACGTGAAGCTGTTCAGGGGCGGTCGCTACTCGGTCGGTGAGGTACGTCTCTCGGGCGTTCCAGCCACCTTGAGCGAGGCGCTCCAATACGACGATCGCGAGCCCTCGCTTCAATCGCACAGCGGCGGGGGAGCGCGCGCCATCTTCCACGGCCAGGGTCTCGGAAAGGATGACCCGAAGGACGACATCAAGCGCTACTTCCGTCTCATCGACAGCGGCCTCCATGAGATCCTGAAGGATGAGCGGGCTCCGCTCGTATTGGCAGGCGTCGACTACCTGCTCCCGCTCTACCGAGAGGTCACCGAATACCCGCACGTCCTACCCGATGGGGTAGTGGGGAGCCCCGAGCGGGTCAGCACCGAGGAACTTCACTCCCGGGCATGGGAAATCGTTTCTCCGCTGTTCGATCGCGACTGCGAGAACGCCAAAGCCCGCTACCTGGCCGTCGCCGACACCCCAACGGGGACGGCCGACGTCAAGCGGGCGATACGGGCGGCTCACCAGGGCAGGGTCGAAACGCTGTTCGTGGCGATTGGCAAACACCTGTGGGGCACGTGGGATGAGGTCACTGAAGCGATCCACCTGCACGACGGACCCGAGTCCGGCGACATGGATCTGCTCGATGCTGCCGCAGCCCAGGCTTGGCTGCGCGGTGGAGCCGTCTTCGCCGTGCCACCCGACGAAGTCCCCGGCGGAGGCCGCCTGGCGGCGGTGCTTCGATACTGAGAGGTCCTCGGAGGGGAGAGCGGAGGCCGTGCTTGCGCTTGTTTCCCGCTGAGAGTGTCTTCTGTTTATCCCCGCTCCGGGGGGAGAGAGCAGACCCCCCTGTCTCTTCGCGGGGATCGGGCAGCGGGCAGCGGCGAAGCTACCGGCCTCCCGCCACTCTGCCGTTCCGTACCTCAACTCCTTCGGCCCGCAGCAGCTTTGCCTGGCGCTCCTCGCCGCCGGGGACGAGGCGGCCGTTGGCCGCTACCACCCGCCACCAGGGCAGTCCGTCGGTGTGTTTAAGGAGGTTGCCGACGGCGCGAGCGGCGCCTGGGTATCCGGCTTGTTCGGCTACTTCGCCGTAGCTGACAACCTCGCCCGGCCGGAGCCCCTCCAGGACGTTGATCGCCGCGGTGGTGAACGCCTCGCCCACTGCTCGTCAGTCCCCCCGCCGGAGGCGGGGGGAAGGTACCGCCACCGAAGCGAAGTGGAGGTGGGGGTAGGGGGGCATTACTCTGCCGCTTCGGCCTTCTCGCCCGGTCGCCAGAAGGTGGCCAACTGAAGGGCCGAAACCACTACCGCCCCGGCCACGAAGATCACTCCGACCCAGGCATCGAAGGTGTGGTCGATGCCGATCTGGTAGTCGAGAGACCAATCGCCGGGACCGGCGATCGCCAGCGCTGAGGCGGTGAAGGCCAGGCTGGCCACATACTCCCAACCCTCGACATCGATGCCCTCTTTCATGAAGGCCGTGATGAAGAAGCCGGCCGGACGGTGCACCGTCCAGAACGCCACCGCCATGATCCCCACCACGCCGGCCGCGGCCAGGCTGTTGACCAGGCCGAGGATCAGCAAGAGGCCGGCGCCGATCTCGGTCGCAGTGGACATGAGCCATTGGAGGGGGGCCTGCTTGAACCCGAGCCAGGCAAACCAGTTGGTCGTCTTCTCCCGGCCCCGGGCGTGTTTGATTCCGTGAGCGAGAAAAATCGCCCCCAGTCCCAGTCGCAGGACCAGCATCGCCAGGTTGAACGCATCGTCGTGCACAGCAGCCTCCTCGGGCTTGGTTGTCATCGAAACGATGACCCGGCACCGTTTTCTTCCCGGTGCATGGGGAACATCATGCCGATCGCCTTGGTTGGGTGTCAACAAGACCCGAGAGGAAGCACTGTCATGGCCGATTCCCTGCCGCCCCTGCCCGAGAACTTCGAGCCCACCCGGGCGACGCTCCATGCCTATGCGCACGCGGTCGGGGCGATCCCTCGCGTCCACGCCGAAGCCCATGACAAGTGGTGGCACGTGAGCTTGAAGGTCACCGCCCGCGGGCTCGAGACCGATGTCATGAGTCTCCCCGATGGCGGCACCTTCAGTCTGCGAATGGACTTCGAGACCCATGAACTAGTAGTTGACGCCGACGAGGAGACCAGGATCGCGATGGCCGATGGCATCACAGGAACCGAGATGGGTGATCGCCTCATTGCGGCGGTGGCGGCCCTCGGCTTGCACGGCGAGTACAACCGCGAGAAGTTCGAGAACGATGACGTCCGTGAGTATGACCCGGCCACGGCCGCCACCTACTTCGCAGCCGCCACCATCGTCGATCAGGTATTCAAGGAGCACCTCGGCTCGCTAGAGGGCGAAGTGAGTCAGGTCCAGCTCTGGCCGCACAACTTTGACCTTGCTTGCGAATGGTTCGGCACCCGGGTCGAGACCCACGAGGAGGAGGGAGTGGTCACCGAGTATCCGTCGCAACTCAATCTCGGCTTATATCCCGCCGGTCGACCGTACTTCTACTCCAACCCCTGGCCCTTCGAGGCAGACAAGCTGCTGGGAACGCCGCTTCCCCACGGTGCCGAGTGGCACACCGAAGGCTGGGAAGGCTCCATCCTCTACTACGACCAGCTGGCCGGCGACCCCGACGGCCTCACCAAACTCGCCGAGTTCGCCAAGGCCGTGTTCGAGGCGGCCTCACCCATCCTTACGGCATAGGAGACCCAGCTAGAGAAGTCCCCAGACCCCAGACGGAGCGGGCCATCTTCTCTTGCTGGGGACCGGGGACTCGGGACTGGGGACTGATTGACCGGTTACTCCACCAGCCGAAGCGTTCCCGGCAGGTCCATCTTCCACATGCGGCGTACCGTCAGGAGCGGGGCAAGCGTGACGACGACCACTCCCATGATCACCACCGCCACGAGGGTGCTGGTCCCGATGAGCGCATGAAGTCCGAAGTCGGGCAACGTCTCGGGAAGGAGCACCTGGGTCATCCACCACACTATGGCGAAGCCGCCGGCCACGCCGACGATGGTGGCCAGGATGCCGATGACCAGGCTCTCGACCACGGCCATTCGCAGCGCGGTTCGCACCTTGACCCCAAAGGCAAACATGGTGGCGTGCTCGCGGGCCCGTGACTCCAGGTTGATGGAAGCCGTGTTGAAGGCGATGAGCAGGGCCAGCAACAGCACGACCATCACCATCATCTGGATGATGCCGAGCATCTCGTTGAAGGCGTCCCGCACGGCGTCGGTCACCGCCGTGACCGACTGAACCGATGTCACCTGTTCATATGGGAAGAGCGCTTGCTGTATGTCGGCGGTCGTGAAGCCGGTGGCGGGGAGGAGGTTCATCCCGTTGGTGGCTCCCACCAGATTGAAGAGCCCGGCCTGGGATAGGTCCATGTAAGCCAGGCTGCGTACCGGGTGGGGATGAGTCGCCATGACCGGCACCTCGGTTTCCACGAAAGCGAAGGATGTGAGCCCGGCTCGTTGCGGGTGCCGGAGCGTCACAACATCTCCAACCGAGACCGCCAGGTCGGCGGCCGCCTTCTCGCTGAGGATGATCCCGCCATCCGAGGCCAGCTCCCCTCTTGCCATGGTCGGGATCCACATTCCGTCGGAAAGATCGGCGACCTCAATGAAGACGTCGATGTCCTCTTCGGCAACGATCGAGCCGACCATTGTCAGAAGCGGCTCGGCTGTGGCGACCGCCTCACTCCCTTCTATGGCCTGTACCTCCGGCGAGTCGATGAGCCGGAATCCGTCAAGGCCCACGCTGACCCGGGCCGGCTCTTTGCCGACCGATTCGGCTTCGGCCGTGTCCACCGCATCGAACACCGAGTCCATGATGCCGAGGAAGCCGACCAGGACGGTGAGGGCGGCGGCGATTCCGAAAATCGTCAGGGCAGTGCGACGCGGGGTGCGCCGCAGGTTTCGAAACGGGATGACGGCGAAGCTGTTGCCGACGGTGCGGCGCCGCCCCGTCATCGAACCGCGACCGGTGAGGTCCGGTCGGATGGCCTCGATCGGGCTGACCCGTACGGCCCGCCAGACCGGGATGGCCGACGCCACGAACGGCACCACCAATCCAATCACCGCCACCCTGGCGAACACTGCGTACTGGAAATCGGTTAGCCAGACCGGGAGCGGAATGAAATCGGCGAAGATGCCGGCCATGGCATTGCCGATGAGTGTTCCCACCCCGATGCCGAGCGCAACACCGAGGACGGCGATCTGAGCGCTCACCAGCAGGGGCCGGAACGCCAGCACCCGGGGCCGAATACCGAGCGCCATCCCGATCCCGATTTCGCGCCGTTGCTGTTCGGCGAGCCGATGGATGAGGTTGAAGGCGGCTCCGACCGCACCTGCGAACAGCAGAAATGCGAGGGCGTTGAACATCGCCTGGTCCTGGTCGATGTCGGTGGTGAGAGACGTGTAGGAGAGGTTGTCGTCGCGGGTCAGCACCGTGGCCCCGACCGGGAGCGATGTGAGCGCGGTCTCGAGCTCCGCCTGCACTTGATCACGATCGGCGTCCTCGGCCAGCGTCAGTACGAGATTGTTGATCCCATTTGGCAGTCCGGCCAGGTCCTGGGCGGTTTCGAGGGTGGTGAACAACGCCGCGAACGTTGCCTCGGTCATGAACATCCCGCCTTCGGGGGCAACCGCGAAGTACTCGGGCGTGGTCGACTGGGCCACGTACTCGACCGTCCGCCCTCCGCTCACCTGCAGCTCGCCGGTATCCGGGAGCTCGTAGAACCGGGCGAAGCTCCGCTCGACCATGACACGCGGCTGGCCGGCGTCGTCGGCGGTGAGGAGCCGCCCGGTATGGGCGAAGTGGGCACCGACCTCGGGGCGACCTTCCGAGAAATCGGATCCGGTGATCTCGCCCCGGCTGAGAACGATCTCGTCCCCGCTGGATGCGTCGACCTGGGTCGAGATGATGAGCCGCTCCTCCGTGCCGGTGATGGAGGCTGCGCTCGGTATCGCTGTTACGAGGGCGGCGATGTCCCCTTCCTCGACGAAGCTGCCGGTGGCGAGGTCGACCCGCAGGTCGTACATCGCCAGGTCCCGGTAGTTGAGGTCATAGGAGTCCCGTCGCCACTCGGCCGTCGAGGTCAGTCCGGCGTAGCCACCGGTGCCGATGGCGATGACGAGCGCGATGGCCAGCACCTTGGCCCAGTGCGATCGGAGATCGCGCCACGACCAGCGGAGCAGCAATCGAAGTGTTCTCATTTCACACCCCCTACCAATGGAGTTCGGCGACCGGGGCCTTCCCGCCGGCGGGAGGACCGTCGCTCACGATGTGACCGCTCGACAACTCGACGACCCGGTCGGCCATGCGGGAGATCTCCCGGTTGTGGGTCACGACCAGCACCGCCTGGCCGTTCCCAGCCTGTGCCTGCAGAAGCTCGAGAATCTGGACGCCGGTCTCGAAGTCGAGCTCGCCGGTCGGCTCGTCGCACAACATGATGGGATTGCCGGTGGCGAGGGCCCGGGCGATGCCGACCCGTTGCTGCTCCCCGCCGGACAGCTCGTGGGGGAACCGGGCTCCCTTGTTGCCGAGTCCGACGCTTTCGAGGATTTCGTCCGGGTCGGCGTCGGATCCGGCCGCATCGATCCCGAACAGCACGTTTTCTCTGGTCGTGAGACCGGGAAAGAGATTGAAGGCCTGGAAGATGAAGCTGACGGTCCCGGCCCGGAAATCGAACAACTTGCCACGGGAGGCGGCGGTGATATCGACGCCATTGACCCGAACCAGCCCACTGGTGGCGGTGTCGAGCGCGCCCACGATGTTGAGCAGCGTCGTCTTACCGCTTCCCGATGGCCCGAGGACGACGACGAACTCGCCTTCGGAAACCATCATCTCGACATCTGCCAGCGCCGTGACCGCCAGTTCGCCTTCCCCGTACCGCTTGGTTACGTCTTTGAGTTCAATCAGCATGTCACTACCTCGATTCGGAATCCCGCTCGTCGAGGAACCTGTCAACGAGGATCGGATACTCGGCGGCGAACCAGGAATACACGTCGTAGAGCTCTTGCAGGTGGGGTCGGGCGATTTCGCGATCGGCGAAACGGGTGAGGGCCCGTTCGGCCATGTCACGGGCGGCGGTCAGGGCGTCGACCCGGCGTCGCACCAGGCTGAGGATGGCCCCGTGGTGGATGGTGAAATGGTCGCGGCGCTCCCCGGACAGCCGAATACGATCGACCAACCCGAGAGAGATGAGGACCCGGGTGGCGGTACTGATGGCACTGGGTGAGGCGTCTAGCGCTTCCGCGAGACCGGCCGCTGATGACTGTTCGGCATCGACGATCAGCAGGTAGCCCCACACCCGACCGGTCATCCGACCGTACCCGAGCCGTTCGAATAGGGCCCCCATCTCCTCAACGAACGTCAGCTCAGCCCGCTCTACCATCAGTCGCTCTCCTCTATCTTTCGAACTTTCAGTATCTACGGAATGTTCGGAATGTAGTAGAGGAAAAAGTCCCAATCGGCCCCCGAGTTCCCGTAGTCGGGACCGACGGTTGAGCCTCTAGCTCTCCCGACCCCGGCAGTGGGCGGCAGGCCTTTGGGCTGCTTGCGGCAACCCATCGGGTTGCCGGGGCGATTTCGGTGGGCGGTGGGCGGTGGGCGGTAAGCTGCTTCGCCCATGGACCTACCGCTAGTCGCCGCCGAATCCCAGCTTCTCGATTCCGAGGTTGCCATCGTCCTGCTGCTGGCCATCGCCGCGGTTGTTGCCGTGGCCGTCCGACGGGTCCGTATTCCCTACACGGTGGCGCTCGTGGTTGCGGGTCTCGGTCTGGCGTTCATCCCGGAGGGCTCGCCCATTCAGATCGACATCAGTGCCGACCTCATCCTGGCCGTCCTCGTACCCCCACTGCTGTTCGAGGCGACCGTGCACATCTCGTGGGGCCGGCTGCGGCGTGACCTGGCGCCGGTTCTCCTGTTTGCCCTGGTGGGCACGCTGATCGGCGCCTTCCTGGTCGGGGGACTGGTGTATCGCTTTGTCGATGGGGTGCCGTGGGCGGCGGCCGTTGCTTTCGGAGCACTGATCTCGGCCACCGACCCGGTCGCCGTCATTGCTTTCTTCCGCTCTATCGGGGTGTCGAAACGACTCACGATCCTCGTCGAGGGGGAGAGCCTGTTCAACGACGGCGTTGCCTTCGTCGTTTTCATCATCGCCCTGGCCGCCGCCGCCCCGGGTGCCACCTTCTCATTGAGCGATGCCATCGGTCAGTTCCTCATTGACGCAGCCGGTGGCTTGGGAATTGGGCTTGTGCTCGGATATGTCGTCTCATCGCTCATCTTGAAGAACCTCGACGATCACCTCATCGAGACCGTGGTTACGGTCGCCCTCGCGTTCGGGTCCTACCTGCTGGCCGAGGAATTCGGAGCCATCTTCGATCTGGCCGATGTCCACATGAGCGGGATCCTGGCAGTGGTGGCGGCCGGTCTCACGGTCGGAAACATCGGTCTTCGCAACACCTCGCCGACGACCCGGCTCACGCTGGAGAACTTCTGGGAATTCCTTGCCTTCGTTGCCAACTCACTCGTCTTCTTGTTGCTCGGCCTTCGTATCTCGATCGGCCAACTGTGGGATCACGCTGATGCCATCCTCGTGGCAGTACTGGCCATCCAGGTGACCCGGCTCATTGTCGTATATGGCTTGGGGACGTTGCACGGCCTCGTCCAACCGGAACGCAAGGTGCCGCGGCCCTACCAGCACGTCATGTTCTGGGGCGGGCTGCGCGGA
The DNA here is from genome assembly GCA_964195905.1 of uncultured Gammaproteobacteria bacterium. Classification (GTDB taxonomy): domain Bacteria; phylum Actinomycetota; class Acidimicrobiia; order Spongiisociales; family SHLN01; genus SHLN01. The sequence continues at coordinate 63,632 of CAXMQV010000029.1, forward strand.
GCCATCTCGGTAGCGCTTGCTCTCAGCCTTGTTGCCGAGGAGACCAGCCTGGGAGTAGACCTGGTGTCGACCCTTCAGGTGATGACCTTTGGGGTCGTGCTCTTCACGCTGCTCGTGCAGGGTCTCTCGATCGAGCGGCTCATCACGCGGCTCGGATTGGCGGCCAAGCCTCAGGAGCGGACCGAACAGCAGCGCCAGCAAGCCCGCATCTATGCCCAGCAGGCCGGAATAGACGAGCTGGCCCGGCTCCATGAGCAGGGGGTTCTGTTCAGCGACCTGTACGAGGCCATGGCCGAGCTCTACCGGGGCGAGCTGACTCGTGACCGGGAGGAACTGAGCGATCATCTGCGCCGCCATCCCGAGCTCGAGACCGACATGTATCTCCACGCCCGGGCCGACACCCTCCGGGCAGAGCGCAGCGCATTGCAGGATGCGGCCCGGCGCGGGCTCATAGCCGATGACGTTCTGACCGACCTGATCGGCGAGATCAACGACCACCTGGCCGCCCTCGAATTCATAGAGAGCGATGCCCGTCAAGGGGAGATCATCGTGCGTGAGGAGCCGGGTAGCGATGCCTGACGTCGTGTGCGCCATCCGGGGTGGCCCCGGGAGCTACCAGACGAGACTGGTCGCCCTCCAGCAAGCTGCCGAGACGGGGGTCGCGGTCCACTTCGTGTCCGTCGTCGACCCGATTGCCTATGGGCCGCTCCACGAAGGAGAGCAGCATGCCATCCGCGCCGAGATGGCGTGGCGGGACGTTGCACTGGCCAGAGCAACGGCCGCCCATGCCGAGCTGCAGGACGTCCGGTTCACGGTGACGGTTCGAGTCGGCGAGCTTGCCGAGACCATCGCCGGGTTCGCGCGGGAGATGGAGGCCGGTTCGATCCTCATCGGCAACCCGCGTGCCGCCGCCGACGCGGTTCTGGTCGACGATGCAGCCGCCAAGTTCGTCGATGGTCTCCACCAAAGGACCGGACTCCCGGTCTTCATGGTGGGATCGGCCGGGTAGCGGAGGGTTCCAGGTCCCTACCCGATCGACAAGATCGTCTCCTAGGGGACCGGGACCGGCGATGGACCGCGAAACGCTCCCGACAGGGTGAAGTCGAACACGAAATCGAACATACGTTCGACTAGTGTGTGTCTATGGCAGCGGCGGCCACGATTCTCCATGCCGATCTCGATGCCTTCTATGCATCGGTCGAGCAGCTCCTCGATCCGTCGTTGCGCGGGAAGCCGATTGCCGTCGGCGGTGGAGTGGTGCTGGCGGCGTCGTACGAAGCGAAGGCCTTCGGTGTCCGTGGTGGCATGCCGGGGCGATTAGCGCGGCAGCTCTGCCCACACCTTCGCTTCGTCGGCGGTCACTACCGGGAGTACCAGCGCCTCGGCGATGCCGCCATCGAAGTCATGCGCGACTTCACCCCGCTCATCGAGCGTATCTCGATCGACGAAGCGTTTGCCGAAGTTGCCGGCTCCGTCCATCTGTTTGGGGCTCCTGTCGACATGGCAGCGACTATTCGCAGGCGGGTTCGGGATGAGGTAGGTCTGCCCATCTCGGTCGGCGTGGCCCGGACCAAGCACCTGGCCAAGATTGCATCCCAGGTCGCCAAGCCGGATGGCCTGGTCGTAGTTCAGCCCGACACCGAGCTCGACTTCCTGCACGACTTGCCGGTGGAGCTCATGTGGGGAGTCGGTCCGGTCACGAGAGCGCGGCTGGCCGAAATAGGAGTCCTGACCATCGGGCAGCTGGCCGAGACACCGGGCCGTTCCCTGGAGCGACTGCTCGGCCGGGCGGTCGGCGGCAAGCTGGGGGCTCTGGCCTGGAATCGGGACCCGCGGGAAATCGAGACCCATCACCGGGCCCGGTCGGTGAGTGCCCAGTCGGCGCTCGGTAAGAAACCGGCGACGGAGGATGTTGTCGAACCCACCGTGCGGCATCTGGCCGATCGGGTAGCCAGCCGGATGCGGGCCAAATCGAAGGTGGGGCGGACCGTGACCGTCCGGGTCCGGTTCGCCGACCTCCGTGCCGTCACCCGATCGGTGACGCTGTCGGCGGCCATCTCAGCGACCTCGATCCTCGCCGAGGTCGCCGCCGACCTGGTTGCGGCCGCCCTGGATGATCACCCGGACGAGAGGGTGATATCGCTGTTGGCGATTGCCGTTTCTCACCTCGAGAACGACGCGGCTCTCCAGCTGGAGCTCCCCTTCGAGCTCGAAGACGAGGAACGCCGTCCCGGGACCGAGAAGGGTGCAGCCCGTTGGGTCCTCGATCGGGCCGTCGACGCGGTCCGGGACAAGTTCGGCCGGGAGTCGGTTGGCTACGGCTCGGTCGCATTGCGCGATGGTGGGTCGGTGCCCGACGACTTCCGCGAGCTGGCTGAGAAAGAGTTGTAGAGCCGGCTAGCTGAGAGGGGCCAGGAGGGGAACCCGGACCTCGAAGCGGGCGCCGCCCGCGGCCGATGCGGCGGCTGCGACGGTTCCGCCGTGGGCAGTCGTTACCGCGTGTACCAGGGCGAGGCCGAGACCCGATCCGCCGTCGTCGCGAGCGCGAGCGGTTTCGAGTCGGACGAAGCGCTCGAAGATACGGGAACGCTCCGCTTCGGGAATGCCCGGCCCATCGTCTTCCACCACCAGGACGGCCTCATCGCCCTCGATGCCGAGCGAGATCGCAACCCTGCTCCGAGCGTGCCGGAGCGCGTTGTCCACGAGATTGCGAACGAGGCGGGTCAATTGACGGACGTCGCCGCCCACCCGCACGGCTTCGACCTTTCCCACGTCTATCTCGAGGGAGTGAGGACGAGCCGCCTCCATGAAGACGATGTCATCCAGGTCGACCTCGCCGTCTCCGGCGGCGGGGTTCTCGTCGAGCCGGGCCATCAGCAGCAGGTCGTCGACGAGACTGCCGAGCCGTTCCTGTTCCTCAAGCACGACCCGCGCCGTGTCCTCCCAGTCCGTCTTGTCAGGATGGGCCAGGGCCACCTCGAGCATCACTTTGCTGGTGGCAACGGGATTGCGAAGCTCGTGTGAGGCGTCCGAAACAAATTGCTGCTGTCGGCCTCGACCTGCCTTGAGCCGGTCGAGCATGGTGTTCATGGTGTGGGCGAGGTGAGCTACTTCATCCCGGCTGGTGGGAACCGGGACCCGCTCGTCGAGCCGGTCGTCGGTGATGCGCTCTACCTGGCTCGTGATGGCGGCAACAGGGCGAAATGCGCGGCCGGTCACGAACCACGTCATGGTTCCTACGCCGGCAACGAGGAGCGGCACAACCAGCCACAGGATGTCGCGGAGGGCGTTCACTCCGGCCTGTACGGGCTGCAGCGGTGATGAAGCGGTCAAGGTGAGTGTGCCCTGCGCCAGCTCGACCGGAAGGGTCACGATGGTCACGTCACCGACGGCGAGGGTGTCGCCGGGGTTGAATGGACCGCTCTCGACGATCAGACCCGTCGGTGCACCGGGCGGCACGAAGCCGTCCTCCAGCACTCCGCTGGCGAATAGGACGTCGGGTGTCCCGGCCACCAGGCTCCCGAACTCGTCCAGGAGGGTGACCGTGCCGCCGCCGGCGCCAAACGGCAGGAAGGATCCGCTGTCGATCATTGCGTCGAAAGCCTCGAGGTCTCGGGCGAGGATTTCGAGCTCAGCCAGGTCTTGCGCCTCGAGGTCCTCGATCCAGGCCGCCTCGGCCCGGTTGATCAGGAACCAGCCCCCGAAGAGCATCACCACTGCGAACAGGACTGTCACGCCGGTGGTGACCCGGCCTCGCACCGATCCGAACCATGCCATTGTCGCTCTCATGCCACCACCCGATATCCGACCCCACGGATCGTCTGAATCGAGTCGGTGCCGAACGGGCGGTCGACCTTCTTGCGGACATAGCCGACGTAGACCTCGAGCACGTTGGAGGGACCAAAGAAGTCCAGGCCCCACACCCGGTCGATGAGTTCCTGCTTGGTCACCACCCGGTCCGGGGCGGTGACGAGCGCTTCGAGCAGCGAGAACTCACGGGGCGTGAGATGGATGGCGGTTGTTCCGCGCCGACATTCCCTCGTGGCCGGGTCGAGGGTGAGGTCGCCGACTGTCAGGGAGGCGGGACGGACGGTGGTTCCCCGTCGAATGAGAGCTCTGAGGCGGGCGAGCAGGACCACGAATGAGAAGGGCTTGGTGAGGTAGTCGTCGGCGCCAGTATCCAGGCCTTCGGCTTCGTCGTACTCGCCATCCTTGGCGGTGAGCATGAGGACCGGCGTCCACACATCCTCCTGGCGGAGAGTCTCACAGACCCGATAGCCGTTCATTCCGGGAAGCATGATGTCGAGGACGATGGCGTCGAACTGCCCTTCCCGGGCACGCCACAAGCCTTCATCTCCATCGTGGGCGATCTCGACGTCGTACCCCTCGGCCTGGAGCCCATGGGCAACCGCCGTCGCCAGATTCACTTCATCTTCCACAACCAGCACGCGCATGCTCCCCAGTATCGCCTGCCGGTTGTGAGAGAACGCTGAGAACGATGAGAACTCCCTCAGGCTTTCTCACGGTTCTCTAATCACCCATTTGGCAAGGTGTTCGAGACAGACATCGAGATGACCGGCCGACGAGGCCAATCAGGAGACCGACATGATCATGAGACCACTCCGCTTGCTCGCTCTGATGGGAGCGATCCTTCTCAGCCTGGCTGCCTGTGGAGGTGACTCGGGGACGACCGCCCCCACCCTGCCCAGCCTGAGCGACACATCGGCCGAGGGACCATCCGACACCACGACGACGACGGTGGCCGTCGATCCCGAGGTGGCATTCCAGGAGTACGCCGCCTGTATGCGCGAGCACGGCGTCGAGATGCCCGATCCCGATACCTCGGGTGACGGGGGCGTGATCACGATTGGCGGCGAGGGTTTGGACATCGAAGCCATGGACGAGGCCGCCAAGGCATGCGACCCGATCCTCGAGGGTGCTTTCGGTGAATTCGAGATGTCCCCGGAACAAGAGGCCGAGATCCGTGACCAGGAACTCGCTCTCGCCCGGTGCATGCGCGACAACGGTGTCGACTGGCCGGACCCCACCGGCGACTTCGGATCCGGTGGTGCCGTGATCGACCTCGGAGACGCCGACCCCGAGACTGTGAACGCCGCCATGGAAACCTGTTCGAAGGAGGTGTTCGGCGGCTCTGGCGGCCTCGTCATCGGTGGCGGGTCAGCGGTGGGCGGGGGATCGACACCGTGACCGGCATGACCCGTTTCGCCTCCGTGGGCCTTGCCGTTGTCGCCCTCGGGGCCGGGGCGTTGTGGATGACCAGCTCCTCAGAAGCCCCGGCCGCTTCCAGCACTCTGGCGGGCGGAGGGGAGATGGCCTCAGATACCGTCACCCGCCAGACCCTGCAGCAGGCGGAGGAATTCTCAGGCTCGCTCGGCTACGGCGAGAGTTTCAGCCTCCCCGGCCAGGCGGCCGGCACGGTCACCTGGGTTCCGGACAAGGGAGCAGTGCTGCGCCCCGGCGATCTCCTCTACAAGGTCGACGAGCGTTCGACCTACTGGGCTCAGGGCGACCTGCCCATGTATCGGAGCCTGGGGTCGGGATCTGAGGGCGTCGACGTCGAGCAACTCCAGCAGTTCCTGAAGGACCAGGACTACCTGGGCACCGACTTCGAAGTAGACGGAAAATTCGGCACCGGTACTCGCAACGCGGTCAAGGCCTGGCAAGGCGACAACGACCTCGACAAGACCGGACGGATCGATGCTTCCCAGCTGCTGTATCTCCCCCACGAGACGCTGCGGGTCGCCACGATTCCACGAATCGGCGAGCCGGCCGTGGGTGGCGTCATCGATGTCACCGCCCCCGACCTGTTTGTTTCCCTGGAGGTAGGGGCTCGCAAGAAGAGGGTCTTCGAAGGCTCCCCGACCATCGAAGTCGAGATGGCCGACGGGACTCGCCACCCGGCTACGGTCGACACAATTACCGCCCAACAGTCCCAGGACCCCTTCGGAGAACAGCAGTACCGGATCCGCCTGCAATTGGCGGCCGCGGCCGTGGTGGAACCGGGTGAAGTCTCGGTCGAGGTCATCGACATACTCGCCGAAGATGCGCTCACCGTTCCTGCCAGGGCCCTGGTGGCCCTCGTCGAGGGAGGCTATGCGGTTGAGGTTGCCCTTTCAAGCGGAGGGACCGAATACCGGGCCGTCGAGATCGGCGAGTTCGCCGATGGTTGGGTTCAAGTCGCCGGTGACGTCGCAGAAGGTGACACCGTGGTGGTTCCCCGATGACCCCTGTCCTCGAGTTGTCCGAGGTCGTCAAGGAGTACCCCGGTGCTCCTCCGGTCCGGGCACTCGACGGCGTCAGCCTCTCGGTTGCACCGGGGGAGCTGGTGGCGATCGTCGGGGCGTCGGGATCCGGCAAGTCGACGCTGCTCAACGTGGTCGGAACGCTGGCGCGGCCCACGTCGGGCACCGTCAGCCTGGAGGGCCGCGACCTGGCCGCCGAGACCGATGGGGGCCTGGCCGGCATGCGGGCCGCCCGGATCGGCTTCGTGTTCCAGCAATTTCACTTGCTGCCCGGTCTGTCGGCCACCGACAATGTGGCTACCGGTCTCGTCTACCGGAGAATCGGGCGCCCGGCCCGCCGCCGGGCCGCCCAACAAGCGCTTGAAACAGTCGGTCTCGGACACCGGCTCGACCACCGGCCCAATCAGCTCTCGGGTGGAGAGCGCCAACGGGTCGCCATTGCCCGGGCGTTGGTCGGTGAGCCCGCCATCGTCCTGGCAGACGAGCCAACCGGCAACCTCGATTCGAACACAAGCGACGAGATCATCGATCTCATCCTCAGCTTGAACGAACAGGGGGCGACCATCCTCATCATCACCCACGACCACGAGGTTGCCGCCCGGCTTCCGCGGCGCATCGAGCTCCGGGACGGGTGCATCGTTTCGGACGAAGGTCCCGCCAGGGGGGTGTTCGCATGATTGGACGCAGAAACCCGGTCAAGAGCCGCATGCGCGGCACGGATCTGGTTCTGAGCGGTGCCCACGGGTTGGTCGCCCGCCGCGCCAGGACCATCCTGACTGCCCTCGGGATCGCCATCGGTATCGCCGCCATGATCGGGGTGCTTGGCATCTCGGCCTCGTCGAAAGCCGACCTCTTGCATCAGATCGACAAACTCGGTACCAATCTCCTGGCCGTTCAGGCCGGGCAATCCATCTTCGGTGAATCGGCGGATCTACCAGAGGAGGCGCCGGCGATGATTCGCCGCGTCGCTCCGGTGCAACAAGCCGCCGCAGTCACCTCGGTCGATGCTTCGGTGCGTCGGACCGACCTGATTCCCGCAAACGAGACCGGCGGCATCAATGTTCTGGCCGTCGAGCCTGAGGTGCTCGACACCCTCCAGGGGTCGGTGGCGTCCGGTCGCTTCCTCGATGATGCCTCAGCCGAGGTGCCGGGCATCGTGCTCGGGGCGGTGGCCGCACAACGTCTCGGAGTCACCGATCTTTCGATCGGGCCCATGGTGTATGTCGGCGGACACTGGTTCAACGTCATCGGGATTCTCGAGCCGCTGCCGGTGAATCCAGACCTGGACCGGGCCGCCTTCATCGGGTATCCGGTCGCCGAGAAACTGTTCGACACGAAGGCGAATGCTTCAACCATCTATCTGCGCACGCATCCCGACCAGGTAGAGGGAGTTCGCGCCATTCTCGGCCGGACCGCCAATCCGGAAGCTCCCAACGAGGTGAGCGTCTCCCGGCCATCCGATGCGCTCGAGGCCAAGGCGGCGGTGGATGAGAACCTCACTCGCCTCTTGCTCGGCCTTGGTGCGGTTGCTCTGGTGGTCGGGGGAGTCGGGATCGCCAATGTGATGGTGAT
>CAXMQV010000030.1:0-1856 GCA_964195905.1 uncultured Gammaproteobacteria bacterium
GATACCCACGCTTGCCCGGCGGCCCCGGCCCAGCACGGTCTCCCCGCCGGTCCCGCTCACCGCCTGTCCATCGAAGCCTTCGGGAACGGCCAGGGCGCGGAGCTGCAGGTAGAACAACTCGCCTGACTCGATGACGAACTCAACCTCAACCGGTGAACCCCACTCTCGTTCCAGCCGCACCGCATCGGCCCGAAGTCGGCTGGCCACCTCGGGGCACCGCGCATCGACAGTCGCGATCGGATCGACGGCGACGGCGCCGGCCATCACCGCGTCGCCGCGGGCCTGCCATGCGATCGATCCACACAATCCGTCGGCGCCGGTCAACGGATCTTGGCTAGACGCGACGCCCGACCCGGAGCGCTCGTCCCTCGTCCCATCGACCTGACGCTGGATCACCACCGCGATCGGCGGCACGCCCTCCTCACCCAACGCCCGCATCACCGTCTCGACGAGTAACCCCCGGGTCGACGCGACCACCGTCTGGATCGCCTCCGGTACCGCCTGCGGCGCCACATCGAGCACGGTGTCGAAAGCGCCGGGCAGGGAGACCGGCGCTCCCGACCGAACGGCCAGAAGGAGATCGGCGTGGTCATCGGAGCCCAGGAGTTCGTCGACGGCCAGTGCAAGATCGGCGAACTCGTCGGTCACCCCGCCGTCGCCCACCCCCGCGGCGATGGCTGCAGCAACGTGCGCCGGCACGACAATCGTCGGCGGTACCGACAACCCGAGCTGCATCAGCCGCTGAAGACCGCAGGCCTTCGCGCCGTGGAGCGCGGGATCCAGATCGAGACCGGTCGCGTCGACTGCGACAATCCCCGTCTCCCCCGGCGAACTCATTCCCCGAGTCTGCCCGCCCCGCTCTCGATCGTGAGGGAATCCGCGTTTCCGAGGGGCGGGCCAGTCCGAATTCTGCTGACGCCGGCTTCAGTTCTTCGGCAGGTCCCTGAACGGCATGTTCTTGTTGTAGCCGGGTTCGCGGGGCAGGCCGAGAATGCGTTCGCCGAGAATGTTGCGCTGGATCTCATCGGTGCCGCCGTAGATCGACGGACCCGGGGAGAAGAGCGTGAGTTCGGCGACGGCGCCGTTGCTGGTCGCGTCGGACGCACCAGTGAGCATGCCGTCGGCACCGAGGACCGCCAGGCCGACCTCACGGAACTGGCGGAACATCTCGCTCATGTGGAGCTTGCCGATGTTGCCTTCGGCGCCCGTGCGCTGACTCGGGTCCTTCGCCCGGAGGGTGCCGAGGCGGTTGATCTCGATGAGGGAATAGAGCTTGACGAGCTCCTGGCGCAGATTGCGATCGGTGATGCGGCCCGACTTGGTGGCGAGATCGACGTAGTGCCGCCAGAGGCCAGGGCCGAGTGACGGTACGCCACCCTCGGACCGTTCCTTCTTGGCGAAGTCGGTCACTGGACGGCTGAGCGCCTTCCCCTTCTTGCCCGGCGTCGCCGTCTGGGGTTTCCGGCCGGCGGAACCGAGCGAGGCCCGTTCGAACATGAGGGTCGAGTTGGCGACGGCCCAGCCGTTGTTGAGGCCGCCGATGATGTTGGCGTCGGCCACACGGGCCTCGTCAATGAAGACCTCGTTGAACAGCGCACGACCCGTCATCTCAGTGAGCGGCCGAACGGTGACGCCGGGCTGATCCATCTCGAAGGCGAAGTAGGTGATGCCCTTGTGCTTCGGAGCATCCGGATCGGTGCGGGCGATGAGCATGCCCAAGTCGGCGACCTGGCCACCGGAGGTCCACACCTTCTGGCCGGTGATGATCCACTCATCGCCGTCCTTCTCCGCTTTACAGCCGAGACCGGCGAGGTCGGACCCGGCGCCCGGCTCAGAGAACAGCTGACACCACCCCA
>CAXMQV010000031.1:0-1944 GCA_964195905.1 uncultured Gammaproteobacteria bacterium
GTGCGGGGACCCTCCAGCACGATCTCGGGAGAACGCGAACTGCGCCGCCCGATCAGGCGGCGCAGTTCTACGATTCTCGGATTCTTCGGCCCCAACACATGAGTGTGGGGCTCCGCATCCGAAGGCGGAGCCATCAGGCGCTGGCGAGTGCCCCGTTGGCTGCCTCGACCAGTGCGGTGAACGCCGCCGGGTCATGGATAGCCGTTTCGGAAAGCATCTTGCGGTCGACCTCGATCTCGGCCGCCTTCAGACCGGCGATGAACCGGCTGTAGCTGGTGCCGTTCTCACGGCATGCGGCGTTGATGCGCTGGATCCAGAGCTTGCGGAACTCACCCTTGCGGGCTCGACGGTCGCGGTAGGCATAGTTGCCCGCGTGCATGACCGATTCGTTCGCGGACTTGAACGACCGTGACCGGTTTCCGTAGTGACCCTTGGCCCGCCCGAGTACTTGCCGGCGGCGCTTCTTGGAGTGAACGGCGCGTTTGACTCTTGCCATGGTGCGTCTCCCTTCTCAGTTCTTCTGGTACGTGATGTGCAGTGCGGATGCGGCTCAGACGCCGAGATCGCGCAGGTTCTTCTCATCGGCCTTCGAGACAAGAGCCGGCCGGCGGAGCTGACGCTTCCGCTTGGGACTCTTTTTCTCGAGGATGTGGTTCTTGTTCTGGTGCCGACGCTTGAGCTTGCCGGTGCCGGTGCGCTTGAACCGCTTGGCGGCGCCCCGGTGTGTCTTCATCTTTGGCATCTTGATGTCCTAATCTTCGCCGCTGGTTTCAGCGGTCTCTTCGCCGGTGGCCACTGGGGCTTCGACGACAGGTGTTTCGGTTGCGGCAGCAACTTCTGCTTCTTCGGCTGCTGCCGCGTCGGCTTCTGCCTTTTGCTTTTGCTTTTCGTGGCGGGCCTGGGCCTGCTTGTCGGGCGCCATGACCATGATCATGTTGCGGCCGTCCTGGCGGGGGTGAAACTCCACCTTGCCGACGTGAACAACCGTTTCGGCCACCCGATCGAGGATCTTGCGACCCAGCTCGGGATGTTGCATCTCACGACCACGGAACATGATCGTGACCTTGACCTTGTGACCTTCACCGAGGAATTCCTCGACCTTGCGGGTCTTGGTGTCGAAGTCGCCGGGCCCGATCTTGGGCCGGTACTTCATTTCCTTGACCGACAGGTTCGAGGACTTCTTCTTGGACTCTTTCGCCCGTTGGTTGGCCTCGTACTTGTACTTGCTGTAATCCATGATCCGACAGACCGGTGGGTTGGCCTGGTCGGCGACCTCGACGAGGTCGAGGCCGGAGGCCCGGGCGATATTCATCGCTTCGGGCAGTGGCTTGATGCCGATCTGTTCGCCGTCCTGTCCGACAAGTCGGACTTCTCGGGCGCGGATCCGATCGTTGATCCTTGGCTCGTCGCTTGGTTGGGCTATCGCCCTGCACTCCTCGTGAGCACGGAACCTCCGTTGATTGGCGGGACATCGGAAAGCCGACGTCCGCGATCACAACCCGGAGGATGTAGCCGTGTGGTCGACCTGGGCGCATTGTTCGCCTCCGAAGAGAAGATCATGGCCAGGTGGGGGGTGACCCCGCTTCCCGTTCAATTGTGCCCGTTAGGGTATCAGCCATGAGTTCTCTCTGGACACCTGGTGGCGAACACCCCGTCGACCGCTCCGCTCCTTCATCGGCTCCGGTCGATGAGCCGACCACTGATCCGAGTCTCGACGACGAGATTGCGGCGGCCCTCCCCGAGGGCGTACGCCTCGACGACCTGAGCCCAGAGGAGCGGGCCCGGGCCGAAGAAATGGTCGGGGAAATGGCCGAGGCCCGCTCCCGGCTACTCGAAACTCCGGCCGCCATGATCGTGGCCAATCACGGCATGGGACTCTACGAACTGGCCGCGCTCCACCTCTCGCAGGAGACGCCCGACTTCACACAAGCGACGGTGGCGATC
>CAXMQV010000032.1:0-22874 GCA_964195905.1 uncultured Gammaproteobacteria bacterium
CAAACGAGCTAACCCGTCGTTCCCTTCGAGCTCCCTGTCCCCTTGCAACGGATTGACCACTTCTTCCTCTCACACACCGCTGATCCTCCGGCCATGGCACCGCAGGTGCCCTCGATATTGGCAGCGGGGCATCGGATCAGCTAAGGGCTGCCACCGCCTCCTTGGTTTCCACGACTGCGTTGGCAACGAATGCGAAATTGACGAGAGCCGCAGCGTATCCGTCCCCAAGGTCTGGGTGGTTGGCTGCCGCAGTGGCGTCCTTTACGACCGTCACGTCGAATCCATCTTCGAGCAGCTCACGCATATGAGCTTCGGTGCACAGATTCGCCGACATACCGGCCAGGATCACCTTGGAGATTCCCCGCTTGCGAAGCTGCAAGGCTAGGTCGTTGCTCTCGGGTCCGTACATCTTGTGCGGGCTCACCACGATGGTCTCGCCATCGTTCAGATACGGCTTATACCGCTCGAGCCAATCTGCACCCGAGCCCTCGAAACCCTCCAGGCTGAGTGAGTCGGTCCGATCGAACATGTTGATCTCGTGCATCAGGTTCTCAATGGTCCCCCCAAATTGCCAGCCCTTGTCGGTCGGGTAGTAGTAATGGGGAGAAATGAAGACCGAGTATCCGCCCGCCTTCGCTGCCTTGAGGAGTTCTTCGATGTTCTCGACCGTGTTGTTGGCGGTGACACTGTCACCTACCAGGCCCCAGGTCGCACCATCGGGACTCAGAAAATCGTTCTGCGGGTCGGTGATTACCAACGCGGTGTCGTTTTGGGATACATCCATGCTCAGATTCCTTTCCTAGCGGGCCCAGAGCGCTCCAGACGGCTTGCACAAGCTCGGGACAAACCTACCAGTGCCAAATCGGTCACTGGAATCGGCAAGAGTACATTCGCATGGGTAGGCGGCCTGGCTGACGATTGGGACTATGAAGGTCGTGGCATCAAATCGAGAACCGAGGACTTACGAGTAGACCAACCTGCGTCGCATCAGGTACGCAATCGTCCAGCAGAGGTCTGCAAAGTCGTTCGGGGAGAACTGATGACCAGCCAAAGTCCGAAGAGAACCGTCCTTGTATGCCAGGGTGGCTACGTGTTCAAGACCCGCGTGAAAGCTGCGTTGGCGATCGATAGCTTCGATCAGAGGCACAGCGACGACGAGGCTGTCACCTGCCGTCATATCGACGACGTTGGCGACGTTGCCGACGAGGTTACGCAAATCCTCCTTCATGGTTGGCTCGACAACATCGCGCCGCGGAATCCTCTTCCCTGGACGGTATGGACCCAACGAATCGACTAGTGCATCGAACCGCTCTGTGAGCCGCGCGACCTCTTCGGCCTCAGAGCGGGGTCGTCCGGTGGCCAAGACTGGTGTCCTTCCTGGGAGCAAGCCCAATCCAACTGGGCGACCTCCCCGGTCTTTCTGTCGCCCTTCTCGACCACCAACCTACGCCAACGAGGCCGCCGAGGCAGGGCGGAATTGTGCAACCTTGATCGCGACCCCAACCGCAACATAGCGGCACATATTGAGCGGTCCTCGAGCTGGGTCAAGCAGTGACGAGATCGCGGAAGGCCACTACTCACGCAGCCGATCGAGGCACTTCACGCAGCGGCCGTAAACAGGAAAGCTCACGCTCACGAAGAACCACTCGTGCTCGGGCTAAAGCAATAACACCGAGGCCAGCCGAGATGATAGAGAACCACTACAGGCAGAGAGCAAGGTGACAGGGCGAGGTAGGTAACAGACTCCAAAGGGCGTGAACAGACTCACAGGTAGGGGGAGGCCGGGATGGGGAGACAGCGACCGGATCACGGGGACCAGGCCCGGATCGGGGGTCGGATCAGATGGCGGAATCGGGAGCCGGATCACGGGGGCCGGCACGGAATCGGGGTCTGGAACCGGCCCGGAATCGGGCTGGAAGGGGGCCGAGAAGGGGGTCCGTGGGACAACCGTGGGACAACGAGAGGGAGAAACAGGGGGGCCAGCAACGACGGGCGCTCACGAGGGACGGTTCTTGACAGAGGTAAAGGGGTCTGAAGACCCCCGTATCCACTTGACAATCGTCTACCAGGAAACGACTGGTCATTCGCACGCCCGGAGGAACTCGAATCCCCAACCTTCTGATCCGTAGTCAGACGCTCTGTCCAATTGAGCTACGGGCGCAGGATGTAGGTAAAGGTAGCCGACCCCGGGAGACAGGGAAAGCGGTTGGAGCACCGGTGTGGTCTTCCTACGCTCCAGGCGACCGCCCCATCGAGCCGGCGGAGCATGATCACACGAGAGAGGCCGGGACCTTGGAAACACGAGACCTACTTCGAGACGCCTTCGGGCGAATTCGCCAGTCCACACAGGCGGCGGTTGAGGGGCTGGGCCTCGACGATGTCGCGTTCCGTGCCGACGACGAGGCAAACACGATCGCCTGGTTGGTCTGGCACCTCACCCGAGTTCAAGACCATCATGTAGCAGAGCTCGCAGACCGACCCCAGGTATGGACGACAGCTGGATGGAACAACCGTTTCGGCACCGACCCTGACGAGGACAACACCGGATTCGGCCATAGCTCGGAAGAGGTGGGCGCAGTTACTCCGGACGCGGTCGACAGCTTGCTCGAGTACCACGACGCCGTGCACGCGGCGACTCTCCAATACCTCGACACCCTCGACTCGGAAGACCTCGATGTCATCATTGATCGGCGGTGGGACCCCCCGGTCACGGTCGGCGCAAGACTCGTCAGCGTGATAAACGACACCATGCAGCATGCCGGCCAGGCCGGGTATGTCCGGGGGCTCATCGAACGGGCTCGTTAGGCAGACCGCGTCATCGCGCAGATTGCGGTCCATAAAGCGGAGAGGGAGGGATTTGAACCCTCGAGGAGGTTTAACACCCCCTACTCGCTTAGCAGGCGAGCGCCTTCGTCCGCTCGGCCACCTCTCCACGCTGCGGGTCACCCCACAGCCCGAGAAGGGTACCAGCGGACTGTGGCGGGCCAACCAACATTGGGCTGAATCCACACCCCCAATCTGCCGATAGCTGGTGGATGCCCTACATCGACAAACCGCCCACGCTGGAAAGCCGTCGCAAGAGCGGACGCCGCGATGGAAGCGATCGCCGGGACCGCCAGCGCCGTGAACGCGACGACTACGTCGAACAGGAGAAGCGCAGCGCCGAGGAACGACGCAAGGAAGAACGCCGCAAAGGCAAAGAAAACCGTCGCAAGCCGTAAGTGGGTGTCCTTCCCGCTTCGGGTGTCGCATTTCGCGACTGGGGCGACGAATTCGATGTCTGTGGTTTTGATTCCCTTCCCTCAGGGATGGGTGGGCCCTCTTCTTCCTTCCCTCGAGGGGAAGGAGGCAGGGAACGCCGGACGTTCCTTGGCCCGCAAGGGCCGGCGACGGATGGGGGGAGACCCGGATGCCAACAACCCGGATAGCTCGCCGGTTCTATCCCTCCCCCACCCCGCCTCCTCCTTCGTCGGAGCTCCGAACCCGGAGGGTTCGCCCCCTCCCTCATGGAGGGGAAGAAGAACCTCAGAGCGGGCCCTCTCCCCGGGTACGCCCGGTACTCCCCCCTCCGGGGGGAGAAAGAAAAGGGAGACCTCGTGAGCAACGCAGCAAGCTGAGTTGGCGCGGAGGGAGAGGGATTCGAACCCTCGGAAGAGCTTTCACCCTTCACACGCTTTCCAAGCGTGCGCACTAGGCCAGACTATGCGATCCCTCCTGGCGTCGAAGATTGTATAACGTCAGGGCCTGATGGGATTCGAAGCACACATGAGAAGAGCGCTCGATCTGGCGCGAGAGGCGGCCAGGGACGGCGAGGTCCCGGTCGGCGCGGTCCTTCTTGACGCAGATGGCGCCGTCGTGGCCGAGGGCCGCAACCGGGTCGAGCAGCTTCACAACGCCACCGCTCACGCCGAGATGCTCGTGCTGAACGAGGCCACCCGGGAGCGTGAGGACTGGCGACTGGACGGGCACACGCTCGTCGTGACTCTCGAGCCGTGCGCCATGTGCGCCATGGCCGCCGTCTGGTCCCGGATCGAACGAATCGTCTACGGCGCCGCCGATCCGAAGGCCGGGGCCGCCTGGAGCCTCTACAACATCCCGCAGGACAAGCGTCTCAACCATCGCATCGAACTGGAAGCCGGAGTTTTGGCCGATGAGTCCGCCAGACTGCTTGAGGCATTCTTTGAGGAGAGACGATGACCAAACCACAGGCTGTCCTGTTCGACGCCGGCGGGACTCTCGTGACCATGGACCCGAACCGATTCGGAGACCTGGTGGAGCCAATCGTCGGCGAGCGGCCGGATCCCGACCGGATGGTGGAGGCGCACTATCACGCCATGGCCGCCATCGCCGACAACACCGACCTTCTCGCTGAGGGACCCGAGGTGTGGTGGCCATGGTGGCTGTCCCAGTTCATGCAGTTCTCCGGATTGATGCCGCATCCCGAGGCGGTGCAGGCCCTCGTGGACAATCGGGGTCTGTGGCGCTGGCCGCTGCCGGGTGCACTCGATGGCGTCGCGGCAGTTATTGATGCGGGCTACAAGGTGGCGATCGTCTCCAACGCCGACGGCACCGTCGAGCAGGATCTCAAGGCCGCTGGCTTCGGTGACTTCTTCGAAGTCATCATCGATTCGACCGTGGTGGGGGTAGCCAAGCCAGACCCGGCGATCTTCTCCTACGCGCTCGACGCACTAGGAGTAGAGCCGGTCGACACCTGGTACGTGGGCGATTCGCCGCTTTTCGACCGCGGCGGCGCCGAAGCCGCCGGCCTGGCCGAGTTCGTGCTCGTAGATCCGATCGGGCTCCACGACGGGTATCAGCCTCGGATCTCTCGGATCGATGAGCTTCTCGGATTGCTCGAGGCGTGATCCGCCACGAGTACCTGGTCGGTCGCGACGGCTACCTCCCCTCCGGTCGAACGGTCCCGGCCCATCTGGGGGTCCGGCCACCGACACCCGAGGACCGGCTTGAGCTGGCCACCCTCATGATGGACGCCTACGTCGGCACCATCGACTACGAGGGTGAGACCTACGAGCAGGCGATTGAGGAAGTCGACGGAGCCTTCGAGCATGAAGCTTTGCTGGACGAATCGCGGATCGCCGAGCGGGACGGCACCATCCACTCGGCGGTCCTCGTCAGCCTGGTGGATGGCGACGCCTTCATCGGCTACGTCATGACGAGAGCCGACGACAAGAACGCCGGATTGGCGACCGCGCTGCTGGATCTGAGTGCCGAAGCCATCTGGGCAGCCGGGTACGCCCAGATCAGGGCGTTCATCGCGGAAGGCAACACCCCATCGGAGAAGGTGTTCACCCGCGCCGGCTTCACGGTTGTCGGGACCATCGAGACCGGTTAGCCGGGGTTAGCCGATCGGTATCTCGTCCGCCCGGTCGGCGTAGAACTCACCCATCGCCCGTGCGAAAGATGGGTGAACACCCCTCAGGATGAGCCAGCCGCGGTCCTGCCGTGCAGTCAAACCTCGCAACCGCTCAACCTCCGCGGCCACCGGCAACTCGGCGGTGATCGACTCGCTTCCGGCGATGCGGCCGACGAGCGCAGCCAGGACACTGATCGGCCAGAGCACGAAGGGCCATGCAGGTGCATTGACGAAGGTCTTGCGGATCGTCTTGGTGGCCGGGGACCCGTCATCACACAGACCTTGGGGAGCCGCCCGCCATCGAGATCCTCAAACAGGACGGACGCCAGCTCCTTCTTATCAATCATCAGCCGACCGTCCTTGGTTCCCGATTCTTCATCCCTCGTTGAAACAGTTCCCAGGCCAAGCTGCGAACCCACACCGCCAAGGCGGCGTTGACCGCACCAAGGGCTGCTGCCGCAAGAATCTGGGAAGGCTCGATGACCTCGCTAACGAGAATCGGCCATACCAGGGCCGCCAGCGGAATCGACCACCATTTCGGTATGAAGAGAGCGGCCAGCAGAACCGTGGGGATCACGTCTTACCTCCGTCCTGGGAGCACCACCCAATCTACTCAGCCGGCTCGAGCGTGATACGGACGGCTCGCAGGCGACTAGAAACGGATCACCCCATGGAGGTCGGCGAAGCCGCTCTCACAAGCAACGCTGAAGGCCTCCCAACCCATGGAGGAGGGCGAAGCCGTCCTCCTATGCAACGCCGAAGGCGTTGCTGCGGAGGGGGTGGGATTCGAACCCACGGGACCCTCACGGGCCCACAGCATTTCGAGTGCTGCGCACTAGGCCGAACTATGCGACCCCTCCGAGTGTCCCGACATGGTAATTGGCTTCCCGCTATCGCCAACCGCGCCGGACGCTACGATTTCGCCGTGTGCTGAGCGGGGCGCTAGGGGTGCCCTGTACCCGAAACCCTCTTCACGCGGGGCTGATCCCCCGCCCGAGGGCGTTCGTTGTTCAGAAAGCAGCGGGAAAGCGGTGTTGAAGGCCGGGTCCCAAACGGCGAGAGTTTCGTGAACCGGGTCAGATCCGAAAGGAAG
This sequence comes from uncultured Gammaproteobacteria bacterium, assembly GCA_964195905.1. Classification (GTDB taxonomy): domain Bacteria; phylum Actinomycetota; class Acidimicrobiia; order Spongiisociales; family SHLN01; genus SHLN01. The sequence continues at coordinate 6,468 of CAXMQV010000032.1, forward strand.
CAGCCCTAAGCGACGCTTCTCGGGTGTTCTGGGGTCGCTCGACTGGAGCCGTCGACTCGAAGTGCACTGAGCGCCGGTCGCCCGACGGCGGGGTGCACACATGGAGGGATGGCCGAGCGGACGAAGGCGACAGTCTTGAAAACTGTTGAGCCGGGTTAACCGGTTCCGTGGGTTCGAATCCCACTCCCTCCGCTGGGAACGGCAACGCCTCCGGCGTTGCTCCGGAGTCCGGCTTCGTCGGACTCCTTCGGTATCAATGCTGAGTTGCTTGGGAGAATGGCTTCGCCGTTCTCCAGGTCTGGACCCCCGTCGGCCGCTAGCTCGACGATGAGGACGAGCAGCAGGGCGTACTCAACGAGGCTGGCGCCTCCCGAATTATCGGTTGCCGGAGCAGGGAGCTCGCTGGGATTGGCAACCCAATCGGGACCGCTATCTCCCCACCCAGAGGGGGATGGCGGCTTCGCAGGCGGCGGTGAAGGCTTCCACGAGAGCGGCGTCTTCGGGTTGGACCTCGACCCGGCACAGGAAGAAGTGGGTCGCACCGTCGTTCCAGCGAGCGACGATGACGTCGGTGATGCCGTCAGCACGTTCGGCCACAAGACTCCTCCCCTCCGGTCCCGCCAGAGGTTCGTCGCTGACAATCGTGACCTCGGACGGCAGGTGGAACGGACTGAAGTCGTCGTTGTACATGTACTCCGACCAATCCTCCCGACCGCACACGCCAACACACACGGCCTCGATCGTCATCAAGGTGTCGAGATGCACCCCGCTCCCCGGGATAGGGAAGATCTCCACCCCCACATCGGGAGTGGTGACCTTCCACAGATCGGGCGCGACGGCGTAGGCGATCTTCCCGTCGTCGTCGGCGATGATCTCTTCGAATTCGACCGGGACCCCGGCCGGCACAAGTGCGTTGATGGCCGCCAGGGTTGCATCATCGATACTGGCCTCGTTGATCGGTATCTCCTCGACACTCGACGTCAGCCCGCAGCCGGACGCAAGGAGGGCGAGCGCGACGAGGAGGGCACTGATTCTGAGACGGTCCATCACGCTCGGAACGTTATCGGTCCCGGTCCTCTACGAAGGGGATGCACTCGATCGACTCTTCTTCCTTCCCTTCGAGGGGAAGGTGGCGCCGGCCCGCAGGGCCGGTGACGGATGGGGGGAGAGCCGGATACCCTGGGGTTTCCTTCGCCAACAACCCAGGTAGCTTGCCGGTTCTATCCCTCCCCCACCCCGTCTCCTCCTTCGTCGGAGCCACCCCTACCTCATGGAGGGGAAGAAGAAGCGAGCAGCGGTGGGCGGTGGGCGACCTACCACCGGTGGTAGGCGGGGTGGCCTTCTTGCACGGCTACGAAGTTGGCGGTGCAGGTGGCTGTGACGGTGTCCTTGGCCACCAGCTTGGCTTCGATTTCGGCTTGATTGCCCTCGACGGTGACAGCCCAGGCGCTCAGGTGGACGGTGGCCGGGTATGGGGTTGGGCGGCGAAGGCGAACGTGGAAGTCGGCGGTCACGGTCACCGGGAGGTGGTCGAGCCCGCCCGCGTTCATGATGGCGTTGGCGGCCGTCCAGTTCATGTGGCAGTCGAACAGGCTTCCGATGATGCCTCCGTTCACGACTCCCGGGAATGCCTGGTGCTCGGGGGACGGATCGAAGGCGGCGACAACCGATTCGCCATCCACGAAACTCTTGATTCGCAGGCCCTTCTCGTTGGCGGGACCGCACCCGAAACAAGTGGTCTCGGGGCCGTAGGTGTCTTGCAGGCTCTCGTTCATGCCCGTCAGGCTAAACGAACCAAGGGGCGTTGACCGGTCTCCTCAGACTGCTTTCAACGCCTGGTCGAGGTCATAGAGAAGATCGGCGTAGTACTCAACGCCCACCGACAACCGGACGAGGGCAGGCGTGATGCCGAGCTTCTCCTTGTGTTCGGCCGACACTCCGGCGTGAGTGAACGTGGCGGGATGCTCGGCCAGCGACTCGGTGCCGCCGAGCGAGACCGCCAGATGCACGAGCCGAAGCGCGTTCAGGAACCGGAAGGCTTCTTCTTCGCCGCCGTCGATCTCGAAGGAGATCATCGATCCCGGTCCAAGGCTCTGGCGCTTGAAGATCTCGTGCTGGGGGTCCTCTGACGTGAGCAGCCCGAGATAGCGAATCGACTTGACCTTTGGATGCTCGACAAGGAATTGGGCCACTCGCTGAGCCGTCTCCTGCTGGCGGGCCATTCGCAGCGCGAGCGTCTCGAGGCTGCGCATGAGCAGCCACCCGGTCCATGGGCTGGCCTGGGATCCGGTGAAGGTTCGCATAGCCCGCATCGGCTGGATCATCGCGTTGGAACCGACGGCGGCGCCGGCGATGAGATCGGAGTGGCCACCCACGAACTTGGTGAGTGAATAGAGCACGATGTCGGCACCATGATCGAGCGGCCGCTGCCAGAGCGGGCCGAGGAATGTGTTGTCGACTGCCACGATCGGATCACGATCACTTCCGGTGGCGTGGGCCCTGGCAATGGCTGCGCACATTTCGATATCGATGAGATCGTTGGTCGGGTTGGCCGGCGTCTCGAGGAACACCATCCGCAAGTGCGCTCCAGGGGCTTCGGCCGCCAGTCGGGCTTCGATGGTCTCCCGTGACTCCCCGGCGCAGAACCCGACTGTGATCATGCCGAGCTCGGGAAGGGTGTGATTGACGAGATGATCGGTTCCGCCGTAGAGCGGTCCCGAATGCAGGATGACTTCGCCCGGCTTCACGTGGGACAGGAACGTGTTGGTGATGGCCCCCATCCCGCTGTTGAACACGAGGGCGGCTTCGGCGTCATCCCACAGCGTGAGGCGATCCTCGAGAATCTCGAGATCCGGATTGTTCATCCGGCTGTAGATGAGTCCGGGCTCCTCGCCCTCCTCCAGTTCTTCGAGGCCGTAGGCGAGGGCGAAATAGTGCTTGCCGGCTTCGGCACTCGGGAAGGCGAAGGTCGAGGTCTGGAACACCGGGCTCTTCATGGATCCCTCGGACCACTCGGGATTGTAGCCGTACCCCATCATGAGGCTCTCGGGTCGAAGGCGGTGATCGTCGATCGAGTCGTCCCACTTGTCACGCATCGCACGCCTCCGTCGTCTGTTCGACTACACAGACCTTCCTGGTACCTATTCCACGGCCTATCTATCAATAACGTATGATATGTGCGGCAATAGTCAATAGTCACCGAAGAAGATTCGGACCAGGTACCTCATGATCAGGCTCGACCGAACGGATCACAGAATTCTGTCCCTCCTGCAGAAGGATGCGCGGCGCTCCAACAAGGACCTGGCGGCCAATACCGGGCTGGCACCGTCGACGGTTTCGGAGCGGATGCGCCGGCTCGAAGAAGCCGGGGTCTTTCTCGGGTTCCATGCCGACATCGACCCCCATGCCCTCGGGGTCGGCCTGCAGGCTCTCATCTCCATCCGGATGAGCCGCCACGACCGCAAACAGGTAGGCCGGTTTCGTGAATACGCATCTCACCTCCCCGAGGTGATCGGGTTCTATCACGTCACCGGGCCAAACGACTTCCTCGTCCATGTGGCTGTCCGTGACGCCGAACATCTCCAGCAACTTGCTCTCGAAGCCTTCACCACCCAACCCGAGGTCGCCCATATCGAGACCTCGCTCATCTTCGAATACGTCGCCAACCGAATCGTCCCCGACTATGCCGTTTCCTAGCCTGTCCCGATGAGGACGCGGATCTGGCTGGCCTTCGGCCTTGCCAGCTTTGGATGGGGCACTGCAGGCGTTGGTGTCCGCGCCGCCTTCGACGAAGGAGTTCCACCGCTCGCCATGGTGGCGCTGCGGGCGATCATCGCGGCGGTCACGATCTTTGCCTTCCTCCAGTTCGGGCGTGGTTCGGTTCCTCGCGGAAGGGAGGAATGGCGGATGGGTCTCTTCATGTCCCTCTTCAATCTCACGCTCCCATTCATTCTCATGACCCTCGGCTACCAGTACGCATCCGCCGGGTTCATGGGCCTGCTGGCCGCCCTCATCCCCCTCGCCACCGCGGTCTTCGCCCACTTCCTGCTTCCCGACGATCCCCTCTATTCGGGCAAGGTGATCGGATTGGTCGTGGCCCTGGCGGGAGTGGCGTTCCTTACCCTCACGGGGGACTCCGGCCTCGAGGAAGGCGGTCGCCCGCTTCTCGCCCTGGCCCTTGGCGTCTCGGCCGTCATCTGCATTGGGGTTGCCAACATTTACGCCAAGAAGCGGTCCGCCTCCTACGACCCGGTGGAGGTGACCGGGATGCAGTTTGCGATCGGGGCGGCCATCCTCATTCCACTCGCCGCCGCGGTCGAAGGGTGGCCATCCGAGATCACCGCCGTCGGCTGGCTGCTGCTCCTCTATCTCGGCCTGGTCGGCTCCGTGCTTCCATTTCTCGTCTACTACTGGGTTCTCAAGCACGTAAGTGTCACCCGCGCCCAGATCATCGCCTACCTGGTGCCGCTGGTGGCGCTGACCTCGGGCGTCATCGTGCTGGACGAGAAACTCGAGATCGGGATCGCAGTCGGAGGGGGGCTCATCCTTCTCGGCGTCATCATCACCGGCGCAGCCGAACGCCGCTTTGTGAGGGCGTAGAAGGGTCCCCGGTCCCCGGACCCGAGTCCCCGGCATCGGGCAAGCAGTTCACGGTTGACAGTTGACAGTTGACAGCAAGAACTCGTAGGCATCAGGCATCCGGCAGAACCCCCCTACCCCTCGCCTGCGGCGAGGGGTACTTTCCCCCCGGGCCAGCCGGGGGGACTGACGTGTTGGGCGCGGTTGGCGGTTGGCGGTTGGCGGTGGGCAGTTCGCGGTCGGCGGTTGGCCCGCTACGCATGCAGCTCAAGTACGTCTCCGTCCACTACCTCGTGATCGCGGCCTACTTGCTGGCCTTCGAAGCCGTGGCCGCCGAAAAGGCGGGCGTACTTGAGTGAGACCGCAATGTCACGGTGTACGAGCCGGGCGACGTCGAGCACCGTGCCGCCCCGTCGGACGGTATAGGGCTTGCCTTCGTCAACTCCCTGGCCCGGCTTCTTCGTGTAGACGCGGACGATCGCCAGGTGGTCGAAGAGCCAAGCCCCCAACTCCTCCAACCCTTCGCCGGTTACCGCCGAGACGCTCAGCACCGGACAATCGAGCCCGGTCAGCTCTTCGAGTACCGCCAACTCCTCCCGCGGATGTTCGACGATGTCGGCCTTGCTGGCGACCAGCACGGTGGGCAGGTAAAGGGTGAACGGGTCATCATCTCCAGGCCCGGCCGAACCCTCCTCGTCTCCCGGCCAACTCGAGGAAACCAGGATCTTCCGATCGGCCAGCAGTTCCTGGACTGCGATGACCTCCTCCACGCATCCCGGTCGGCTGACATCGACGACGAAAAGGCACCCGTCGGCCGACTGCAGCGTGTTCGCCATCCACGGGATCGGGTGCTCAGCCGACACCGGGGGCAGATCGACCAGTTGGAATGCCACATCTTCGTGCTCGAACATCCCCGGCTGGGGAAACTGCGTGGTGAAGGCGTAGGCCTCAGAAGCGGCGTGCGATCCGGTCAGCCGGGCATGCAGGGCCGACTTGCCGGTATTGGGCGGACCGACCAGGGCGACCTGGGCCGCCCCCTCGGGGTGGACGAATGTGACAGGACCGGTCTGGGCCCCGGTCTTCTTCGGGCCAGCCAGGTCGGCGGTGAGTTCTTTGATACGGGTCTTCAGGTCGGCCTGGAGGTGATCGGTACCCTTGTGCTTCGGGATGACCCGCAGCATTTCCCGCAGATGATCGAGCCGCTCCTGGGGATCGCGGGACCGCTTGAAAGCGGCTTCCGCTGCCTTGTATTCCGGATTCAGATTCGCCGGCATGACGCCTTCATTCTCGCGAAGAAACGGGGGGTCCTGTTCGTCGAAAACCCATCGCCACCACCAGACCCGCCACCGCAATGAGGGCGGCGACCAGGAACGTCTCGGTCAGAGCCTGAGCGGTGATGTCGGCGGTGGCAGCTTCGATGGCGTCCTGATAGCCGGGATCACCGATACCGGGCAGATCGAGCCCGGTACGCAATCGGTCAAACCGGAACAGGGTCCAGGCGGTGAGGCCCGACAGGCCCACCGCCAGGCCCATCAGGCGCGACACGATGACGAGGCCGGCCGCCGTTCCCCGCTCGTGCGGCGGGGCCGCATCGACAACGGCGGCGTTCGTCGGGGCGGTTACCAACCCGAACCCGGCCCCGAGGATGATGAGTTGCCACGCCATCGTCCACGGGGTGACCGCGGCGTCCCAGGCACTGCCCACCACGAGGAATCCCACTGCAGTCACCAACAGCCCGGCGAGGATGACCGGGCGATACCAGGTCCGTTCGGTCGCGATCCCACCCAGGTACGAGGTCACTCCCATGGCGGCGGTCAATCCGGAGAGCACCCAGCCGCTCATGACCGCCGCGTCCAGGAGCGATGTCTCGACCACGAGATTCACGAACAGGGGCACATCCACCATCGCAATGATGAGCACGGCCCCCACGAGGAAGTTGACTCCCACCCCGGCGGAGAAGTTGGCAGACCGGAAGAGCCGCAGGTCGATGAGCGGGTCGGGACGTCGTCGCTCCAGCCACCAGAACAGGATGAACGCTACGACAGCCACCCCGAACAGCCATGTGGTCGAGGTCGAGCCCTCACCGCTCAGCTCTGAGAGATCCCCGACGATGGAGATCTCGCTGGCGTCGAGCAAGGCGATGTTCAAAGCGACCAGCGCGACGGTGAGCGTGGCGGCGCCCGGCCAGTCGATGACCGCCGTGGCGGTCGGGCGGTCGAAATCCCTCAGTGCCCACCAGGCGATGGCGATCCCGGCCACGGCCAGGGGGACGTTCAGGTAGAACTGCCAGCGCCAATCGAGGAATCGGACGAGAAGCGCTCCGAATAGCGGTCCCCACACCCACCCGATGGTGTCGACCGCGGCGAGGATTCCGTAGGCACGGGGCCGGCGAGGCTCGGGATAGAGGTCTCCGATCACCGCCAGCGCCACCGGCACCATCGCCCCGCCCCCCACCGCGGTGAGGACCCGGGCGGCGATGAACCATCCAAGAGACGAGGTGAACGGGATCCACGCCGATCCAATGAGGAAGATGACGAGTGCCCCCACATACACCTTCCGCCTGCCAACCAGATCGCTGAGCCGTCCCATGAATGGCATGACGGCCACATAGGCAATGAGATACGAGTTGACGATCCAGGCCGCGTCATCGAAGCCGGAAGGAAGGGGGATCTCCAGGTCGCCGATGATCTGGCGGAGCATCGTGGAGACAACGGTCAGGTCGTCGGCTGCGACGAATACCCCGAAGGCCACGGCCGCCATCACCATGGGAGGTGACGGTTTGCGGGTCACGTCAGCCAACCTCAGGCGGGCTGATCGAAACCGGTTCGTCAAATTCCGAGAGTTCCAGCACCCAGACGCTCAGGCCGGTCTCCCCGGTGGTGGAGAATTCCATCCGGGTGACAAGAGAGGACTCCCGATCGATCACGAACAGCATGTCGACCGGTTGTGACTCAACCAGTCCCGCGGTCAGAACCTCTACCCGGGCGCCGGCGGCGGTCCCGGTCACCAGGTACGAGTCGCCATCGACGGCGTAGGACGCCCCGCTCAGGTCGGTTGTCAGCAGCGGTTTCCATCCGAGCTCGGAATCGAAAATGATGGCCGGATTGAAGGCCCGGCTCCCGGTGTACTCGTCCCAGGCTCCGGTGAGGGGGTTGGTGAGCCATGCGGTCTCACCAATGGCGATGGTCGCCAATTCGATAGTGAGACCGCCGATGCCTGCTTCCAACACGGCCTGGGATGACTCAGGCGCCCCGTACTGGCCGGCGGCGTTCCGGAGCTCTATACCGAGCAGGGTTATCGGGGCTCCCGACAGGCTGATCTCATAGCGGAGGGTCTCAACTGCCTGCATGGTGACGGCGGCCTCGGCCAGGATCTGATCGGCGGTCGGTGGGGGCGCCGCGGTTGTCGAACTGGCGACCGTGTCCCCGCCGCTGCAGCCGAGCGTCACGAGAGATACCACCAGCAAGACTGCTACAGAACGCACCATGGGCGGAGGTTAGAGAGGTGGGGGGCCAGAGGCCGGTGACGGATCGGAGGAGACCCGGATACCAACAACCCGGAGGACTTGCCGGTTCTATCCCTCCCCCACCCCGCCTCCTCCGTCGTCGGAGCTCCGAACCCGGCGGGTTCGCCCCCTCACCTCATGGAGGGAAGAAGGACAGGTGATCAGCTCTTCTTGAGGACGGCTCCGTAGACGAAGCCGAAGGGGCCCATGCGCCAGATCTCCTGCAGAGAGAGTGGGCCGTCGGCGTACAACTCCTCGGGTGGGGGGAGCTTGTCGAGAGACTCGTCCAGGTATTTGTACTCCCCCGGGGCGCCCGCCAGTCGGCCGACCAGCGGAACGAACACGGCCGAACCGGCCCGATGGAGTTCGCGCGGTACCTTCCCGATCGGACGGCTCAAATCGACGATGACCGCGGTTCCGAGCGGGCGCAGGATGCGATGGATCTCTCGCAGCGTCTCCTCGACCGAGGTGAGATTGCGGAAGACAAACGCCGAGAAGACCCCGTCGAATGCTTCGTCGGCGAACGGAAGTCGCTCCCCGGCGGCGGCTACCCGCCGGGCGGCGCCATTGCGCACGAGCATCGGCAACGAGGGATCGACCGCTGTGATGAACCGCTCACCGAAAGCCGAATTCCCGGCTCCCGTTCCGGCTCCGAGGTCGAGCAGATGCCCGGCCGGTAAGAAGGCCGCCGCCCTGGCCCGCCACGCCTTGTCGCGGCCAAGGGAGAGAATCGTGTTGAGGCGGTCGTACCGATCGGCGATCTCGGAGAAGACGGCCGCGCCGCCGGCTCCCGGGGCCGGAGCACTCAAAACGCTTCGAAACCGGTGTATGGAACGAGCGCCTCGGGGACCAGCATCGTGCCGTCGGCCTGTTGGAAGTTCTCCATGATGGCAACCAGAGTGCGCTGGACCGCGACTGCGGTTCCGTTGAGGGTGTGCAGCAGACGGTTGCCGTGCTCGTCCTTCATCCGGATCTTGAGACGCCGCGATTGATAATCGGTGGTGTTCGAACACGAGGTGATCTCGCGGTAACGCTCCTGGCCGGGGAACCACGCTTCGATGTCGTATTTCTTGGCCGCCGAGGCACCAAGGTCTCCCGAACACACATTGACCACCCGGTACGGGAGCCCCAACTCCTGCACGAGGGCTTCCTCCCTGGCAAAGAGATAGTCGTGCTCGGCCCACGACTCGTCGGGATGGCAGAAGCTGAACATCTCGAGCTTGTCGAATTGGTGAACCCGGAAGATGCCGCGGCTATCACGCCCGGCTGCCCCCGACTCCCGACGGAAGCAGGTCGAGAACCCGACGTAGCGGTGCGGGAGGGCCTCGGCCGGGAAGATCTCGCCGGCATGCATCGATGCCAGGGCCACCTCCGAGGTCCCGACCAGATAGAGATCATCGGCCGGAATGGCGTAGACCTGCTCATCGTCATCGGGAAAGAACCCCGTGCCGAAGAGGGCTTCCTCACGGACGAGGACGGGTGGAACGACCGGAGTGAATCCCTCGGCGCCGAGCCGATCCATCACCCATCGGACGAGGGCGAACTCCAGGAGCACGGCCTTACCGGTAAGGAGCCCGAACCGGGAGCCCGAGATCTTGGCGGCGCGCTCCATGTCGATAATCCCGGTGGGGGCCGCCAACTCGAGGTGGTCTTTGGCGACGAAGTCGAATTGGGGGATCTCCCCCCACTGCTTGAGCTCTTCATTGTCATCTTCGGTCTCACCCTTGGGGACCGAATCGTGGACAAGGTTGGGAAGGGGAATCCAGGCCGCCTCGAATTCGCTGTCGATCGAGTCGGCTTCGGCGAGCCTGGCCTTGTAGGCAGCCGCTATCTCCGACCCGCGAGCGATAGCGGCTTCCTTGTCGGCGCCTTCCAACCGGGCGACCTGGCCTCCCAGTTCCTTCTGCTCGGCCCGCAATGTCTCGGCTTCCGACCGCACGGCACGGCGTCGCTTATCCAATTCCGCCAGGGTCGCCAGGTCCACACCGGTGATCCCGCGGTGGGCGAGGGTGGCGGCAATCCGATCGGGCTCTTTGCGCAGCAGATTCACATCAAGCATCCGCGAATGGTAGGCAGCCAACGCCTGAGGCGTTGGCGGTAGCCGCCCACCGCCCTTTTCTCCTTCAACTTCAATTCACGGCTGTCCGCTACGAGGTGCCTTCAGGTTCTTGCTCCGACGAAGGAGGAGGCGGGGTGGGGAGGGATAGAACCCGCAACCTATCCAGGTTGTTGGCATCCGGGCTTCCCCTCCGTCACCGGCCCCGGAGGGCCAAGGAACGCCAGGCGTTCCCGGCCACCTTCCCCCCGAGCGGAAGGAAGAAGAGGGGGCCACACCAGCAATCGCTGTTTGAAGGGAAGAGGAGAGCAAACACCCCCCGGCAACTCGAAGAGTTGCCGGGAGCAAGGCCGCAGGCGTTGCCGCTCAGCTCTCTTCGTTTACGACGAAGGGGAGGCGGTACAGGTTGTTGTCGATGTCGAACTCACCGGCGGCCGGGCCCACATTGACGACGATCTCGTAATTGACGATGGGGAGCACCTCGAACAGGAACTCGAGCGAGGTCGCCTCGGCCGGCTGGAGGCGTTCGACGATCACGGATTCCGAGTTTCCCGTCCCCGATCGATCTGAGGCCAGCAACACCTGCACCGGGATATCGCTGAGAGGCTCATTTCCCTGGTTGGTCACGGTCACGTTCACAATGAGACGAGTGGTGTATGGCACGATTCCGGCACCCGTCTCGGTTTCACCGAGCACCCTTGGGTCAAAGGTGACCGACGAGACGGCCAGATCCCGCCGCAGCGTTAGGCCGGTCGACGTGCGGGCGGCCGTCAGCAGGCCGACGGCGCCTCCGTCCGGACTGAATGCAACCGCCGGATAGGTCGGAATTTCGACGTCGGCTGAATCCTCCAACTCGAGCAACTCATCGATGGCGGCCTCGTAGGCTCGATCACCGACAGCCAGCTCGATGGTCGCCTGATCGATAAGTGCTGCGGGGGTTTCCGCCACGGGGTCATCGGCAGCCGCCAGGGCGGCGCCCTCCACCAGGTCGAGCCCGAGCGACCAACTGCTGTGGGCCAGTTGCATACGAGCATGGGCCGCCAGGGCATCACTCGGAACTTCGACGGATTCCAGCAAGGTTCCGGCCGCTCCCGAGTTTGCCCGGATGCGGGCCATGGTCGTGATGAATTCCTGTCGATCGACCGCGGCGAGCCGGTCGGTCAGATCAACGAACTCAACCGCTGAGGCAGCCACCGCCGCCGCCGATTGCTGAACAGTGTCGATATATCCGGCCAGAACACGGCGTTCGCTGCGGAGACTGCCCACAAGAACCACCGCGAGCACGATCACGCTAAGTAGAGCCAGGAGCCAGATGCCGCGGCGTCGACGCCGCGGCGGGGAATAGATATAGGACACGGCGTGGGCGAGGGGGGACTTGAACCCCCACGAGCCGAAGCTCACAGGCACCTGAAGCCTGCGCGTCTGCCAAATTCCGCCACTCGCCCGGAATGGGGACGGAATCGTAGCAAACCACCTCGCCGAAGGCATACCCGCGGTTCCGTCCCTACCCGAGACGCAAACCTATGCTGGCTACATGAGCCTCGCACGAAGCCTCGAGCGCCGCATAGAACAACTGGTCGAAGGCATCGGGACGAAGGTGTTTCGAGGCCAACTCCACCCGCTTGAAGTTGCCATCCGGATCGTCCGGGAAGCCGAACTCTCGCTCGCTCAAACCGGTGTTGGTCCGACCGCCCCCAACCGATTCGTCGTGTCCCTCAACCCGGCCGACCTCGGCGATGACGCCGACGAGGTCGTATCAAAGCTGAACACCGTCATTTCGGAGGCGTCGGCAGAGCGCGGGTGGAGGCTGGAGGGGCCGCCGAGCGTCAGCCTGAATGCGGTTCCCGCCGTCAGCGCCGGGTCGATGTCGGTCGAGGCAACCGTTCACCCTGGACAGCTCGAGCCGTGGGGACACCTGGTCGAAGCGCGGGGTCCCCGACGCATGCCGATCACCAAGAATCGCTCGCTGGTCGGCCGGTCCCGCCGGGCCGACCTCATGCTGGGCGACGACTCTGTCTCCCGCACGCACGCCCTTCTCTGGCACGACGCCGGGGGACGCTGGGTTCAGGATCTCGCCTCCAGCAACGGGACCACAGTCAACGGGGCCGCCATTGCCGGGCCAACACCCATCCACGATGGCGATGTCATCGGCTTCGGCACGGCCCGCTTCAACTACCGGCCGGTCTGATGTCGGCCCTCGTCGCCAGCCTGCTCAAAGTCGCCTTCGTCGGACTGCTCTACCTCTTCCTCTGGCAGATGGCCCGGTCGATCGGTGGGCATCTAGGGGCAGGCACGGCACCGATGAACCGTTCCCGGCGACGAGTCGGTGAGCTCGTCATGGTGCGCTCCGACACACAGGTCGGCGCGAGCCTCACGGTGAGCGATTCGGTGGTGCTGGGGAGGAGCCCGGAAGCCGATTTCCTGCTTGACGACCCGTACGCCTCCATGTTCCATTTGCGCCTTACGATGGATGGCGACACGATGTCCCTGGCGGATCTAGGCACAACCAACGGCACGTATGTAAACGGAAGAAGGGTGACCAACCCCGTGATCCTCAACGCCGGCGACTCGGTACAGGTTGGCAAAACCATCATGGAAGTGAAATGAAGTACTCCTGGGCCACCTCGACGCATCCGGGGCTAGTACGCGACAGCAACGAGGACTCGGTATACCCCGATTCGGACGGCACAGACCCCGGGCCCGTGCTCGTGGCCGTCGCCGACGGCATGGGAGGCCACGCGGCAGGCGAAGTTGCCAGCCGCATCGCCATCGACACCGTCTCTACATCCGAAGGCCCCCTCGGGGAGCGGGTTGAGGATGCCAATCGATCTGTCATGGAGGCGGCCGAGAACCGGGCCGACCAGCACGGGATGGGGACCACGCTCACTGCCGGTTTGTTCGGACCGGATGGCACGCTCGAAATCGGACACGTTGGCGACAGCCGACTGTATCTGTTTCGCCGGACCACCCTCTTGCAGGTAACCAACGACCACTCGCTCGTTGCCGAGTACCTCGCTTCGGGGGCGATCTCGGCCGAGGAAGCCGCCAACCACCCGCGGCGAAACGTCATCACGAGAGCGCTCGGGATCGGGTGGGATGTCACCGCCGACACTCACACCGTTCACCTGCGGCCCGGTGACCGCGTCCTGATCTGCTCCGATGGGCTGACCACCATGGTCACCGACGACGACATCGCCGCCATCCTCGCAACTCAGCCGGCCCCGCAGGCCACCGGCTGGGCATTGATCGAAGCTGCCAACCAGGCAGGCGGCGAGGACAACATCACGGTGGCAATCGTCGACGTACTCGAGTGAGCCGCAGTGCCGAGGCGGCTTTGCTGGCCGGCGCGGCCGTGCTGGCGGCTCTCGGTGTCTCCATCGTCCGGGTGGCAGGCGGCGAGAGCCCCGATGCACAGACGGGACTCACCTTCCTAGTAGTCGCATTGGCGTTCGGCTCGCTCCATCTGGCCTTCCGCCAGTGGGCGGCGAACGCCTCACCGTTTCTGCTTCCACTGACGGCTCTTTTGACCGCGGTCGGATTGGTGGAGATCTTCCGACTCGACCCGTCCGCGGCCGGCTTGCAGCGGTGGTGGCTACTCATCGCGGCCGGGTTCGGGATCGCCACGCTGGCCCTGCTCGGGCGTTCCGGCACCGACGTGCTGGCCCGCTACCGCTACCTCTTCCTGACGGCCGCCCTGGTTGCATTCATGCTGCCCCTCCTACCGTCGAGTTGGCCCCTGGGAGGCATCGAGGTGAATGGCTCACGCCTGTGGCTACAACTCCGCCTGTTCGATACCACTCTCGTCCGGTTCCAGCCGGGCGAATTCGGCAAGCTGCTGCTCGTTGTGTTCCTCGCCTCCTACCTCGCCTCCCGCCAGGCGGCCCTCACCTCCATGACACGTCGGATCGGGCGACTCACCATGCCCGAACCGCGCCAACTGTTCCCGCTAGCGGCCGCCTGGGTAGCCAGCCTCGTCATCCTCGTCTATCAGCGCGACCTCGGTGCGTCGCTGCTCTTGCTGGCCATGTTCGCCGCCATGTTGTATGCGTCCACCGGACGGATCGCCTATCCCGTGTTTGGGGGGGTCCTCTTCGTGTCCGGCGTTCTGGTGGCCGGCAGGCTGTTCGATCATGTGCAACGCCGCTACGACGCCTGGATCAGTCCGTGGGACGATTTTGCCGACACCGGGTATCAGATCGGGCAGAGCCTGTTCGCGCTCGGGAGCGGCAGCCTGACCGGATCGGGGCTCGGCCTCGGAAGACCCGACTTCATCCCGAGCGCGACCACCGACTTCCTGTTTGCGGCCGTCGCCGAGGAGACCGGCCTGGCCGGTTCGGTGGCGGTCGTGGCGGCGTACGCGCTGCTCGTAGCGGTCGGATTCGGCATTGCGCTGCGGGCACGCGACCCTTATCGCAAGTTGCTGGCGACCGGGTTGACCGCCGTCATCGCCATCCAGACCATCCTCATCATCGGTGGGGTGATCCGACTGCTCCCGCTCACCGGCATCACGCTGCCGTTCATGTCGTATGGGGGATCGGCGCTCGTCGCCAACATCGTGGCGGTAGTCGTGCTCGCCCGTATCTCCCATGAGGTTGCCTCGTGAACACACCGATTCGGAGACTGGCCTTTGTGCTCCTTGCCGTGCTCGGCATCATCGTTCTCGACCTCACGTACCTGCAGGTGATCGCCGGCCCCCGCTATCGGGACGACCTCCGCAATCCCCGGGTGGCCGCCGACCGCAGCTCCACCGAACGAGGCCCGATCGTGACACGAGAAGGCATTGTGCTGGCGGAATCGGCGGCCGACGAGGACTCCGCCCAGACCTTCACTCGTTCCTACCCCGAAGGCTCGCTCTATGCCCACGCGGTGGGCTACACGACGCTTCTCTTCGGCAACGCCGGCCTGGAGCGCGAGTACGCCCGCAACCTCAGCAGCGGTAGCGACCTCACTATCTCGGGGGTCATCGACGCCATCCTCGGCCGCGAGCAGGGGGCAGAGGGAATCCGCCTAACGCTTTCTCATGCCGTTCAGCAGACGGCCCGCCAGGCACTCGGGAATCAACGGGGTGCCGTCGTCGCCATCGAGCCCTCTACCGGTGAAGTGCTCGCCCTCTACTCCTCGCCGTCGTTCGAGCCCTCGGTGCTGCTCGGTGAATCGGCCGCGGCCGGCGATACTCTGGCGGCGGACCCGCTCACCCCGCTGCGAGATCGCGCCATCGACCAGATCCTTGCTCCCGGCTCCGCCTTCAAAGTGATCACGGCCGCCGCCGCTCTTGAGCGCGGGGTGGCCAATCCTGACACGCTCTATGCCGACCCGCTCGAGCTGGAGCTTCCGGGCTCAACCGCCGTCATTCGCAATGCCGATCGGGGGGTATGCGGAGACGGGAACGAGGTCGACCTGGCGACGGCCTTCCGTCGCTCGTGCAATACCGTCTTCGGCCAGATCGGCATGGACACCGGGGCCGATTCCATCGGGGAGATTGCCGAGGCCTTCGGATTCAATCGCCAGATCCCGTTTGATCTGGCCGTCGTTCCTTCAGTGTTTCTGACCGACTCGCTGGCCGGGGATCCGCCTGCGACGGCCCAGAGCGCCATCGGACAGAGAGATGTACAAGCCACCCCGCTTCAGATGGCGGTGGTGGCGGCGGTCATCGCCAACGACGGGGTGGTGATGCGGCCCTACCTCGTTTCCGAGCGGTTCGACCGCGATTTGAACGTCCTGGGCCAGACCGGCCCGCTCGAGTTGCGAAGAGCAATCAGTCCGGGCACCGCGGCGGCCTTGTCCACCATGATGCAAGACGTGGTAGAAGCCGGGACCGGCCGGGCCGCCCGTATCGAGGGGGCGATCGTTGGGGGCAAGACCGGCACGGCCCAGATCCCGGGCTCGGCTCCCCATGCTTGGTTCATCGGATTTGCCAACCTGGACGGGCGGGCGGTGGCGGTGGCGGTGGTAGTTGAGAATGGCGGCGACGCCGGCGAATCTGGCACCGGAGGCACGGTGGCGGCTCCCATTGGGCGGGCCGTCATGGAAGCGTGGCTCAGAAACTGAGCGGTCGGGCCCCGCCTCATAGCCAAAGAAAGGACAGCTTCTTCGGGCAACGGGCAACGGGTTACGGGCAGCGAATGGCCCCCCCGGGGAGGCCGTTCCCGCCGCGTTGTGTGTGCAATCTCGCTTTTCTCCCTACAATCCGGGAACCGGGCACCCCTATCCCGACGTCACTCATGTCTGACATGAACACCACCGTTCTCGCCGGGCGATACCGGCTAAC
>CAXMQV010000033.1:0-17950 GCA_964195905.1 uncultured Gammaproteobacteria bacterium
CATCTTGAACATCGAACGTCCTCCCCACGACCACAAACCAATTGCCCGAGGCAACCCCACACGTCGGAGGTGCGTTGCCTCGTCACGGATCTTAAGCGGTCACGAGTAGTGGTGTAGCAGGAACCCCAGGTGGTTCGCCGGGCCGAATACGACCACGTGCTCACCGCGACGGCCAGGCTCCGGTCGGCCGACCAGGGACTCCTGCGTTCGGCGGCCTTGGGGGGACCTTCCTCGTTACCAGATATCGCTGATCGGGCTCCTCAACGCCCTCAGCCCACGTCTCGGTTCCGGGCAAGAACTTCATAGGCCATCCGGCTCATTGCTTTGACCACTCTCCGTGATATTCTATTCCTACACGTCTCCCCGCTCGGGGAACGCTCGCAACTGTCGGAGGGGAATACTGTGTCGAAACTGGGCCGGTCTTGGATTGTGATGATGGTGGCTATTGGACTGCTGGCCACGGCCAGTGTGGCCTCGGCCGACGATGCTGTTCCCGAAGATGCGGCGCCGGTTGGCGACACGCTCATTCAGTACGGCTACGACGCTGAGAACCATGTCTTCATCGTCCACACCTCGACCACCGACTCCACGTACGACTGCAGCGTGCCGACGCATGTCATGGTCGGCTACGGGTCGTTGGAGGACGGCTCATTCGAGATGACCTTCTCCAATGAAGACGGCATCGCCGTTGAGTTTGACGAGCGCACAGCAGATGAAGGCACCGAAGAACCGGCCGGCGAGCCCGGACCCGCTGAGACGTGCCAATTCAGCGGATCAGTCATCAGTGGACCGAACGGTCAGATCAACCACGGGCAGTTCATAAAACTGTTCCATCAGATCGTCGGCAAGGAGACGAGTCGATGCTTCAACCGGATCCTTGCCCAATCAGATCTCGGCAAGGGTGACCAGCAGGTTCGCACTTCTGACATCGAAGACGCCCTCGAGATCGACGAAGCCTTCGAGACTGGCGAGGCCGAGTTCGAAGCCTTCGTGGCCACCTGCGATCCGGGCAAGAAAGACAAGGGCGACGACCACCCGAGCAACAACAAGGAAAAGGCCAAGAACGGCAGGTCCGATCACCCCCGGGGCAACTCAGCCAGCGCCCCGGGCCGAAACAAATAGTCGTTAGCCAGGAGCCGGCAATCGGTCGCTGGCGACGGTAAGGCCGGCCGCCACCACGAACCCTGCGGCAACGAGGACCATCGGAACCCCATATCCGTCGGTCGCATCCCGGATCATTCCGACCAGAGCCGGTCCCAGCGCACCCGCCACCGAGGCGACCATCCACTGAGAGCCCATCACCTGGCCGTACGACTCGTCGGCGTACCACTCACCCATGATCGAAGCCCGGATCGGGAGCATGGCTCCGAAGGCGAGGCCAAACACGAAGAAGTGGACCACCAGTTGCCACGTTTCGGACCCATCGATGGCCACGGCCGCCGAAGCGGCCAGGAACAGCAGTGCCACCAGCTGGATACGGAGGCCGCCCCAGGCTCTGGCCATAAACGGTGCCGTGAACCGACCCGGGAAGCTGAGCAGGCTGGCCACCGCCGCGCCCGCCGAGGCGGTGGCCACCGCGAACCCACCCGCCTCGAACAGGGCAATGCGGTGCAGAAGCACGGCCTGCACGCACAGGAACATGAGTGCCACCGACAGCGTGTAGGTCACGAACCGGCGGTCCCGCAGGAGCCGGCGCAGGGTCGCCATCCGCGACTCATGCGAGACCACACCGACGTGCTCCGAGGCGGTACGAGCCATGAGGACGGCGGCCGGGGCCCCCACCCCGACCAGGATTAGCGCCAGCACCCGGGCCGCCGGACGCCAGCCGAGGCCGTCGACCAGCGCACTCGTGACCGGGAGAAAGATGGGACCGGCCAGCCCACCGATCACGGTCAGGACGGCGAGGCTGCGGGCGCGCCGGGCCGAACCGAACCACTGTTCAACGGCCACGAAGGCCGGCTCGTAGAACGTCATCGAGCCGGCCGGTCCGATCAGCAGCCAGAAGGCAGCCAGCACGTGCCATGGGGAATTGGCGACCGACAGCATCGTGACGCCGGACGCTCCGAGAACGATGCCGGTGACAAAGATGAGCCGGACGCCCAACCGATCGGCCCGGCGCCCGACCGAAGGGGCCAGCAGGCCGCCGACGAGAAGGGCACCGCCATACCCGGCAGACAGGACCGTGGTAGAGAACACCGAACCGGCGGCTTCCTCTGTGATGAGCACGGAAACCGAGTAGAGGAGGACCCCGAACGAAACGGCCACTGTGGTGGACAGGGCGAGAAGGGGAACCCAGCGGCCATCGGTGGCAGGCGTCATCACCGCAACCTACCCGCCGGTGGCACGGTCAGGGCCCGACCGAGGAGACCCGTCATGAGCACAGTTGTGGTCCGCTAGACCCCGACCGCAGATAACGCAGACGAGAACCAGCGCCTCGTCAAAGCGGTCTTCGCCGAACTCCATGCCAACGACCCGGGCGGCCTCCGCTACGCCACCCTGAGGCTGGAGGACGGCACATTCGTGCACATCGCGGAGGTGGAAGCCGACCCGAACCCTCTCGGCGACATCGCGGCGTTCGCAGAATTCCAGACCGGCATTCAGGATCGGTGTGAGCCGGGAGCGGGCCCTAACCCCCAACCGGCGACGCTGGTTGGAAACTACCGGCTGTTCGGCTAGCTGGCCCGCCTGCGGCGATCGGCCAGCCAGCGCTTGCGGAGGCGGCGGCGCTCGTCTTCGGCGTAGCCGCCCCAGACGCCCGCCTCCTGATTGGTGTGGAGGGCGTAGTCGAGGCATTCGTCCTGGACGGTGCATGTGACGCAGATGAGCTTGGCGCGTTCGATGTTATCGAGGGCCCCTCCGGTGGTGCCGACCGGGAAAAACATCTCAGGGTCCGAGGCGCGGCACGCCGAATGCTCCTGCCACAGTCCTCTCTCCGCCGCGATCGCCATCTACCCCTGCCTCCTCGTTCGAAATGTGATTTCGTTCACAATGCCCGAAAAACACAATTCCCCGGGACCCGAATGACCGTATCGCGGAGGCGACCGCGAGCCAAAGGGTATTTTTCGCGTTTGCCCGGGGACAGTCGGAGCCTTCCGGTACCCTTCGGCTATGACCATTCAGGATGAGCTTCGAGCCGAACTGACCGACGCCCTCAGGACCGGTGACCGGAATCGGAAGGACGTCATTCGCGCCATCGAAACCGAGGTGTCTCGCGCCAAGGCCGAGCCCTCGTTCGAAGGGGACATCGACGATGACCTCTACCGCACCGTCATCGCTTCCTACGTCAAGAAGATGACCAAGGCCCGCCACGAGTACGACGAGATCGGCGAAAGGGGCGAGGAGATGGCCGCCAAACTCGGTTACGAGACCGAATACCTGGGCCGCTGGCTGCCGACAATGCTTGACGAAGCGGCCACGAAGGATCTCGTGTTTCAGGCGATAACCGACCTCAGCGTTTCCGACCCGAAAGACGCAGGCAAGGTGGTCGGCCACATCATGAAGGACCACAAGGGCGAAGTCGACGGCGGCCTCGTCAACAAGCTGGTTCGTCAGGCATTGGGCGGGTAGAGCCCGCGGCTCACCGTATGGGATTTCCGTCCTACCAACCGATGCTGGCCACTCCATGGCCGGAGCCCTTCTCTGATCCGGCGTGGGCGTTCGAGGTGAAATGGGACGGAGTGCGGGCGGTGGCCGCCTGGGACGGCGCCACCATCGATGTGCGCAGCCGGTCCGGCCGGTCAATCGGAGCGGTCTATCCGGAACTCGATCAGCTGGCCGGCCTCGAGCCGTGCGTTTTGGACGGCGAAATCGTCGCATTCGACGACGAGGGTCGGCCCTCATTCGGAAGGCTCCAACAACGCCAGACCGTCGAGACCCCCATCAGTTTCATGGCGTTCGACCTTCTCCACCTCGAAAGGCCGCAGCTGGACGAGCCATGGACAACACGGAGAGAGCGCCTCAGCGGCCTCGAGCTCCCGCCCCCATTCGTAGTTCCCGAACCCGTCATTGAAGACGGAGAGGCGCTCTGGTCGGGGGTCACCCAACAGGACCTCGAGGGGATGGTCGCCAAACGGCTCGACTCCCCCTACCGACCCGGACAGCGATCGGCCCATTGGCGCAAGATCGCCCGGGTGGATCAGGTGCGGGCGGTCGTCGGCGGCTGGTTGCCCGGCGAGAGCTCCCGGGCTCCCACGTTCGGCTCGTTGTTGCTCGGGCTGGTGGACAATGGCCAACTCCGCTACATCGGATCGGTCGGTACCGGCTTCAGTGGTGCAACCCTCCAGGCGATACGGGCCGCCCTCGACGAGCTCGCTGCCGCCTCGTCACCATTTCATCCCGGATCAGATCTCCCGGCCGGGGCGCGGTTCGTCGAGCCATCACTGGTAGCGCTCGTCGAGTTCAAAGAGTGGACCCGGGCGGGCAAGCTGCGGGCCCCATCGTTCAAGGGGTTCACAGACGACGATTGGGCCGCGACTACGTGGGCTTCGGAGGGACCACCAGCACCGAGAACGGAATCCGGGTGAGCTCTTCGTCCTGATGGCTGACCCGGAATACGTATCCCTGCTCGCGAGGGAACCGAAGGTCGAAGAACGGGATCGCCAGCGGGACGATGCTGGCCTGGCCCGGTCGATGGGAGGGAGCGTCCCCCACCCGAAGGGTCCCCGATGCCCTCGGTCCGAGTGATTGCATGTCCTCGTCCATGAGCGTCACCTCTATGGACAAGTTGGTTTCACGCTCTCCCGGATTGACTTCGATGACCATGACGACCGCCAGCGCCTTGTGGACCGCCGGGACAGATCGGGTGCGAATCGTGTCGAACCCGCCACCGATCACGAACAGCTTGCCGGCGTGGACCTGAGCCGAGTCGGCCAGCATGGCCGAGGTGACGTTCATCCTGCTTTCCTTTTCGCCCTGGTGGCCTCAACGCTCGCCTTGAGCGCATCGAGCAGGTCAACCACCTTGGTGGGCTCCGGGCTCTCGGGGGCGACGATCTCCTGTCCATCCACCTTGGCCTGAGCCATCGCCTCGACCGCTTCGCGACTGGCGTCATTCCACATGGTGGGATCGAACGTCGCCGTCAAGTTCTCGATGATCATGGCGGCCATCTTCAATTCCTCCGCCGAGGGCTCGACTTCTTCCTGCAGCGTCTCGAAGGCGGGCTCTCGCACCTCGTCGGGCCACCACATGGTTTCGAGCACGAGGACATCGTCTTCGGCCCGGAGGGTTGAGAGGTATTCCCGCTCGCGAATGGCCACTTTGGCGACGCCGACCTTGTTTTCGGCCGCGAGGGCGTTGAGCAGAATCTTGTAGGCCTTCACGCCGCCCTTCTCGGGGGCCAGGTAATAGGACTTCTTGAAGTAGATGGGGTCGATCTCGGCCTGACCAACGAACTGGACGACGTCGACGGTGCCCGACAGTGCCTTGCCGATGTTGCTGAGCTCCTCCTTCGAGAAGACGACGTACTTGCCCTTCTCGATCTCGTAGCCGCGCACAATGTCGGAGTACTCCACTTCCTCACCGTCTGCTTCGGCGACTCGCTTGTAGCGAATCGGACTGTGGTCACCCTGACGAAGCTGCTTGAAAGAAGCCTTCTTGTCCTCGGTGGCGCTGTAGAGGCCGACGGGGATGGTCACGAGGCCAAAGGAAATGGCCCCCTTCCAGATGGTCTGCATGCTGGTTCTCCTCGGATTCCGTGCGATCCCGGTTGGTTCGCGAAATCAGGAACAGATCTTAGTTGGAGGCCTTTCAACGAGCACTGGCGATCAATCCCAGCTCAGAGCTCTGACGCGGCCGCCGCCAGACGCCCGAAGGGAATCGTGCCGGCCTGGGCGAAGCCCCCGATGTAGCGGCCTTCGACGACCGTGACCCGGAAGAGCGAGAAGTCGGCGAGCGCCAGGCGCGGTGCCGCGTCGGGAAACCGCTCGAGATACCTCAGCCAGGCATCGTCGAAATCAGGGGCGTTGCGCTCGATCTTCTCCGCAATCCCCCTGACAGTGAACCTGGCCAGTGTCTGCGGATCGCCCGAGCCCGAATCGGCCTCGGAGATCACGAGAGAGACCCGAGGTTCGGCCAGGAGATCGCGGGTGTGCTCCGCAAGCCCGCTGAGGAACAGCAACACACTGCTCAGGTCGGGCTCGGGCACATAGGCGACCATGGAGGCCGCCGGGCCATCGTCGTTCAGGGTGGCCAGGGCAGCCCAACGACTGGCCAACAGCATCCGGGCAGCATCGATTTCCATGGGTGTCGCGCTCATGAGCCAAGATTAGTGCCGCGGCCTCGATGCGAGCCCCGGGCCGGGCGCTACCTGAGGCCGACCGACCGGGACTTCTCGCCTTCGATATGGATAAAGGCGATCTTCTCGACGGCGACGGCGTAGCGGCCGCGCTCGGGGTCTTCGACCCAGATGAACGCCTTTCCGGAGTCGATCGCCGCCTCCAATTCCTTCACGAACGAATCGACATCGTCGATGTCGACGTCTACGTCGGTGCCGGTGTCGGCCAGTCCAATCCTCACTCGCATGGTGTCTCCTAGCTGATGATCAATTCGGGATGAGAACGTAGTTTTGGCCGCAATTCATCGACCCGCTCGGCAAGAGAGCCGAAGGCCACGGCGGCGTCACTCCCGGGTGCCGCGAGCGTAACCGGAATCCCGGCATCCGCTCCTTCCCGCATGGCCGGAACCAGCGGGATCTGACCGAGGAGGGGAACCTCTAGCTCGTCGGCGAGGAGCTGGCCTCCGCCGGCGCCAAAGATCTCATACCGCTTGCCGTCGTCGCCGGTGAACCAGGCCATGTTCTCGACGACGCCAAGCACCTCCTGATTGACCTTGTTGGCCATGAGGGCGGCTCGCTTCGCCACCCGCTGGGCGGTCGGCTGTGGAGTGGTGACGACGAGGGCCTGCGCTCTGGGAAGGAATTGGCTCATCGAGATGGCAATGTCACCGGTGCCGGGCGGCATGTCGATGAGCAAGTAGTCGATGTCTCCCCAATAGGCGTCGACCAGGAACTGCTCGAGGGCCTTGTGCAGCATCGGCCCGCGCCAGATCACCGCCTGATCGGGACGGACGAAGTAATCCATCGAAATGGCCCGGACACCGTGGGCTTCCGGGGGCATGATCATCTGATCGACAATGGTGGGCGGCCGATCGATGCCGAGCATCTTGGGAATCGAGAACCCCCACACATCGGCGTCGATGATGCCGACCGTCTTGCCGGCGTCGGCAAGCGCCACCCCGAGGTTGGTGGTGACCGATGACTTGCCAACGCCGCCCTTGCCGCTGGCGATGGTCAGCACCCTGGTCTTGGCCGAAATCGTCACCTCGCGGGAATCGGCGTCGCCGCCTTTGAGGCTGGCGGTCAGCGAGGCTCGTTCCTCGTCGCTCATGACCGTGAAATCAACGGTGACCGCGCCTACCCCCGCCACCGATTGGGCGGCCAGGGTGATATCGCCTTCGAGCTTGTCCTTGAGCGGGCAGCCGGGGACAGTGAGGGCAACCAGCACCCGGACCGAACCGTCGTCGGCGACATCGAGTTCCCGAAGCATCCCGAGCTCGGCCAGCGACTTGTGGATCTCAGGGTCTTCCACCAGTCCTATGGCGGCGCGCAGGGCGGCTTGATCAATCATGAGGTCCTCGGGGTGCGGGAGCGGGAAGTGTACAGAAACGCTACCCGCTACCCGCTGCCCGCGTCGGTGGGCGGTGGGCGGTGGGCCGCCTAGCATCCGGGCATGACCAACGCCTCCATTGATACCGTCATCCTGTTTGCGACCGACCTCAAGGGACTCTCGAAGTTCTACGCGCAGGCGCTACGAGTCGACGAGGACGCGGTTGTTGAGGAGGAAGGACACGTCGGGTTCGAGCTCGGCGACATCTATCTCGGGTTCGACCAATCAGACGGGACCCACCAGCACCCCGGAGCGGTTTCGTTCTGGGTTCGAGTCGACGACCTCGACGAGACGTACCAGCGGTGCCTCGACCTCGGCGCCATCGCACTCATCGAGCCCGTAGATCGCCCATGGGGCGACCGCTTGGCCGCCGTCCACGATCCCGAAGGCAACGTCCTCGGTTTCAGCCTGCGGCAGGACAGCTAGCGAACAGCGAACACCCTCTCACGCTTCTTTCCGGCAGGTGACAGGTGACCGGTGACAGGTGACCGCGGCGGCGCTAGCCGCCGCCGATCATCTCTGTTGCCTCGGCGAGGATCGCCTCGCATTCGGGGAACTGGCGGAACGTCTTGAACGGGATAGGAGGCCGGGGCTCATCGGGGAAGTCGGCGAGTTGCTTCCACCAGAACTCAACCGTGTGCCACTCCCCCAGCTTGAAACCAGAAGCCGGGAAGCGCCCGGCCATGTGAAAGCCCATCGACTCGTGGAATTGAGTGCTGGCGTCGTTCGGGACGGTGATGGCGGCCACTGCGTTGACGAAGCCCTGGGCCGCCAACAGTCGCGTGAGGGCGGTATACATGGCCCGCCCGATGCCCTGGCCCCCGAAACCGTCCTTCACAAAAACGGTGATCTCGACATCCCAGTCGTAGGCCGGTCGCGCCCTCCACCGCCGGGCGTAGACGTAGGAGATCACCTCACCGTCGCGGTCGGCAACGATGTAGGGGTAGATGGCGAGGATTTCGTCGATCCGACGAACCATCTCGTCCATCGACGGGACCTCCGTCTCGAATGACGTGGGAAGACCGGCCACGGCCGGGGCATAGATGGCATGGATCTGCGAGCCGTCAAAGGCGGAGGCAACGCGAATCTTGGTGGGCATGAGCGGAGGGTAATCGGAGAGTCAACAGTCAACACTCAACAGTCAACGGTCGACGGTCAAACGAGCACAGGAACGCGCTCTCCCTCGCGCGGCGGTGCCCAGCATGAGGTCTTGGCCGGCGACAGGCGACGGGTGACAGGCGACAGGTCGGGGCAACGCCGACGGCGTTGCCCCGACCTCCTACCAGATCTTCGCCCGGTCCTCGGGTGGGTGGGCGAGGGGGGCACCCACGTCGAGGTTGAAGGCGGCTGCGAACTCGGGCATGTTTGCGACGGTTCCGTTGCAGCGGAACTGGGAGGGCGAGTGCGGGTCGGTCTGCACGCGGAGCCGGAGATATTCGTCGGTCTCGTTTGAACGCCAACTGCGAGCAAACGCGAGGAAGAATCGCTGCTCGGCTGTCAGGCCGGCAACCTCGGCCCGTCCGCTCTCGGCAAGCACCTGGCCGAGGGCATGGAGCGCCATCGTTAGGCCGCCCAGGTCGGCGATGTTCTCGCCGAGCGTCAGCTCACCGTTGACGGTGAGGCCTTCGAGCGGCTCGAAGGCGTTGAATTGCTCGACGAGCACATTCGCTCGCCCCTCGAATTCGGCCCGGTCCTCGTCGGTCCACCAGTTGGTGAAATTACCTGCCGCGTCGAACCGGCTCCCCTTGTCGTCGAAACCGTGGGTGATCTCGTGACCGATCACGGCGCCGATGCTTCCGTAGTTGACGGCATCATCTGCATCAACCGAGAAAAACGGAGGCTGCAAGATGCCGGCCGGAAACACGATCTCGGTTTTGAGCGGGTGGAAGTAGGCGTTGACCTCATGGGCGCCCATTTCCCACTCGTGGGGATCGACCGGTTGGTGAAGCTGGGACAGCCTCCGATGGAATTCGAAACCGCGGGCCTGGAACCGAACGGTCGCCCAGGGCGCATCGTCGAGCACGAGCCCCGTGTGATCCCGCCACACGTCCGGATAGCCGAGCTTGGTCGTGAACCCGGCCAGCTTGGTGAGGGCTGCCGCCCTGGTGGCTTCACTCATCCAGGACAGCCCCCGAATGGAATCGCCCATGGCCTCGAGCAGATGGGCGACGAGCTCATCGATACGGGCTTTGGCGGCCGGTGGGAAAGCGGCCGCTACGTACAACTGGGCGACGACCTGGGGGATCTCGGCCGAGGCGCTCCGCAGCACCCGTTGCCATCGCTCCTTCTGCTGTTTCTGCCCACCGAGGCGCCTGCCGTAGAAGTCGAAGGATTCATCCTCGAAGGCGACATTGAGACCGGACGCAGTCGCTCCCAGCAAGCGCCAGCGGGCGTATCGACGCAAGGTATCCGGTGATGTTTGGGCGAGGATGGATGCTGCCGCCCGCAGGAAATCGGGATTCCCGATGTTGACCGAGGCGAAGCTCTCGGCACCGGTCGCGTTCAGCAACGCTTCGAGATGGAAGCCCGGCATGAGGCCGGCCAGGTCGCCAGACGAGAAGCGGTTGAACACGAGATCGAGATCTCGCTGCTGGGTGGCCGTGTGGGCAGCTTCGGCCAGCGCAGTCTCCAGTTCCATGATGGCAGCAGCCGCCCCGGCCGGATCATCCTCACCGGCCAATCCGAGGATGGCTCCGATGTGGTCGACGTAGGCCCGGCGTGTCTCGACGGTCTCCTCGTCATCGCGGAAGTAGTAATCCCGCTCGGGGAGGCCGAGACCGGCCTGGCCGATGTAGAGGAGATTGCGCCCGCTGTCTTCGAAGTCGGGGGCGATCCCCATCCCGACCGGCATAGTCACCCCGAACCGGAGAAGGCCGGCACCAAGGGTTCTGAGATCGGTGACGGTCTCGATGGCGTCGATGCGATCGAGATAGGGGCGGATCGGTTCGAGCCCGCTTGATTCGATCCGGTCGGCGTCCATGCCTGCCCGGTAGTAGCTCCCGGCCCAGTGCCGGGGCGTGCCGGCCGGGCCAGGGTCGGTGGCAGCGTCCTCGAGCAGCTCACGGAGCAACTCATCGTTGCGCTTCCTCACCTCATCGAACGCCGCCCAGCGCGGGTAGTCGTCGGGGACCGGGTTGGCTGCCCGCCAACCTCCGTTGGCGAACTGATAGAAGTCGTCACCGGGGTGGACAGCGGGGTCCATGTCGGCGATATCGAATACGGCGTCGTCGGCGGTCGGCACAGGTGGCTGGTAGGACATGGCGGAGAGGCTACCCACTACCCGGTCACCCGTCACCTGCAAGAACCACTCGAAGTCTCTTGGTGGGAACCAAGCCGGGTCGTTCCGAACGCGGGCGAGAGCACAGGGACGCGCTCTGCAACTCTGCGGGTTGCCCACCCCACCTCCACCCGGAGGGTTGCCGCCGTCCCACGAAGTGGGAGGGGAACCAGAAGGCTCTCTCTTCGCGCGACGGTGCCCAGCATGAGGCATCGGAGAAGTGAACTCCTGGCCGGTGACAGGCGACAGGTGACAGGTGACAGGTCGGGCGAAGCCCGACCAGGACCCTCAGTAGGCTTGGCCGGCAGCTGTTTGAGGAGACCCCAATGACTCACGACCCCTTCGGAGCGCGCTCCGACCTCACCACTCCGCTCGGTGACCGCACCATCTACCGGATCGACGCGTTGGCAGGAATCGCCGATGTGGATTCGCTCCCGTACACGATCAAGGTGCTGCTCGAGGCGGTCCTCCGCCAGCATGACGGACGCATCGTGACCGATGACGACGTCAAAGCACTCGCCTCTTTCGATGCCACCAATGTGGCCGAAACCGAGATCGCCTTCACCCCCGGACGGGTGGTCCTGCAGGACTTCACCGGCGTGCCGGCCGTCGTCGATCTCGCCGCCATGCGCGAGGCAGTCGTTCGCATGACCGGGGACGAGACCAGCGCCCAGAAGGTCAATCCGCTCGTGCCCTGCGATCTGGTTATCGATCACTCCGTGCAGGTAGACGCCTTCAACTCCGGCATGGCGTTGCTCATCAACTCCGAGAAGGAGTTCGAGCGCAATCAGGAGCGCTACGAGTTCCTCAAGTGGGGACAGTCGGCCTTCGACAACTTCCGCGTCGTGCCACCCGCCACCGGGATCGTCCATCAGGTGAACCTCGAGTACCTCGCCAAGGTGGCGTGGGATGACGGCACCACCATCTACCCCGACAGCCTGGTCGGGACCGACAGCCACACGACGATGATCAACGGCATCGGGGTGCTCGGCTGGGGCGTTGGCGGCATCGAGGCCGAGGCAGTCATGGTCGGACAACCCATCTACATGCTCATCCCGCAGGTGGTCGGATTCCGACTGGACGGAAAGCTGCCGGAGGGTACAACCGCCACCGACCTCGTGCTCCGGGTCACCCAGATGCTGCGCGAGCACGGCGTGGTCGGCAAGTTCGTCGAGTTCCACGGCCCCGGCCTGGCCGACATGCCGCTCGCCAACCGGGCCACCATCGCCAACATGGCCCCCGAATACGGGGCCACGGTCGGATTCTTCCCGGTCGACGAGCAGACCACCCGTTATATGCGCCTCACCGGCCGGGACGAGGCGCTGGTGGAAACCGTCGAGCAGTACTACCGGGAACAGGGCATGTGGCGGGAAGACTCGCGGTCCATCACCTACAGCTCCAATCTGGCGCTCGACATGTCGACGATCGAGCCAGCCCTGGCCGGACCGAAGCGGCCGCAAGACCGCATCGTCCTCTCGGGCATGAAGGATCAGTGGCATCAGGACCTGGTCGACACGTTCGGCAAGGCGAGCCGCGGCGGGCCGGGGACGGTCACCGAATGGGAGGACGAGGGTGGTCCGGCGATGGAGGAAGCGGCCGACGAGCCTCGCGCCACCGTCACCTATGACGGCGAGACCTTCGACATGAACCATGGTGACGTCGTCATCGCCGCCATCACCAGCTGCACGAACACCTCAAACCCGGATGTGATGGTGGGAGCCGGACTGGTGGCCCGCAAGGCCCGGGAACGGGGTCTCACCCGCAAGCCCTGGGTCAAGACCTCGTTCGCCCCCGGCTCCAAGGTGGTCACCGAGTACATGCAGGACTCAGACCTCATGAACGACCTGGAGGCGGCCGGCTTCTACCTGGTCGGGTACGGATGCACCACCTGTATCGGCAACAGCGGTCCGCTCCCGACCGAGGTCAGTGCAGCCATCCACGAGCACGACCTGGTGGCCGCCGCGGTCTTGTCGGGCAACCGCAACTTCGAAGGCCGCATCTCTCCGGACGTGCACGCCAACTACCTGGCCTCGCCCCCGCTGGTCGTCGCCTATGCGCTGGCCGGCACCGTCGACATCGACCTGACTACCGACCCGATCGGAACCGGGTCGGATGGCAATCCTGTGTATCTGCGCGACATCTGGCCCACCCAGGCCGAGATCGACGAGATCGTGTCGAACACCGTCACTCGCGAGCAATTCATCGAGCAGTACGCCCACGTGTTCGACGGGTCCGCCGAGTGGCGGGCCATCAACACCTCGGTCGGCGCCCTCTTCGGGTGGGACGAGTCCAGCACCTATGTGCAGGAACCCCCCTTCTTCGAGGGGCTCACGATGGAGGTCTCTCCCATCGAGCCGATCACCGGTGCCCGGGCACTCGTCAAAGTGGGCCAGTCGGTGACCACCGACCACATCTCTCCGGCCGGATCCATCGCGGCGAACTCCCCCGCCGGGGAATACCTCATCGAACAGGGGGTCGAGCCGACCCTGTTCAACAGCTACGGGTCGCGACGCGGGAACGATCGCGTCATGACCCGGGGAACGTTTGCAAACATCCGGGTCCGCAATCAGTTGGCGCCCGACACCGAAGGTGGATACACGACCGACTTCACCGATGGGCAGGTCAAGACCATCTATGAAGCCAGTCTCAGCTACAAGGAGGCCGGGACACCACTCGTCGTCCTGGCCGGGCAGGACTACGGCATGGGCAGCTCGCGAGATTGGGCCGCCAAAGGCACCTTCGAGCTGGGTGTGCGGGCCGTGATCGCCCAGAGCTTCGAGCGAATCCACCGGTCTAACCTCATCATGTTCGGCGTCCTACCACTCACCTTCCAACCGGGAGACAACGCCGACACGTACGGGTTGGACGGGACCGAGACGTTCGAAATCGACATCGACGACGACCTGCAGCCCCGCCAGGCGGTCCTGGTCCGGGCGACCAAACCTGACGGCATGGTGATCGAGGTCAAGACGACTTGTCGGATCGATACACCGGTAGAGGTCGACTACTACCGCAATGGCGGAATTCTGCACATGGTGCTGCGGAGGATGGCGGCGGAATAGTCCCCGGTCCCGAGTCTCCGGTCCCCAGCCAGAGAAGAACCGTCGTAGCCGGCGGTGTGCCGGCCAGAAAGCGGGATCCGGGGGTGTTGGTGGAGACGCCGCTCCTTCGCCCCAGCGTCAGATTTCGGGTTTGAGCTGGTAGCTGGAGGCTGGTTGCTGGTGGCTGGTTTGCTACCTTGGTTCAGTGACCAACAACTTCATCGGATTTCCTCCGGGAAAGCACTATTTGACGCTGCCGGCCGGGAATCGGAAGGTGGCGATCGGTGGACTGGGTCTGTACGACGCCACGTTCCTGCACCAGCGAGTAGCGCTTGCGGCGGGCCGCCTACTGCTGCGATTCGGGATCGAGCGTCCGTTTCGACTGCGGTATGAGCCGCCGGTGCCCGGTTGGTGGGACCACTGGGTGGCAGATGTCGCCGAGCCGATCGTGGGCCCGATAGCCCACACCGCCTTCCGGTTGCCGGGCCTTCCCGACTACGCCCAGCGGGTGACGACCCTGCTGTTCGACGCCGACGGCCGCATCCTCGCCTTCGCCAAGCACCTGGTGCGGGACGAGCCGAGCGACCTCTCCATTGCCGCCCAAGAACTGTTGACCGCCCACCCGGCCTCGACCTTCCGGACCCCCGCCCTGCTGGCCCACGGCCGGTTCGAAGACATGGCCTATCACATGCACGCCCCGCTCCCCGGTGGTGCCCACCGCCAGCCAAGCCCGGACCCCGACGTCATCGAAGCTGCGATCGACGAGATGCAAACCAGGCTGGCGAGCCTCCCGAAACCGGTCGACACCCCCGCCCACTTCGTCCCGGTGCACCGCGACTTCCTCGCCATCAACTTGCGCCTGGCCTCCGATGGCCACCTGTGGCTGATCGACTGGGATAACGTCGGTTGGGGTCCCCCGCTCACCGACGAGCTCGCCTACTGGATGGGCGGGACGGCCCGCCGGGTCGGGCCAACCGGAAGCCGCCGGGTTTCCCAAGCGCTCGAATTGCTCCACCGGCGCGGCACCGACGAGCAGATTCGAGAGGCCATCGAGTGGCGTCTCGGGCACAAACCCCGCGAAGCCCTGGCTGCCGAGCAGACCATCCGGGACGGGCTCCTCACGCTCCTCAGGTAGGGAAAACTTTCGCGTGTTACCGTGAAGTGGTGAGCACACTGGAACAAGATCCACTCGAAGAAGAACAACTCCTGAAGGACACCACCGCAACCGAGGAAGAGCTGCGAGCTCGGCTCAAGGTAGTGACCAAGGAACGCAACCGTTTGCGAGCCCAGCTGGCCCAGGACGAGCCGCTGCGCCCCTTCCAGATCGAGCTCCTGAAGCTGCAGGAGCACCTCGAACACAACCAGACTCCGATGATCGTGTTGTTCGACGGTCGGGACGCCTCCGGCAAGGGTGGAACGATCCGCCGCATCACCCGATTCATGAACGAGAAACGCTATCGGGTGGTTGCCCTCGGAAAACCGTCCTACGAGCAAACCACCCAGTGGTACTTCCAGCGCTACGTATCGCAGTTCCCGACCGGCGGGGAAATCGCCCTCTTTGATCGATCCTGGTACAACCGGGCGCTGGTGGAGCCCGTCCTCGGGTTCTGCACGAAGACGCAGTACCGGGACTTCCTCAAGGGCGTCGTCGGATTCGAAAAGGACCTCATCCGCCAGGGAACCGTACTGGTCAAGCTCTACTTCAGCGTCGATAAGGACGTACAGGCCCAGCGCTTCAACCGGAGAGAGACCGATCCCCTTCGGCAGTGGAAACTCAGCGAGGTGGACCGTCAGGCCCAGGAGTATTGGGATCAATTCACCGAAGTGAAACACCGGATGCTCGAGCGGACCAACACCCCGCAGTCACCCTGGACGATCATCCGATCGAATCGTAAGCCGCTGGCCCGGCTCAACGCCATGAAGGTCATTCTCAACGCGGTCGACTACGGCCACCGCGATACCTCGCTCGACTTCCGGCCTGATCCCAAGAGCGTGGTCAGCGGCGACGACGAGCTGGCACGGATGGACAAGGAACGCGACAAGCTGGGAACGCCGGCCCACTAGGCCTCTCCCAGACCCACCTTGCGGGCGATCGACGGGAATGCCTTGTTGAAGTCGCGGATGAGCCCGAAGTCGTAGAGACGGTCGAGCGCCAGCAAGACGGCCAAGCCGCCGACCAACGAAATGAGCGAGCCGACGACCAGGCCGGCCACGCCGCCGAAGAAGTCCGCGATTAGCCAGCCGAGGGTGGCGCCCGTGCCGGCCGAGAAGAAGATGACCGCCACCACGCGCGCCATCCCTTCAAAGGGCCGCTTGAGGACCTTGAGGGCGATGATCACGGCCAGCACGCTGATAACTGCCTCGGCGATCAACCATGCCCAGGCGGCTCCGGCCAGGCCGAACGCGTCGGTGAGCGCTATCGCCAGACCGATCAATAGGAAGGTGCGTACGGCGGTGAAGACGAAGTCGGTCCGCGGCCGACCCTGACCTCGCAGCATCGGCTTGAGGGCGTCGGTCAACAGATCGATGATGCCGTCGATGGCGAGGAGCTGGATGACGATGGTCAGGCCGGCGTAGGAATCCGGCAACACCTGACGGACGAGCGGTCCAGCCAAGACAAACAGGCTGGCGTAGATCGGTACCAGCAATGCGAGCATGGCGGTCAGCGTCGCCTTGAACACCCGGGAAGTGCGGCTGCGACTCTCCTGCACCCGCGAAAGCACGGGAAAGGCCACGCCCCGGACCACTTCGGACACGAGATCGTTCGGCAGCACCGTGATCTTCTGAGCCAGATAGAAGCGGCCCAGATCCTCCGCGCCCAGCAACCGGGACACAACGGCCCGCAGTCCAAACTGCCCTCCGTTGCGCATCGCCCGCGTGGCAAACACCCACTTGCCGAAAGAGAACAACTCCCTGAATCCGGTCAGGGAGAAGCGTGGACGGTATGGCGCCAGCCGGTAGCTGAGGATGACGCCCGAAACGGAACCGGCGAAAGCACCGATGACGAGGGCCCACACTCCCAGGGAGGCGGCCAACCCGATAGCGAACAGCGAGTCCACCAGGAAGGCCGGCAATATCAGCACAACGAAGATGCCGGCGGTCTCGATGAGGGCGGCCGGCACCTTGATGAACGTGAGCGGCCGGAACTTCAAGGTCCGGGTCAACTCAATCACCCTGGCGCTGGCGAGTGCATCGACGAGGGGGCGGAAGGCGAGCACCCGGATGACAACCGTGGCATCGGGCGCGTTGAACAGCGACGCGATCGAGGGAGCGAGGACCGCCACGATGGCGGCGATGAGGACCCCCCGAATGACGCCGACGGTGAAGGCCGTGTCGTAGTGACGGTCCTCGACGTTCTTGCGCTGGATGATGGCGTCGTTGATGCCCACGTCGGTAAGCGCCACGAGAAGCTCGGTGGTTACCGCCCCGATGGCGACCAGACCCCAGTCCTCGGGCGCGAGGATGACCGCAAGCACGAGCAGCCGTCCAATCGACAGCCCCTTGACCCCGATCAGCTGGATTGCTTTCCAGATAATCGCCGAGCCGGCTTGCTCAGCGAGATTGTCGGTCATCAAACGGCCTCACATCGGTGGTGCGGAGACAATACCAAGGGCGCGACCCGCTCCCCGCAGTCCGCTTCCCGCTTTCGGAGTTCGAGATCGTTACCCGCTACCCGTTTCCCGTGAAGAACCAGTGGGCGGTGGGCGCGACCCACCCCGCGGAAGCGATCGGTGCGAACCACAGGGGAACCAACCGCTACCGGGCCAGCCACCAGAGGGGACCCGTCACGACAAAGCTGGAGATTGGTCTCTCCCCCCGGAGGGGGGAGTACCGGCGCAGCCGAGGAGGGGGGCGCCCACTTGCGTCGATCGGACGCCCCCTCCGCCCCTGGCGGGGCACCTCCCCCTCCGGGGGAGGAAACCGGTGGGCGGTGTCTCTCCCCCCGGAGGGGGGAGTACCGGCGCAGCCGA
>CAXMQV010000034.1:0-1770 GCA_964195905.1 uncultured Gammaproteobacteria bacterium
CGGCAGCGGGCAGTAGATGAGGAGCTCAACTCCGAGCGGGTCGGTGACCGGGCAGTAGCGGACCGGCACGCCCATGAGGGTGTTGAAGGGATCCGGGCCGGTGCCGCCGGCGGCGATGAAGGCCCGCTGGAGACGATCGGCTTCCTGGGGAGTGGTTGTGACGAACGGAACCTCCACGTTCGTCGGGTTGCCGTTCTTGCCCCGAAGGAGCGTTAGCCAGGTGTCACCCACAGCCCACGATTTCGTGCCGTTCCCTTCGACGTAGATGGGCGGTCCGAGGACCGTCTCGTAGAACGAGACCGCCTGCTCGTATTCCTCGTAGAACAGGGCCAGGCCGCTCACCCCGTTGCGATCGAAGCGGGGCCGAGGTGGCGGGTCAACGACGTACTTGCGGCGGTACTCCCCATAGTCCATGAGATCCTCCCACCGGCCACAATAGACAAGCGAGCAACTGGTAGCTGGCAGCCTGGCTGGCGAGAGACCGGTCCCGACCGCGGCCCCGTCGTACCTGCTGAGTATCCTGGCGGCGATGCCACGAAGAGTTCTCATCGCCAAGCCCGGCCTGGACGGGCACGACCGCGGCGCCAAGGTGATTGCCCGGGCGCTGCGCGACGGCGGGGTGGAGGTCATCTACTCGGGTCTTCACCAGACGGCCGAGCAGATCGTCGAAACCGCCATTCAGGAGGACGTCGGCGGGGTCGGACTGTCGGTGCTGTCGGGCGCCCACATGACGCTGTTTCCGAAAGTGGTCGAAGGGCTGCGGGAACGGGGCGCCGACGACATCATCGTGTTCGGCGGCGGCATCATTCCCGACGACGACATCGAGCCGCTCACCGCCGCCGGGCTGGCCGCTATCTTCACCCCAGGCGCTTCACTCTCCGACATTGTGGAGTGGGTAAACGAACACATCCCGGAAAGCTGACCAGTGGACCTCTTCGAATATCAAGGCAAGTCTCTTTTCGCCCGCATAGGCGTACCGGTCCCCCAGGGGCGGCTCGCTACCTCGCCGACCTTCGCAGGCACTGCCGCCAACGAGCTCGGTGGAACCGTCGTCGTCAAGGCCCAGGTGCAGGTGGGAGGCCGTGGCAAGGCGGGCGGCATCAAACTGGCCGAAACGCCCAATGCCGCCGAAGCGGCCGCCGCCGAGATCCTCGGCATGGACATCAAGGGCCACACCGTTCACTCGGTATGGGTGGAGGAAGCTTCCGACATCGCCGCCGAGTATTACGCCAGCTTCACCCTCGACCGCTCCGCCAAGAAGCACCTGGCGATGGTGAGCGCCCAGGGCGGCGTCGACATCGAGGGCGTCGCCGAATCCGACCCCGATGCGGTCGTCAAGTTGCACATCGACCCGGTGATAGGCCTTACCGAGTGGCAGGCCCGTGAGCTCGTGTACCGGGCCAAGCTGGAGCCGACCGCGGCCCGCAAAGCGGCGGCGGCACTCAAGAAGCTCTACGAGGCATTCGTGTCGCTCGACTGCGACCTGGTCGAAGTGAACCCGCTCATCCTGACCGCAGGAGGCGATATCGTCGCCCTCGACGCCAAGGTGACCCTCGACGCCAACGCCTTCTACCGGCACCCCGATTTCGCCGATTTCGAAGCAGCGTTCACCCGTGACCCGATCGAGGCGATGGCGATGGAAGCCGACCTCAACTTCATCAAGCTCGACGGAAGCGTCGGCATCATCGGCAACGGCGCCGGTCTGGTCATGAGCACCCTCGACGTCGTCGACCTGGTCGGCGGACGGGCCGCCAACTTCCTCGATGTGGG
>CAXMQV010000035.1:0-21125 GCA_964195905.1 uncultured Gammaproteobacteria bacterium
TCCCGGCGCAGTTGAGGCGCGGATGGCCGAGGCAACCAGGGACGATCTGGCGACCCTCGTCTACACCTCGGGTACGACCGGACCGCCCAAGGGCGCCATGCTGGCGATCGGGAACATCGAGTTCGCCACCGATGTCGGCAATCAACCTGGTGGGTTCGTTGATCCACCTCCCGGCCCGGGTGATTTCGTCCTCTCGTATCTTCCACTGTGCCATGTCTATGAGCGTTTGTTCTCGGTGTGGTTCGGGCTGGGGACAGGGGCGACGGTGAACTTCGCCGAGTCGATCGAGACCATTCAGCAGGATCTACGAGAAGTCCAGCCGACCATATTCCAATCCGTCCCCCGCATCTACGAAAAGATGTATGCAGGGGTGCTCGTGCGGGCGTCATCTGCTTCCCGGCTCAAGAAGCTCAACTACGCGATTTGGATGAAAGTCGCCGACCGGATCGGCGCCTCGCTGGTTGCACGAGAAGGGTCTCATTCCCTCACGACCCGAGCAATGTCTGCGGTTGGGTCGGTCTTTCTGTACCGGGCTCTCAAGGAGCGGCTTGGACTCCGACGGTGTCGGCACGCGATCACCGCGGCCGCTCCCATCGCTCCCGAGATCTTGCGCTTCTTTATGGGCATTGGAGTACCACTCGTCGAGGCCTATGGGATGACTGAGAATTCTGCCATCGCCACTACCAATCGGCCGGGTCGAATCAAGCTCGGTACGGTCGGTGAGACCCTGCCCGGGGTCGAGGTCCGGATCGACGAGGAGACCGGCGAGATCCAGACCCGCCACGAGGGGACCTTCGTCGGCTATTGGAACAAGCCCGAAGCGACCGCCGACACAATCGGTGAGGACGGTTGGCTCCACACGGGCGACGTTGGCGAGTGGGTGGATGGGACGCACGTGAAGATCGTCGACCGGATGAAGGACATCATCATCACCGCCGGCGGCAAGAACATCTCGCCGTCGGAGATCGAGAACTCGTTGAAGACGTCCCCCTTCGTCAATGAAGCTGTGGTCATCGGTGATCGGCGCAAATTCTTGTCGGCCCTCATCGCCATCGACTTCGATGTGGTGTCGAGCTGGGCGCAGGCCAAACGCATCGGGCACACCACCTACCGGGATCTGACCGAAAAAGAAGAGGTCCGCATTCTCATCGATCGGGTGGTCAAAGAGACGAACGAGAAGTTGGCCACGGTCGAGCAAATCCGCAAATTCGCCTTCTTCCCCAAGGAATTGGACGAGGACGATGGAGAGCTCACTGCTACGCAAAAGGTCAAGCGCAAAGCCATCGAGTCGAGGTTCCGCGACCTCATTGAGGGCATCTATTCATGACCCAGTTCCTGCAGGCGACGATCAACGGGATAGCAGTTGGTTCGATCTACGCCTTGCTGGCGCTCGGTTTCGTGATCATCTACAAGTCGACGCAAGTGCTGAGCTTTGCCCAGCAGGGTCTGACGGTGCTCGGGGCATTCTGGGTCGTTTACTTCTCGAACGTGCTGGACCTCAATTTTTGGATCGCCCTCCCGCTGGCGCTCATTCTTTCGGCGGCGGTGGGGATCGGCATCGAGCGCGTCATGCTCCGCCCCATGGTCGGTAAGCCGGTCTTCTCGGTCGCCATTCTCACCATCGGTCTCAACATCGTTCTCCTCGTGATCGCCTTCGATCTGATCGGCGTGAATATTCGCTCACTCGGAGATCCGTGGGGTCTGAAGAGCATCTCGATCGGCGACCTCACTATTTCGCATAAGGACCTGGCCACCATCGTCACCGCCGCCATCGTGGTCAGCATCCTGCTGGCCTTCTTCCGCTTCTCACGATTCGGTCTGGCGATGCGAGCGGTGGCGGCCGATCAAGAGGTGGCGCTCGCCCAGGGCGTGAGGGTCACCCGCGTCAACGCGGCCGCCTGGGCGATCGCGGCGGTCCTGGCCACTCTGGCCGGGGTCTTCTTGGGAGCCGGGACCGGTCTAGCGCCGGCGGTCGGGACCAGGGCCATCCGGGCGCTGCCTGCGGCCGTCATCGGAGGCTTGGACTCGATTGCGGGTGCGATTGTCGGTGGGCTTCTCATCGGCCTGATCGAGGCCTACATGGTGACGTATCAGAGTGAGTATCTCGGCTTCCTGGGGGCCAACTTCGCAAGCGTGGTGGCGTGGGTCCTCATGTTCCTGGTCCTTCTCGTCAGACCGTCCGGCCTGTTCGGGACGGTGGAGGTGGAGCGAGTATGAGGGGTCGACCGGGTCTCATCACCGATTACCGGCGGGATATGGCCATTTTCCGCACGAATACCCAGCTGGCCTGGTTCGTCGTAATGGCAATCGGCCTCGTGCTGATTGGTCTCCGAATGTCGGCCGACGTTGCCTTGCTCGGGGCGACCGCCGCCGTCGCCGCGGTCGGAGCGATTGGATTGAACCTTGTAACCGGCTGGGCCGGTCAGGTGTCGCTCGGTCACGCGTTCTTCCTCGGCCTGGGCGCCTTTACGGCGGCAGTCCTCAATGGTGATCCGGACGGGCGCCTGGTTGGGTACGGGCTCGAGATGTGGGTCTGGCTGCCGGCCGCCGGCCTGGTGGCCGCCGCCGCCGGTCTACTGGCAGCGCCGCTCGCCTTCCGTTTGCGCGGGCTCTATTTGGCCTTCGTGACGCTCGGTCTGGTCTTCATCGGTGATCACTTCTTCCGCGAGCTCCGGTCATGGACCGGAGGCCAGGGCGTGGGCCGCCCGGCCGCAGAACCGGTCCTGTTCGGGTTCGAGCTCGGTAGAGACGGTGAAGTGTTTGGGATCTTCCTTCAGGCCGAGCAGAAGTTCTACTTCTTCGGGCTGCTTGTTCTGCTCGTCATGGCGTTCCTGGCCAAGAATCTCGTCCGGTCGCGCATCGGCCGAGCGTTCGCAGCTGTACGAGATCGCGACATCGCGGCGGAGATCATCGGTGTTTCGCTCACCCGCTACAAGATGATCGCGTTCGCGATTTCCTCGTTTTATGCCGGCATCGCCGGGGCATTGATCTGGATGTTCATCGGCTTCGTCGAACCGACCTCGTTCAACATCCTGCTCTCGATCCAGTACGTCGCCATGGTGCTCATTGGCGGAGTGGCGACGATTTCGGGATCGATCATGGGAGCGGTGTTCATAACGTTCCTATCCAAGATGGTGGACAAGCTGTCGGGCTTCATTCCCTTCATTTCGGAAGCGCCGACCGGAGGATTCCTCACCAAATTCCAGGTCGAGGAGATGCTGTTCGGGGCGCTCATCATCGGCTTTCTCATCCTCGAGCCGCTCGGGTTATACGGGCTCTGGATCCGCGTCCGCAACTATTTCAAGGCGTGGCCGTTTAGCTACTAGGCGACGGCAACGCCTCCGGCGTTGCTAGCAGCCGCCGTCAACGGTCAACGGTCAACAGTCAACGGTCAACAGCAAGGCCTTTCCAACGCGAGCAGTAGCGAACGATTGGCAGCCTTGTCTCGAGCGCTGGGCGGCCGTCTGCCCACTGTTGGCTGTCGGTTTCTTCCTTCTTGCGAGCGAAATCGGCTGCAAACCTCTATCTTGGTCCCAACCCCAGCAGGGTTTCCAAGAATCTCAGAAGGAGAGACCGGATGAAAAAGGGTTTCCGGCTGATCGCCTTACTCGCCGCACTGGCTTTGGTGGCCGCGGCATGTGGGGACGACACAACCGACACGACTACCGCACCGCCGGCGGCAACAACCACCACCGCGGGTGGCGACGGCGGCGCGACCACGACCACCGAGGCGCCCATGACCGGGCCCGCTATCGATGTTGGAGTCACGGAAGGCCCGTGTGATGACGCCGTCAATGCAGGCAACGGCTGCATCTACCTGGGTGTGATTTCGGACCTCACGACCGGTCCGTTCTCAGCACTCGCCATCCCTGCCGTCGGTGGGCTGAGGGCGTTTTGGAGCGATGTGAACGCCAATGGCGGTATCGAAGGCTTCGACGTCATCGTCTCGGAGTCGAACACCATCGACGCCCAGTACGACCCACAGCTGACGGTGCAGGGCTATACCGAGATCGAGCCCAACGTGCTCATGCTGGCGCAATCACTGGGAACCTCCCAGACGATCGCTGCCCTTCCCCGCATGGTCGACGACAACGTCGTCACCGTCCCCGCCACCTGGTGGTCGGGCTGGTCCTTTGACGAGACCGATGGCAACGGACTCGTCCTCGAAGCCGGCGCCAACTACTGCTTCGAGGCGATGAACGACTTCGACTTCGCCTTGAGCCAGTTCGGTACCGACATGAAGTACGGCATCGTTGGCTTCCCGAATGACTATGGCCTCGACTACGGCGCCGGTGTCAAACTGGCGGCCGCCGCCAACGGCATCGGGGATGCCGCGGTGGATCTCCTCCAGATTCCGATCTCGGCTGGTGGCGACGTCACCGAGGCCGTGACCCAGATCCTCGGCAATGAGCTGGATGTCGTGTTCATTACGACCGGCCCGTTCGAAATGGCGGGAACGCTGGGAGGGGTCGTTTCGAACGGTGGCACGACCGCCTTCATCGGCACCCATCCAACCTGGAATCCCGCCCTTCCCCTGGCAGCCCCGGACCTGGTTCCGGCGCTCGAGGCCCTCTACTTCCAGTCGGACTGGATTCCCGGCTGGTACGGCGATAGCCCGGGCCACGTGAAGGCGAAGGCGGCGGCTGAGGCCGAGGAGCAGTCGCCA
Organism: uncultured Gammaproteobacteria bacterium; assembly: GCA_964195905.1. GTDB lineage: Bacteria > Actinomycetota > Acidimicrobiia > Spongiisociales > SHLN01 > SHLN01. The sequence continues at coordinate 4,667 of CAXMQV010000035.1, forward strand.
AACGAGTGGTACTTGAACGGCTGGGCCTCCCAGTACCCGATCAAGGCCATCATCGAGGCTGCCATTGCCAACGGTGACCTGACCAGGGCCGGAGTAGCCGGCGTCGTGAAGACGCTCGATGATGTCGACTACGAGGGCATGATCGAGAACGGCAACTTCGCAGACGGCCCGAGTGCCGCTGCCAGGGCGAGCCTCATCAACAAGATCGACGCCACCGCCCCGGGCGGGACCGTGAATCTCGTTCCGCTGGGAGTGGGCCCCACTGCGGCGGCACACGACTTCGCCGGTCCGTGTTTCGCCGGCTAACCAATAAGCAACCGAAAAGGGGCGCCCCACCCGGGGCGCCCCTTTTCTTGCAGTTGGAAGCTAGGACCGGTGACGGGTGACGGGTGACGGGTGACGGGTGACTGGTAGGCTCCCACCCAATGACCACCGCCTATTTGCCTCTTGCCTCGACGGTTCTGCCTCGGAAGCGGGTCGTCACCATCGCCCTGGTCGTTTCATTTGCCTTGCTGACAGCGGCCGCTGCTCAGTTCCGCATCAGCCTTCCGTTTACCCCGGTTCCCATCACCGGTCAGACGTTCGCCGTACTTCTGGCCGGGGGAGTACTCGGCAGCCGGGCCGGCGCCGCCAGTCAGGCGGTCTATTGGGTGGGCGGCCTCGTGTTTCCCTTCTACGCCGGGGGCGGGAGCGGCTGGACCGTGGCGACGGGAGCCACCGGGGGCTATCTGGCCGGATTCATCGTGGCTGCCTGGGTCGTCGGTACGCTGGCCGAACGGGGTCAGGATCGAACCGTCGCCTCCGCCATCCCGGCCTTTCTCGCCGGCACTGTGGTCATCTACCTGCTCGGAGTTCCCTGGCTGGCCCAGGAGCTCAATGTCTCATGGCAGCGAGCCGTCGAGATCGGCGCCGTTCCCTTCGTCATCGCCGACCTCGTGAAGGCCGCCCTCGCCGGAGTCCTCCTCCCCGGCGCCTGGCATTTGAGGCGCTAACCGCCCACCGCCGACAGCCCACCGGGAGGAATGCGCTCAACTCAGCTGGTCCTTCGCGATGCCGGCGATGCCTGATCCCTGATGTCAGTTAGCGGGTGCCTGACGTCGGTGGTCGGTGGGCGGCATCTGCGGGAACCGGCCCACCTGCTAAAACGTTGTCCGGCTGTACCATCTCAACGCACTTATGACCGATCTCCTCCCATCCATCGAGTATCCGCCTCCGCCGCCGGACCCGGCGCGTCGTCGTCGGCGCATAACGCCCGGCGTGGTGGCGGTCGGTCTGTTGTTGCTGGGGTTTTTGCTCATCCTGGCTGCCGGCATCCGGGTGCCGTACCTGGCCACCTCACCGGGGCCGGTCACCGAGGTCCACGGAATTATCGAGATCAACGGCGCCGAGTCCTATGACCCGGCCGGTGAGTTGTTCTTCTTGACGATTTCCCGCCCCACCCAATCGCTAACTGTTCTCGAGCTCTTCGAGGCGTGGCGAGATCCGGCGGTCGACATCGTGGATAGGGACTCGATCGTCCCGCCCGGCCAGACCAGTGACGAGCGGAGGCTCCAGAACCTCGAACTCATGATGAACTCCCAGCAGATTGCCGTAGCCGTCGCCCTTGATCGCCTCGGACTGGAAGTCGACGTTGTCGGAACCGGTGCGCTCGTTGCCGAGGTTCTCGAGGGAAGCGGCGGGTTCGGCATCGTCGAGGTCGGAGACATTGTGGTGGCCGCCGACGGCACCGAGATTCAATTCGTCCAGGAGTTGATCAACGTCGTCCGGGCCCGTGAAGTCGGTGATTCGATCTCCTTGACCGTCAGCCGGGACAATGAGCTCCGTGATGTGCAGGTCATTCTTGGCGAGAGCGAAACCGACGCCGGCCTTCCGATTATCGGAATCAGTGTTGCCGATGCCGGCGCCGCCTTTGACTTCCCCTTCGACGTTGGCATCGATGCCGGGGCCGTCGGCGGTTCTTCAGCGGGCATGATGCTCACACTCGCCGTCTACAACCGGCTTTCTGAGGACGACATCACGAAGGGGCATCGGATAGCCGGGACCGGGACCATGTCGACGGACGGCTCGGTTGGTCGGATCGGAGGGATGAAGCAGAAGACATTCGCAGCCATCGGAGTGGGAGCCGAATATCTCCTGGTCCCGGAAGGCGACTTCGACATCGCATCTGAGGCCGCCGGCGACAAGATCGAGGTGGTGGCGATCGCCACCATCGACGATGCCCTCGCGTTCCTGGACGGTCTTCCTCCGGCATAAATCTCTAGCCGGAGTGGCAGTTGGGGGGTATGGTGATTGCGTTATGAACGATTTTCGCGTTCTCGGGGACCCCGAATTTGAGATCAGCCGCCGTGGATACGACCGTGAGCAGGTCGACTCGCACCTTGCCGAGATCCATGCCGAGCTCACCCGACTTCGCAGTCTTCTTGTTGAGCCTGCCACAGAGCCGAGTGACGGCAGCTATCCCGAGCCTGTCCAGGCCGAGTTGGACCGCGTCTCGGTCGAGGTCGAAGAGGTCATCGGAGCTGCCCGGTCGGCCGCCGAGGGCCTGAGAACCCGGGCAGCTGCCGAAGCCAGCAAATGGCGGGAAGAGGCCGACTCGGACGCTCGTCGCTGGCGCGCAGAGGCACAGGAAGAGTCAGGCCGACTCAGAAGTGATGCGGCCGCAGCCTCTGAACGTCTCCTCGCCGAAGCCCAGGAGGAAAGCGAGAAGCGCCGCGTCGACGCCGACGCCTACGTCATCCGGGTGAGCGAAGAGGCCGACGCCTATGCCCAGCAGACACGCCAGAGCGCAGAGTCCGAGGCATCGCAGGTCAAAGAAGAAGCCGACGCATACGCCCGCACTACGCGCCAAAGCGCCGAGGATGAATCATCTGAAGCTCGCGAGGCTGCCGACGCCTATGCAGCCCGGGTGAGCAGCTCGGCCGATGCCTATGCCCAGCAGACGCGTCAGAGCGCAGAATCCGAGGCATCGCAGGTCAAGGAAGAAGTCGATGCATACGCCCGCACTACGCGCCAGAGCGCCGAGGATGAGTCATCTGAAGCTCGCGAGGGTGCCGACGCCTATGCGGCCCGGGTGAGCAGCTCGGCCGACTCCTATGCGGCTGCCACCAGGGAGGCCGCCGAAACCGAGGCCAAGGAAGGCCGGGCCGCGGCACAATCCGACGCCTCCGCCTGGCGTTCGGATGCCGAGTCCGACTCGCGCCGGATCCGGGATGAGGCCGACGCCTATGCGGAGGACATCCGCAGTGCTGCCGTCGCCGAAGCTGCCCGGTTGGGCGAGGAGGCGAACACGGCCGGCGCCGAAGCCCGTACGTCTGCCGAACAGTACGCGGCCGCCCTCCGCCAGAGCGCCGACGCCGAGACCACTCGCCAGCGGGCTGATGCCCGAACGGCGGCCGAGACTGCGCGTGCGTCGGTCTGGGACGAGGCAACGGCAATTCTCGACTCGGTTGCCAGCGAAGTGATCGAGGTTCGGGATCGGGGTGAGAACGAGGCCCTCGCCATCATCGCTGATGCCGAGCAACAATCACATCGCCTCGTCAGCCAGGCACGGCAATCATCAGAAGAACAGCGCCGCTCGGCCCGTATTGAGGCCGATCGCCTCGTCGGCGACGCCCAGTCCCAGCACGACGAGATCATCGACACGGCCAATCGGGCTGCCGCCGCCGCCCAGGAGCGGGCTCAGGCGCTCGAACGACGCCGCGAAGAGCTCATGGGCCAGGTCGAAAAGACTCAGAAGGCCATGCGGACCTTGGAAGAGGAGCTCGAGACCCGCCGCGAAACAATGCGCGACAACGTGCCTCTCGACTCGAGCACCGTGAAGATCGTCCCTCAATCGGAGACCGAAGAACTGGCCGGAGTGCGAATCATCCCGTCCTCCCGAGGCACCTCGCCTGCCGGCTCATCGGCGCCGGTAACGGCCGAAGAGATCATGGACGAGGTGCGGAGCTTGCGTCAACAACGTGAGGCGGCCGGCGAAGACTCTGCCCCGGAGCCGGATCTTGCCGAGACGGCGTCCGCCGAGACAGAGTCCACCGAGACCCCGTCCGCTCAGGCTGACCCGATTGAGACAGAGCCGGATGAGATAGGCGAGGGAGCGGAAGGCTCTGATCCGGCCGAGGCGCCTGCGGCCGACGACATCGATGCGCTCTTTGCCAACCTTCGCCAGACCGGTCCCGAGCCTGCTGCGGGTGACAGACCTCGCTCTCGGCCGAAGGCCGCCGTCGATCCCGATCTTCTCCGCGAACGATTGCTGCTGCCCCTCCTGAACCGGGCTCACCGCGAAGTCAAGCGGCAGCTCACCGAACAGCAGAACCTGGCTCTCGAGCAGATCCGGCTGGCCGGCGCCGACTGGAATCCGGATGCGGCCGAACACGGGACTGCGTTCGGCCCGGCTCTCACCGAGCTCGTGGTCGAGAGCGCCGGGGCCGGGTACCTGGCGGCTCGTGAGCTTGGCGTTCGGACCGAGGATCCGCCGCCGTTGTCCTCCGGTGACGTTGACGTACCGACCGGCGAATTCGCCGTCGACCTCGTGGCGGCGGTAGCAGCCGCCCTCGATCGGAGCCGGTCGGCGGGGGAGCCGAGCCGGAAGGTCTCGGCGGCCGCCTCGAGGGTTTATCGCTCGTGGCGGACCGATAGCGCCGAGCACCGGTTGCGTGAGATGTCCGATGTCGCCTATGCCGATGCCCTCCGCACTGCCTTGCGAGCGGAAGGCTACGAAGACACAGAGTGGGCGCTCGGTGACTGGTCCGCCCAGCGCCACGCCTCCTAGACCGGGTCGGATTTCGCCCTCCGGCTCAAGCTCGATGGAGTAATGACGCGCCAGGTCGTAGAATGCCAATGTGATTCACCGCGAACCTGGAGATACTCCGCCCCCGCCACCCCGTCCGCCCCGTCAGCCCGGGCGCGGCCGCAACATTCTGCGGGTGTCTGCGGTCCTCTTGCTCGTGGCGGCCCTGACTGCCCGCGGGGCAGCCGTGGCGTGGACCGACTATCTCTGGTTCAGTTCACTCGACTTCGCCGGTGTGTGGCGAACGCTCGTGTTCACCCGCATCTTCCTCGTCATCATCGCCACGGTCATCGCCTTTCTCGTCATCTACCTGAACTTGCGTCTCGTCGAGCGGCTTTCGCCGCGCCGGGCGATATTCGCGCTCGGCCAGTCGGACGAGCTGATCGCTCGCTTCCAGGGCTGGGCTGAGATCTACGGTGGCCGCATCCTGCTGGCGGCCTCAGGAGTATTCGGATTCTTGATCGGGCTGACGGCCGGCAATGCCTGGGAACGGACGCTCCTGTACCTGAATCGGACCGACTTCGGAACCACCGATGCGGTCTTCGGCAAAGACCTCGGATTCTTCGTCTTCAGCGTGCCGTTCTACCGCGATGTGTTCGCGTGGGGTTTCCAGCTTGTCATCTGGACGACGCTGCTGGTGGCGGTGCTTCACTACCTGAATGGGGGGATCCAGATTCAGCAGAATCTGCAGCGAGTGAGCCCGGCGGTCAAGCTGCATCTCTCGATCCTGTTCGCAGCCCTCGCCGTCTTCAAAGCGGTCGGCTACTGGCTTGACCGTTACGAATTGCTCTACTCGACCCGGGGAGCAGCGTTCGGGGCCACCTACACCGATCTCGTCGCTCAGAAACCTGCGCTTCAGTTGCTGGTCGGGATCTCCCTCGTGGCTGCCATTCTGATGCTCGTCAACATCCGGTTCCGGGGTTGGACTCTCCCACTGGTCGCCGGCGGGTTGTGGCTCGTGACATCGGTGATCGTCGGCGGCATCATTCCCGCCGCCGTGCAGCGGTTGTCGGTCGAGCCGAACGAGATCGAAAAGGAATCCCAGTACATCCAGCGCAATATTGACGCCACTCGCGACGCCTATGACCTGAGCAACATCACGATCAACGATTTTGCGGCGTCGGCTGCGCTCGACGCCGACGACATCGAGGCCAACCGGGCCACCGTCGACAACATTCGCCTGTGGGATCCTGGCGTGCTGGAGGCGACTTATCGTCAGCTCGAGCAACTCCGCCCCTACTACCAGTTCGATGATGCGGACGTCGACCGCTACATCATCGACGGGGAGGTGACTCAGGTCGGATTGTCTGCCCGGGAGATCGAAGTCGACAACGTCGCCGAAAGCACCTGGGTGAACGATCACCTGGTGTTCACGCACGGTTTCGGAGCCGTGCTCAGCCCATCAAATGCAGTCTCCCCGGAAGGCCAGCCGGAATTCCTCGTCAACGACATCCCACCGAAGATCGCCACCGACTCCCTTACGCTGACCCAGCCGCGGATCTACTTCGGGGAAGTGCCGGGGGCCAGCGAGTTTGTGTTTGTGGGAACCAAGGAGGACGAGGTCGACGCCCTCACTGACACCGGCGCCGTGAGTTACAACACCTACGAGGGCAAGGGTGGAGTAGAGGTCGGCAGCATCTTCCGGCGGGCCGCCCTGGCCTTGCGTTTCAACGACTTCAATACGCTCATCTCCAACCGGATCACCGGAGACAGCAAGGCGCTGCTGTTCCGCAACATCTCTGATCGGGTGGAAAAGGCCGCGCCGTTCCTGTCGCAGGACTCCGATCCGTACCTCGTTTTCGACGATGGCGGGCTGGTCTGGGTGATGGACCTCTACACGACGACCGACCGGTATCCGTACTCGTCGCCTGCGCTTGTTCGCGATGCCTTCGGCGGCACAGCCCGTCTCAGCAACACGCCCCACTCATTGCCGGACGGTTTCAACTACGTCCGCAACTCGGTGAAGGCGGTCATCGATGCATACGACGGGACGATGTCGTTCTACATGGTCGACCCGGACGATCCGGTGATCGCCACCTACGCCAAGGTCTTCCCGGAGCTCTTCTCCGACTTCTCCACTTTTCCCGATACGCTCCGTGACCACCTGCGCTATCCCGAGGACCTGTTCCGGGTCCAATCCGACATGTATACGGCTTACCATGTGACCTCGCCCCAGGTGTTCTTCAATGAGGGAGACCTGTGGCAAATCGCCAGGGATCCGTCTTCGAACAACGCGGTTCTCGACGTCGAGACCCTGCGGGCCGGCGCCGGCACGGGCACCCGGCCGATGCTGCCGTATTACCTTCTCATGACGCTGCCGGACGAGGACGCCGCCTCATTCCTCATCCTCCAGCCGTTCACGCCCCGTGCCACTCCGAACATGGTCGGATTCCTGGTCGCCAAGAGCGACCCGGATGTGTACGGCGAGATGATCCGATACCAGTTCCCACAAGGGAACCCTCCCGACGGGCCCAATCAAGTCGGCGGGCGCATAAACCAGAACACGACGATCTCCCAGGAGTTCACGTTGCTCGGCCAGCAAGGCTCGGAGATCGTGCAGGGGAACATGCTCGTGGTCCCGGTCGAGGAATCGGTCGTATACGTGCAGCCGGTGTACCTGCAGGGAACGGCTCAGAACGCCCTTCCGGAGCTCAAGCGGGTTGTGGTTGTTTTTGAAGACCGGATCATCATGCGCACCACTCTCAATGAGGCGATCGATGCCATCTTTGGGACAGAGTCGGGTGACCCTGGTGGTGGCACCGACGACCCGATCCAGGTTGATGGCACCATCGCCGAGCTCCTTCAGCAGGCCGAGGACGCCTTCGACGCCGCCGACGCCGCCCTCCGGGCGGGAGATCTGGCCCGCTACGCCGCGCAGATTGAGGTGGCTCAGTCTCTCATCGGCCAGGCGCTGGCGCTCATTGCCGAAACCGAAGGAACCGGCTGAGCCGAGCGGTTTCCGTGTCCCGTTCGGGGGGACGACAATGTGCGGATGGGCGAACACTCTCGGCTGGTCACTGAAGCGGCCGACCTCATTCTCGAATGCTTCGTCGAGTACACCCGCCGGTTCGACGAGATCACCCGCCGATCGCAAGGTCGGTTCGAAGGACGCGACTGGGCGGGCGCCCATACCGACGCGGTCGAGCGTCTCGACCTGTACCCGTCCATGGCCGGCGAGGCCCGCACCCGCCTCGGTGACCTGCTCGGGGAGGCGATCGAGGACCGGGAGCTCTGGGCCAGAATCAAGTCCGCCTACTCGACCTGGCTCGCCGATCGGGACCTATGGGAGATCGGCGAGACTTTCTACAACTCGATAACACGACTCGTGTTCACCACCACCGGAGTGGATCCGCAGGTCGAGTTTGTTGCGACCGATTTCCTCAAGCCTCCTACCCGGGGCCAGCGCGACCTCTATCACCGCTACGACCGCGCCGCCTCGGCCGAACGGCTCATCGAGGCGATTCTCACCGATTTCCGCTTCGGCGTGCTCTACCAGGACATCCGACGCGACGCCCGCCGGGTCGGAGTCGAGATAGAGCGCCTGCTCGATGAGTTCGGCGAGCAGGGCTTGATTGAGCGGGCCGAGGTCGTCCGTGCCGTCTTCTACCGCGAACAGGGTGCCTACCTGGTTGGCCGGATCTATCGGGGAACCCGGCTCATTCCCATTGTGCTCGCCTTGCGTATTCGCGAGGGCGGAGTCGTGGTCGACGCGGCGCTGCTCGACGAGAAGGCAATCAGCATTCTCTTCAGCTTCACGCGCTCCCACTTCCACGTAGCGATCCGACGACCGTTCGAACTGGTGAGGTTCCTCAGCACCTTGATGCCCCGCAAACGCCCTTCGGAGCTGTACAGCTCGATCGGGTTCCACAAACACGCCAAGACTGAGCTGTTCCGCGAGATCCTCGAACACCTGGCCACCTCCGATGCCAGGTTCGAATACGCCCCGGGAGCCAGGGGATTGGTCATGGTGGTGTTCACGATGCCGGATCTCGAGCTCGTTTTCAAGATGCTGCGGGACCGCTTCGGTGTCCCTAAGAAGACGACTCCCCGTTCGGTCAAGGAGAAATACGACATCGTGTTCAAGCATGATCGGGCGGGCCGGCTCGTCGATGCCCATTCCTTCGAGCACCTGCAACTGGGGCGGCACCACTTCACCGACGAGTTGCTCGAGGGGCTGACAACAGAATGCGCTAAAACGGTTCGGGTCGAGGGCGACACCGTTGTCATCGATCACGTGTATATCGAACGTCGGGTCACACCGCTCGATATACACGTTCGGTCGGTGCCCGTTGAGGAGGCGATCCCGGCGGTCCTCGACTACGGACGCGCCATCAAAGACCTGGCAGCCAGCAACGTCTTCCCGGGTGACCTGCTCCTCAAGAATTTCGGGTTGACCCGTCATGGCCGGGTGGTCTTCTATGACTACGACGAGCTGGTGCGGCTGAACGAGTGCGTGTTTCGTGAGCTGCCCGAACCCGCCGAGGGCGATGAAATGGCCGAGATCCCGGTATTCGGGGTAGGCCCCGATGATCTATTCCCCGAGGAATTTCGCTCCTTCCTGGGATTGCCCCGCTCGCTGCGGGAGGTCTTCGAAAGCCAACATGCCGATCTTTTCGGGGTTCGCTATTGGAAGGAGATTCAGCTCCGGGTGCAAGCCGGGGAAATCATCGAGGTGCTTCCGTACGCCGAGGAGGAGCGCTTCACCTGATGTCGGGAGGCGGCTAGCTGTTGGCCGCCATCACCGCCTTGGCTTCCTCGAAGGTGAACCGGCCCGCGGTTATTTCCCGGCCGACGACAACACCGCTTAGTTTGGATCCGTCGGCATCGAGCTGGACCAGGTCTTCGAGATCGACGAGATTGCGGACGCCGCCGGCTGCCACCACTTCCTCCTCCGGGAGGCTTGTGCGGAGAGCGAGTGTGAGCGCGGCATGATTCGGCGGCTCGTGCAAAGCGTCCCGGCCGGCTTCGGCAATCATGAAGCCGCCCGCTCCGGCCGACGAGAGCTCGACAAGCGCCTCCTCGAGGAATGTTCCGCTGTGCTCGGTCCAGCCTCGCATGACCAGCTCCTCGTCCTTCTTGACATCGAGGCTCACGAGGATCTGGCCGGGGTGTTCACGACATAGGTCCCAGAACAGGACCTGGTCGACGAGCGCCACCGTGCCCATGGTGACTCGCCAGGCGCCGGCTGCGAGCAGTTGCTCGACTTCGCGGGCCGACCGGACGCCGCCGCCCACGACGACGGGTACGTCGACCGAATCGATGATGCGGTGCACGAGCGGGCGATTGCCGTAGTTGCCATAGGCGGCCGCGTCCAGGTCGATGATCAGGAGCTTGTCGGCCCCCTTCTCGACCCAGCCCTGGGCGCGGGCGACGGGATCGGCTTCGAGCGAGATCGCCGTTGCGACATCCCCCCTCGGGAGACGCACGGCGCGGCCGTCGAGGATGTTGACGCGTGCATAGAGATCCATGGGCACAAGCCTACCGCCAACCGCCCGCCGCCCACCGGGTCATGGGCGGTCGGCTGTGGGCGGTAGGCGGTCCGCTCACTCGGGTTAGCCTTTCTGAATGACAACCTCGCCCGGATCGTTCCCGCCCGATTTTGCGTGGGGCGTAGCCGCTTCGGCATTTCAGATTGAGGGCTCGCCGAACGCCGATGGCAAGGGCGAGTCCATCTGGGATCGCTTCACTCACCAACCAGGACGGATTCTGGACGGAAGCACGGGCGACGTTGCCTGCGACCACTACAACCGGTGGGAGGAGGACATCGCGCTCATGATGGAGCTCGGAGTGACCGCTTACCGGTTCTCCATCGCCTGGACCCGGGTGCTTCCCGGCGGAACCGGCGAGGTCAACGAGGCCGGCCTGGCCTTCTACGACCGGCTCGTTGACGGGCTGTTGGAGGCCGGCATTGCCCCGTTCGTGACCCTCTACCACTGGGATCTTCCCCAGGCGCTGGAAGAGCGGGGCGGATGGAGGAACCGGGAGACGGTCGACGCCTTCGTTGCCTACGCGGGGGTTGTCTCCGCCGCCCTCGGCGACCGGGTCGAGAATTGGATCACCCACAACGAACCATGGGTGGCTGCCTTCCTGGGTCACAGCGACGGAATATTCGCTCCCGGTCGAACCAGCTTCGCCGAAGCGCTAACTGTGGGCCATCACATCCTGTTGTCGCACGGACGGGCGGTGCCGTTGATCCGGCAGAACAGCCCTGCATCATCGGTCGGGATAGCCCTCGATTGTCGCCCGTCGATGCCTGCCAGCGACAAGGACCGTCCGGCTCAGAAGCTTTTCGATGGTTTTCGAAACCGGTGGTTCTTCGACCCGGTGTTCGGGAAGGGGTATCCCTCCGACATGATCGATGCCTACCGGACGGCAGGACACTTCGACACGCCGCGGCCACCGTTCATCGAGTCCGGCGACATGGCTGAGATTGCGGCCCCCATCGATTTCCTCGGCGTCAACTACTACACGAGTCTTGCGATCAGGGATGGCGAGGAGTTCTCGGAGGAAACCGGCGTGGCGCCGGGCGCACCTGCTCCCGAGGGCTACACGGAAATGGGTTGGCCGATCACCCCCGCTGCCCTCACCTCCTACCTCGGACACCTGGCCGAGGCGTATGCGCCTCCGGCGATCATGATCACGGAGAACGGTGCCAGCTACTCAGATGGGCCGGATGCGACGGGAGTTGTCGATGACGAGCGTCGCGTCCGGTATCTCAGCAGACATATCGAGGCAGTCGCGTCGGCCATCACGGCCGGAGTGCCCGTCACCGGCTATTTCGCCTGGAGCCTGCTCGACAACCTCGAATGGTCCAGTGGGTTGACGCAGCGATTCGGGCTCGTCTGGGTAAACCACGAAACTCAACAACGCATCCCGAAAGAGAGTTTCTACTGGTACAAAGACGTGATCGCTGCGAACGGTGGTGAGGGCGCGCAGGCGCGTTGAAGGCCCGTTGCCCGTTACCTGACGGAGCGTCTCGAAGCTGAGAACGGTGGACCGGTTGACATGGACGCGAAGCAATGCCGCGACTCACCGCTCTCCACTTGGGAACGGTTGACCGGTTGATTTGAGCCGGTGACCGGTGACCCTTTTCTACCCGCCTGCCTCGTGCTTGAAGGAAACGCTGACCTTCGCCCGGTACAGGCTGATGTTGCCGTCGTCGTCGAGCTGCATGTCGAGCTTGATGATTTCCGCGATTCGAAGATCCCGCAGCGACTTGCCTGCGGCCTTCACCGCCGTCTTGGCCGCATCCTCCCATGAGCTGTCGCTAGTACCGACCAGCTCGATGACCTTGTACACACTTCCGGGCATGGTTCCTCCTCTTGTGGCGTCACGAACGAAAACTACTCCTGCTAGCGGGGCCTTGCCGATGGGTCAGAGCCCGGAGTGCGGCGCTACCAGATGAGGACGGCCGCGGCGAGAATCCCAAACAGGAACAGAGTGATGGCGACCCCGGCAACGGCCTTCGGCCAATCCTTCTCCCAGTCCCACATTTCAGAGGGAATCAACGAGCCCATGAAGGACCTCCCTGCCCATTATCAGCCGGGTGGCATGGACGGAGTAGGGGCCTTCGCCTCATCCGTGGGCGGTTTCGCTGGACGGCCCGGGCGGATCGCTCGCTAGCTTGAGGGGACCGGAGAGAAGGACGGTCATGAAGGTAGAAGGTGTATCCGCGCTGGTAACCGGAGGCGCCTCGGGGCTTGGTGCCGCCACCGCCCGACGGCTCGCCAACAAGGGAGCCCGGGTTCTCATCGCCGACGTGCAGGATGGGCCGGGCGAGGAGATAGCCGACGAAGTAGAGGGCGGATTCGTCCACACGGACGTGACGAATCCGAGCGAGGTCGAGGCGGCGGTAGCCGCGGCGTCCGAGATGGGCCCGCTGCGGGTGCTTGTGAACTGCGCCGGTATCGGACCGCCTGCCCGCACTCTCAACCGCGATGGGAGCCCACTCGACCTCGAGTTCTTCGAGAAGGTCGTCGGCATCAATCTGGTCGGAACGTTCAATGTGATTCGGTTGGCCGCCTCGGTGATGGCGACGACCGAGCCGCTCGAACACGGCTCGCGCGGAGTCATAGTCAACACGGCGTCTGTCGCCGCCTACGACGGCCAGGTTGGTCAGGCTGCCTATTCGGCGTCCAAGGGCGGGATAGTCGGCATGACACTTCCCATCGCCAGAGACCTTGCCGTGGTCGGCATCCGGGTCAACACGATTGCTCCGGGCATCATGGACACCCCCCTGCTGGCGGGTCTGCCGGAGCCGGCTCGAGAGTCGCTGGCCACCCAGGTCCTCTTTCCCCTGCGCCTCGGCCACCCCGAGGAGTTCGCTCACCTCGCCTACCACCTCATTGAGAATGATTACATGAACGCCGAAACCATCAGGATGGATGGTGGGATACGGATGGCGCCCAAATAGGTCACCGGTCACCGGTCACCTGTCACCGGCTCGAACCAAGAAGTCACCGGTCACCTGTCACCTGTCACCGGCTCAAACCAAGAGGGTCACTAGTCTTAGCGTCGATGCGGTAATGCCGGATGCCGGATGCCTGATGCCTGAGGCCGGTGACCGTTGGTACGCTCAGCCGATGACAATGCTCGACACCCTGCTCCTTCTCGCTCTTCCGGCTTCCGGTAAGTCCGAGTTGCGGCGGTACCTGGACACAAGGAGTGGGGAGGAATTGGCCGAGCTCCACCTACGTCCAAGCGTTCAGCTGGACGACTATCCCTACGTTCACCTCATGCGCCGGATCTCTGCCGAGCTCACCGCCCTCGATCAAGACCCGGTCTTCTTCGCCTCCTCCGGGGAAGGATGGCTCGAGCCGCGGGATTGGGGGGCGCTTATTCATCTCCTCAACGAGGACTTCGATGCATTGACGACACCTCGTTCGCCGGGTGGCGCCGATGGTTTGCTCGATCGCCTGGACGCGGCTCGCCGCAAGGTGGGGGCTCCTTCGACCTTCGAGGCGATGCCGCCGGCCATTCGATCTGCGCTGTGTGGAGCCATCGACGACGAAGTGGTCGGGGATCCAGAGCGGATCGACCCATCCCGTCACACGGTCGTCATCGAGTTCGCCCGGGGTGGCCCCCAGGGCGCCGAGCTTCCCCTTGCTCCGCCCCACGGGTACGCCTACTCGCTGGCGCAACTCTCCGAGCCGATTCTGGAATCGGCAGCCATCCTCTATGTGTGGGTGGACCCGGCTGAGAGCCGGAGGAGAAACCGGGAGCGAGCCCGGCCGGGACCCGATGGCGATGCCTCGATACTTCACCACGGGGTGCCCGAAGTCGTCATGAAGGATGAGTACGGCACCGACGACATCGAGTGGCTCATGGAACAGAGCAGTCGGCCCGGCACCGTTGAGGTTTCCAATCACGGCCGGCTCTTCCACCTGCCGGTTGTGCGATTCGACAACCGGGTTGATCGGACCTCCTTTCTCCGTGCCGACCAGACGGAGTGGGATGATGAGAACCTGCGCGAGCTCCGGTCGGAGCTCGTCGATGATTTCGCCCGATTGGCACAACTCAGAGCCGGGGAAGCCACTGGCTAATCTCGGGGAGACGAAAGACTCGGAAGGAGCAATCGTGGCGACCATCGTTGTCGGGTACACCAGCACACCGGAGGGTGAGGCGGCACTCGGTCGCGCAATGGAGGAAGCGGTGATGCGAAGCGCTCGCCTCGAGGTCGTTCACTCCCGCAAAGAGGGTGCCGAGCGCGACGCAGCGGACATTCTGCGATACAACGAAGTGATGGAGGCCATCAGCCGACGTCTCGACGAAGCCGGTATCGAAAACCACACCCACGACTACATCCAGGGCCACACTCCGGCGGAGGACATCGTCGCATGCGCCCTGGAAACCGGGGCGGAGCTGATCGTCATCGGTCTGAGGCATCGGACCAAGACCGGGAAGTACCTGATGGGAAGCGTGGCACAAGATGTCTTGTTGGACGCCCCCTGTCCTGTTCTCGCAGTGCGAGCCGCCGACGCACCCGCCTAAATCGACCTGAAACCCGGCTTCGCTCCGATTAGGGTTCGCCAGGTGACGATGAATAGGTGGCATCTGCAGACGACTCGGGGGTGGGGCCCCTAGGGTCTCCTGTCCTGAATCGATACGCAGCAATCCGATCCTGTCGTCGCACACTCGGTGAGAGCCGAGGACTCGCTAGGTATAGGAGCAGGACGGTCATGAGACGACGAACACTCTTGGTATTGATGCTGGCGCTTGCGATGGTTGCGGCTGCCTGTGGCAGTGACGACAGCACTTCGGACACAACCAGTGCCCCGGCCGCCACAACGACGACAGCCGGCGGATCGGATGCGACAACCAGCACGACCGAAGCAGACATGGTTCCGTGCTCGACGAGCACGCCAGACTCGTGTGCCGGCACCATCGTATTCGGTGCCGCCGTCAGTGAGACTGGTAAGTACTCCCGGGAGGGCAAGGACACGAGGCAGGGTTACGGTGTCTGGGCCGACTGGGTGAATGAGGAGTACGGCGGGATCAAGGTCGGTGACGACCGCTACCTGGTGAAGCTCATCCAATACGATGATGAGGGAGACGCCGATACCGCCGCCCTTCTTGTCGAGAAGCTGATCAATGAGGACGAAGTCGACTTCCTGCTCGGCCCATACTCGAGTGGCCTCACCATGGGCACCTCAGCCATCGCCGAGAAGTACGGCGTCCTGATGGTGGAAGGCAACGGCGCGTCGGAGTCCATCTTCGAACGCGGGTTCAAGAACATCTTCGCGGTGCTCACCCCGGCCGGGAACTACACGCAAACGGCGATCAAGGCGCTGGCCGATGCCGGCGCCAAGACGATGGTCATCGCCTATGAGGACACTGCCTTCCCGACCTCGGTCGGGGAAGGTGCCGTCAAGTGGGCTGCCGAGTACGGTCTCACCGTCCTGGCAAAGGAGACCTACCCGGTCAACGTGCCAGATGTGTCCGCCATCATGACGAAGTTCAGGGATCTCGATCCGGACATCTTCGTCGGCGGCGGCCACTTCAATGACGCCTTGTTGTTCGTGCGGGGAGCCAAAGACGCCGGCTGGACACCCAAGGGAATGGTCCTAACCGTCGGCCCATCGAATCCCACATTCGCTGAAGAGGTCGGCGTCGATGCCAACTACATCCTCGGTCCCACCCAGTGGGAAGCGTCGATGTCATGGTCGGATGAATGGTTCGGAACCGCCGCCGAGTTCGCCGCGACATATGAGGCGAAATGGGGCGAGAAGCCTTCGTACCAGGCAGCAGAATCCACTGCTACCGGGTTGGCACTGCATCTGGCCATCGAGCTAGCCGGGAGCATCGAAACCGATGCAGTCCGCGATGCGTTGTACGCCCTGAACGTCAACACGTTCTACGGCCCGATCGACTTCGATGACACCGGCAAGAACGCCGGCAAGCCGATGGGCGCCATCCAGATCCTCGACGGAGTGCCCCAGGTGGTGGCACCAAGCGAGGCCAAGGTAGCGGACCTCGTGTATCCGATGCCTGCATGGGAAGACCGTTGATCGACGAATAGGCATGTGCCTGAGGGGGAGTGGCCTGTTGGCCGCTCCCCCTCAGCACCATCCTGAAGGGAGGCAGGCCCATCGAGGAATTCCTACAGGCGGTAATAAACGGCGTCATGCTCGGAGGCTTCTATGCCGCCATGATGCTTGGCTTTTCGGTCATCTG
>CAXMQV010000036.1:0-16865 GCA_964195905.1 uncultured Gammaproteobacteria bacterium
GGTCCCCGGAGTCCTCGTTAAAGAGCCGGGAAACAAAATAAGTGCCGAGGATAACTTCGCACTAGCTGCTTAATTGACAGCTCGTCCTCCCAGGTGGGTGCCTGCCTCGCCGGGTCAGGGCGTCGCAATGCAGGATGCCCCTGCCGGGGTCCGGGACCGGTGGGGAAAGAACAACTCCGGATACGGCTGAGGGAGGCTTGCTGACAGAGTCCCATGGCCCGACAAACTCGCTGTCGGCTGCGCTCGGAGATGCCGGCGCTGAAGCTTCAGAGGACCGGGGTTCGAATCCCCGCACCTCCACAAAGGAAGAAGGCCCGAAAGGGCCTTCTTCCGTTATGAGCGCACCGCCCACCGCCAACCGACGACGCTCCTTGTCAATTCTCGGCCGAGGCATAGTTCCGGCGCGACCATCGCCGAGAAGTCGACTGTTGCCACCGTGACCGAGATTGGGGACGGCCGGTGCCGCCGGCGCCAGGCCCAGAGAAACTCCTTCGACGCGCGACATGTGTCATGGACTTCCCGATGCCGGTGGGTGGTGGGCGGTCGGCTTGCTTGCCGGATGCCGGATGCCCAACACAGTGAGCGAGTCCCACTACTGTTCCCCGCTGTGATTCTCGCACGTGACCTCACTATCGAGGCCGGCATCCGAACCCTTGTATCCGGAGCCTCGCTCAACCTGCAACCCGGCGACAAGGTCGGTTTGGTGGGTCGAAACGGCGCGGGCAAGACAACCCTCATGCGGACCCTGGCCGGAGAGCTGAATCCAGCCGACGGGCATCTAGCTCGCTCCGGCGTCATCGGCTACCTCTCGCAGGAATCGGCGCTTCCCGAGCTCGACAACCCGGACCTGTCTGCACTCGAGAGGATCCTGACGGCCAGGGACATCGGCGGGATCGAAGTCGAGATGGAGGAAGTACGCCGCAAGATGGAAGTTGAGGACGGTGAAACCCGCGATCGCCTCATCCGACGCTACGACCGGCTACAGCTCGAGTTCGAAACGCGAGGTGGCTATGCCGCCATCGCCGAGGCCAAGAAATTCGCCGCTTCGGTTGGCATCGATACGGGCAACCTCGAGCAGCCTGTGGCAACGATGTCGGGTGGCCAACGGCGCCGGGTGGAATTGGCCAGGGTGCTGTTTCAGGAAACCGACACACTGCTCCTCGACGAACCGACCAACCATATCGATCTGGACGCCAAGGCCTGGCTCATGGATTGGCTGGCCGGATACCAGGGCGGCTTGCTGGTGGTGAGCCACGACATGCAGCTGCTGGATGAGTCGATCACCTCGGTACTGGCGGTCGATGACGGAAAGCTCGAGCCCTACCGCGGCAACTACAGCCACTACCTGTCCGAGCGCGACCGGCGGCGAGAGCAGCGGATTCGCGAACGCAAGCACCAGGACGAGAAGATCGCCCGCCTCGAGGAAGGCATCCGTCGTTTCAAGGGGTCGACCGAGAAGATGGCCAGACGGGCCCACACCTGGGAGACCCGTGTCAACCGATTGCGGAGCGAACTGACCGAGGTGTCGAAGCTGGGAAAGGACGTCACGGTGCGCTTCCCCATGACCGAGCCGTCGGGCCGCATTCCGCTCGAAGGCAAGGGCCTCGGCAAGGCGTTCGACGACAACGTGGTGTTCCTCGACGTTGATGTGTTCGTCGAGCGGGGCCAACGCCTCCTCATCATGGGGCTGAACGGGGCAGGCAAGACGACGCTTCTTCGCGTCCTGGCCGGCGTCGACGAGGCCGATCTCGGCGAGGTGGTCATCGGTCACAAGGCCACGCTCGGCTACTACGCGCAGGAGCACGAGCAGATCCAGCGCGGTCGAACCGTGTTCGATCACGTCAAGGCGGTTTCGACGGAGCCGGACCAGACGCTTCGATCGGTTCTTGGCCATTTTCTGCTCGCCGACAAGGTTGACCAGGACGCCGGCACCCTATCGGGTGGAGAGAAGACCAAGTTGGCGTTGTGCCAGGTCGTGCTGGGCGGCCCGAACGTCATGCTGCTCGATGAGCCGACCAACAACCTCGATCCGCAGGCGCAGTCGGCACTGCTGGATGCACTTCATCACTATCCGGGAACGATCATTCTGGTCAGCCACGACACCGACTTCGTCGCTCGGCTCGAGATCGATCGGGCCATCCTCATGCCCGAGGGCACGACCGCCTACTTCGACCAGACGATGCTGGAGCTAGTGGCGCTGGCGTAATGGAAGCCGTGTCTTCTGTCACTTCTCGGCCTTGCCTTCGTTCCGGCGCGACCATGGCCGAGAAGTCGACTACTGCCGCCGCAACTGAGATAGGGGACGACCGGCGCCGCCGGCGCCAGGTCCAGAGAAACTACATCCAGTTGGTCAACGCTCTGTGGGATTGTTTGATGTCTGATGCCAGCTCACATCCGGTCGCCGGTCGCCGGTCGCCGGTTCGCGGTTGGCCCTCTCAGCCGCTCTCCGCCAGATACCGGTGCACCAGCTGAATAGCGGTTGAGCCTTCGCCGACGGCGCCGGCTACGCGGCGAATGGAGCCGTGGCGGACGTCGCCGGTTGCGAAGATGCCAGGGCTCGAGGTTTCGAGGTGGAACGGGTGACGGGGGAGCGGCCACTCCTCGGGGAGCTGGTTGTCGGTCAGCAGGTCGGGCCCGGTGAGGACGTACCCGAATTCGTCGCACTCCACCGCGTCGCCCAGCCATTCATGGGTCGGGACCGCCCCGATGAAGATGAACAGGAACGACGCAGGCACCAACTCTTTGTCGCCGGTTTCGACGTTCTCGAGCTCGATCTGTTCGAGGTGGTCTTCGCCGAGCGCTTTCGTTACATGCGTGTTTGGCACGACTTCGATGTTGTCGGTGGCATCGATCTGATCGATGAGGTACTGACTCATGTTGGCGGCCAGGTCGGGTCCCCGGATGATCATGGTGACCTTGTCGGCGAACTTGGAGAAGTACTTGGCTCCTTGTCCGGCCGAGTTGGCGGCCCCGACGACATAGACGTGCTGGCCTTCGGCGGCCAGGGCCTCGGTGGTGGCCGCTCCGTAGTACACCCCGGCGCCGGTCAGCCGATCGAGCCCCTCGGCCGGCAGGTGGCGGTAAGACACTCCAGTGGCAATGATGAGACCCCGGCACGTGATGGTCGTTCCGTCCGAGAGGTCCAACACCTTGTACCCATCGGCCAGCGTCAGCTTGGTGGCTGCGACAGGAGTGAGTACCTCGGCCCCGAACCGTTTGGCCTGGGTCAGAGCCCGCCTGGCCAGGTCCGCCCCGCTCACTCCGGTGGGGAATCCGAGGTAGTTCTCGATCCGGCTGCTGGTGCCTGCCTGGCCGCCGGGAGCTTCCCGTTCGATGAGGACGGTGGAGAGACCCTCGGTCGCCCCGTAGACCGCTGCCGCCAATCCGGCCGGTCCGGCCCCGACGATGGCGACGTCGTAGTACTTCCGATCGGCGTGCACATGCATGCCGAGGTTCTCGGCCAGCGCTTCCAGTTGGGGATCTTCGAGCACCGTGCCGTCCGACAGCAGCACCACCGGCAGAGCGGCGCCAGCCAGGCCCTCACTCTCGAGCAGGACGCCTGCCTCGCGGGTGCGGTCGAGGTCGAGCCAGCGGAACGGCACCTGATTGCGCCCTAGGAAATCCTTGATGGCGTGGGCGTCGCGGGCCCATTGGTGGCCGATGACTCTGAGGGCTTGCGACGGCTGGGGGTTTTCTGACACCCAGTCGAACAGCAGGTCGTCGATGGGGGGATAGAGGCCCTGGTCGGCGGGCTCCCACGGCTTGTGGATCCATTGGGTCGCCCCGGTCTGCTCGAGGATCCCGGTGACGGCCTCCTCTTCATCGAAACCCGTCAGGATCACCCGCTTGGCGCCCGGATGCTGCTCGCCGAGGGTTGCGAAGAACTCGGGCGCCTCCATGTGGCGCATGTCGTGATCGATGAGGAGAACGGCGACGTGCTCCCGGGTCTCGTGCAGGTGCTCGAGGAGGTCGAGGGCCGAGTGAGCCGAGTGGGCGGTGAGGATCCGGTAGGTCTCGGCGTAGTGGGCGACGAGGTCCTCGCGCAACTGATGGAGGATGTCCGGGTCGTCGTCGAGGGCGAGTATCACGGGTAGTGCCATACGGCGACTCTACCGGCAGCGGTAGTCTCGAAGCATGGATGCTGCCTGGCCCGAAGAACTACCGGTGGTCCAGGTCCGGATGGCGCGACCGACCGATAGGTTGGACGAAGTCGTCGCCTTCTACCGTGACGGCCTTGGCCTGCCAGTCGTCACCACATTCGAGAACCACGCCGGCTACTCGGGTGTCGTTGTCGGATTGCCGGGACGCCACTATCACCTCGAATTCGTTCATCACGAAGACGGCTCGCCGGGACCTGCGCCGACCGATGACAATCTGCTCGTGCTCTACCTACCCGACTCCAGGGCCATCACTGCTGCCACCCTCCGATTGAGTGCCCTCGGCTTCCAACCGGTGCCCCCCGAAAACCCGTATTGGGAAGACCAGGGCGTGACGTTCGCGGACCCGGACGGATGGCGGGTCGTGCTGTTCGACGATCAGGGATTTTCTTAGGTCACCTGTCACCTGTCACCGGTCACCGGTCACCTGTCACCGGCCTCAGCAGCAGGCGGTGGGCGATTGGCCGTTGGACGTAGCATCAGAACATGACCATCGGGAAACGGATCGGGATATGGCTGGGCGCACTCGTGGGGGGAGTGGGTCTTGCCAATGCCGTGTATTGGATGGTTTTGCTCGGCCTGGGTGCCCTCGTCTGTAGCGATGGGTGCGAGGAGTATCCCCTCGCCGTGGCGATGCTGGCAGGCGCTGCTGGTTTGGCTGCGCTGGTAGTCGGTCCGGTTCTCATTCTGCGGAACGCACGCCGCTGGTCCAACGACACCTGATGCACGGCTGATGATTGGCCGCCGACGGGTGACCGGTGACCGGTGACTGATCAGCTCCGCTCGTACTCCTCGTCGCTGACCTTCTTCGGCAGCCATTCTGTGGGGCCACCGGTGGTGAGTGACAGGTGCATCAGGTAGCTGTTTTCGGAGGCGCCGTGCCAGTGGGTCTCGCCGGCAGGTGAGTGGACGACGTCTCCGGCCGACATGTGGACTGTCTCGCCGTCGTCCTTCTGGACCTTGCCGGCCCCCGAAGCGATATAGAGCACCTGGCCTTCGGGATGGGTGTGCCAGTCGGTGCGGGCACCCGGTTCGAACAGAACACCCAGCACATTGAGACCGGGATCGGGGGCCGTCGAGAGGGGGCCAAACCGGACCCGTCCGGTGAAGTGCTCGTCGCCGGCGTCCGCCCACTGGATGTTCTCGGCGGGTGTGTGGTCCATGTTCCTCCTTGACTCGCCGCCGAGATTAGGCCCGGCCGCCGGGCGTGCGACAATCACCGGGACGAAAGGAGCGCGATGGCCGATGTCGCCGACGTATACCTCGATACGTACCGCAGGTTCTCAGCCCTCGGGGCCGACCTCACCGAGGCTGAGTTGGCCGCCCCGGTCCTGGCCTGCCCGGACTGGTCGGCCAAGGACACCATCGGGCACGTGACCGGGATCGCCGTCGACCTCGTGGCCGGCCAGGGAACGGTCGCTGCTCCCGACAGCACAGCCCGTCAGGTGGAGGAGCGTCGTGACCGTTCGATCGCTGAGGTGCTGCAGGAATGGTCGGAGGCGGTTGAACCGCTCGTCGAGCTGTTGCGCGCTACCGGCCCCGCGCTGACGGCGGTGGGAATCGACCTGTGGTCCCACGAGCAAGACGTCCGCAACTCGGTTCGCAAGACGGGTGGTCGCGAGGCGGCGGGCATGTGGCTCACGCTCAAGGCCGCCGTGTCGGCCGATCAGCGGGTGCGGGCCGCCGGGCTGGCGCCGATGCGGCTCGTGACCGGTGAGAAGGTCTGGTTCATCGGCGACGGCGCCCGGGAGGGGGCCGAGGTGACGCTCGAACTGGATCCATACGAAGCAGCCCGGATGCTCATGGGCAGGAGAACCTACGAGGAGATGTCCGCCTATCCGTGGGTCGGTGATCCCGCTCCCTACCTCCCCCTTATTCATCAATTCACGGTTCCCGAGTACGCACTCGACGAACAGTGATCTGGGGCGCCCTCGCCACCGCGGTCGGGCTCGGGGGGCTGCTGGCGGCCGAGCGAACCCGATCTCCAGGGCGATTCCTTGCCAAGCCGCTCGCATCGGCCGGTTTCATCGCCGTGGCGGTGGCGGCCGGAGCGCTCGATACCGGATTCGGGCGCTGGATGGTGGCCGCCCTCGTGCTCTCAGCCCTCGGCGATGTGTTCTTGCTCGGCTCGTCGGAGGCCACATTTCTGGGTGGGCTCGGAAGCTTCCTCACCGCCCACCTCGTCTACGGCATCGCCTTTCTCGTGCGCGGGGTGGCGGCGCCTGGATTACTGGCCATCGTCCCGTTCGCCGTCTTTGCCCGACAGGTGTTGCGATGGCTGAGCCCCCACCTGTCGGACCGGATGCGGGGGCCGGTCGTCGCGTATGCGGTGGTGATATCGATAATGGGAGTGCTGGCGGCGGGGACGGCAGCCGATTCCTGGGATTGGCGGATTCCCGCCGGAGCCATCATGTTCGTGATTTCCGATCTGGCGGTAGCCCGCGACAACTTCGTGGCGCCCGGCTTCTCGAATCGGCTGTGGGGGCTTCCCCTCTACTACGGAGGACAGCTGCTCCTGGCCTGGGCGGCCGGCTCCTGAGCCTTCTGGCCGGGGGTGGTGGTTGACCTGCCGGCTTCGGCAGGCTGTTGGCGGCGTTTGGTTGCCGGTAGCTGTGGGCAATACTGGCGGGAATGGTGAGCGTGCTCTTTTTTCTCGGAAGCCTGATTGGCTTGTTGTTCACGGTGAACGGCCTCCGCCGGCGGTCTCTCTGGCTGCCCGCCCTAGTTACCAGTGAGCTCGCCATCCATCATCTCGCCTGGCAGGGCGTGCTGACCGCGCTGTTCGTCTGGGCCGGGGTTCTCGATCACCTGCTTGGCCGCATCGCACTTGGCCTAACCATCCTCTCCTGGGCCGGCCTGTTGGTCATGGTGTATTGGGGGGAGCGAGCCAAACCGGTCCTACGGGAGGCCCTCAATGGACTCGGCGGCGGCGTCGGTCCCGGGCCTGCCCCCACCTTCGGTGACTTCGTGCGGGCCCGCGCCCGACTGCCGCACGGCGTCGAACCGGTGACGGATCTGTCCTACGGGCCCGAGCCCGCCCACCTCCTCGATCTCCATCTGCCGGAAGATCGCTCCACCTCGCATCCGGTTCTCATTCAGATCCACGGAGGAGGATGGCGGCGTGGCTACAAGGAACGGGAGGCCCGCCCGCTCGTATTCTCCATGGCCAAGAACGGTTGGGTGTGCGTCAGCATCGGATACCGGCTCAGCCCGGTCGCCACCTTTCCCGATCACCTCATCGACGTGAAGCGGGCAATTGGATGGGTCCGTGAGAACATCGAGCAGTGGGGCGGGGATCCGTCCTTCATCGCGGTGACTGGTGGCTCGGCGGGAGGTCATCTGGCGGCGCTGGCCGCCCTCACCCCCAATGATCCTTCCTACCAACCCGGCTTCGAGCAGATCGACACGTCCGTGCAGGCCTGCGTGCCCCTCTACGGGATTCACGACCTGCTCGACCGAAATCGCATCCGGTATCCGTGGCCGTTCATCGAATCCCTTGTGATGAAGACTTCGCCGGCGGAGGACCCGGAGGGATGGGACCTTGCCTCACCGATCGCCCGGGTGCATCCCGGAGCGCCACCGTTCTTTGTGCTTCACGGATCTCACGACTTCCTGGTGCCCCCCGCCGAGTCCCGCCAATTCGTGGCTGCCCTTGCCGGGGTCTCCGAGTCGGGGGTCCACTACGCCGAGCTTCCCGGGGCAACCCACGGGTTCGATGTCATGCATTCCCTGCGCAGCCGGCACGTGGTACACGGCGTCGGGAAGTATCTTGGTGCCGTTCATCAGAAAGCCCGCCACCCGGGCTCGCATACTGCTGAGAAATGAAATTGGCCCCGACGGTGTTGTAGGACCCCATGATCTTCAAGAGACGTACCAAACCAATCAACCTCGAGCACATCGACCAGATCGATGAGCTCGCCGCCACCGGCAAGCCGGTGTTCCTCGACTTCTGGCAGAACGGCTGCCAGCCGTGCCGCACCATGGATGGAGTGGTCAACGAGCTGGCCGACGAGTATCAGGATTCCGCCCATGTCGTAAAGGTGAACGTTCGCAACGTTCCCGCCGCCGCCCAGCGCTTCCGGGTGATGTCGACCCCGACCTTCGTTGTCTACGGCGCATCGGCCAAGAAGCAGGGCAAGAAATCCAAACGCGAGGGCGGCGGCATCGGCGAGCGTTGGCGGGCCAGCGGCCTCGTCAAGAAGGACCAGCTGGAAAAGGCTCTCGAACGCAACGGAGCAGCCCGAGCCGGCCGATGAAGATCCCGGCCGCCATGGCCGAGGAGATCCTCTCCTACTGCCGCTCGCAGCTGCCCAATGAGGCCTGCGGCCTGCTGGCCGGCGACGACTCCGGGATCCAGAAGCTGTATTGCATCGTGAACGCGGACGCTTCGCCGGTCACGTTCACCATCGATCCGGCCGGTCACTTCCAGGCTCTCACCGATGCCGAACGCAATGGCTGGGACCTGGTTGGAGCGTTCCACAGTCATGTGAGCGCTCCGGCCCATCCATCCCCGACCGATGTCAGAGGAGCCGCCGAGCCGGGCTGGGTGTGGCTGGTGGCCGGTCCCATGATGGGAGCCACCGAAATCCGCGCCTTTCGGATTCGTGACGGCCAGATCACCGAGGAAGAGCTTGAGGTCGCCGAGGAGTAGTCTCGGCGACGTGGAACTCTGGGTCCTCGGCGCCAACGGCACGTATCCAACGGCGGGGCGGCCGACTGCCGGCTACCTCCTCTCCCACCGCGACACCCGGGTGTGGATCGACGCCGGTTCTGGCACCTTCGGAGCCTTGCTGGACCTGATGGATCCGGCCGATCTCGACGCCCTCATCATCAGTCACTTGCACGTCGATCATTGTGCCGACGTGTTCCCGTTCTATCACTACCTGCGGTTCGGTCCCGTCCAACGACCCCCGCTCCCTCTCATCGTGCCCGATGGCGCCGCCGATCGTCTGGCTGCCTTTGTCGACACCGGCGGCGGGTCGCACCTCACCGAAGTATTCTCACCGCTCACGCCGGCGCCCGGTGAGATGCTGGAGCTGGGCGGGATCGCCTTCAGGTTCGGACCATCCGACCATCCAGTGCCGACTCTGCAAATCCGGGCCGAGACCGAAGGAAGATCGATTGCCTACTCGGCCGACACCGGGACCGGATCTGACCTGGCCGGACTGGCGGCCGGTGCGAACACGCTCCTGTGTGAGGCAATGTTCCAGGGACCGGACAAGCCCGCCCCCCACCACCTCACCGCCACCGAAGCTGGACAGATTGCGCAGCAGGCTGGAGTGGAGCGGCTCATCCTGACTCACCTGCTGCCTACCCTTGACCCGCAACAATCGATAGCCGAGGCGGCCGTCGTTTTCGGCGGCGATGTCATGGTGGCGGCGCCCGACCTGGAGGTCTTGATATGAGTGAACGCGGTGACGGCCGTAAAGTCGATGAGCTGCGGCCGGTACGCATCACCCGCCGGTACACCGAGATGACTCCGGGCTCGGTCCTCATGGAGATGGGGAAGACGCGGGTGCTGTGCACGGCAACGATCGATCCCGGTGTGCCTCGCTGGTTGAAGGACACCGGCAAGGGATGGGTCACCGCCGAGTACAACATGCTGCCGGGGTCGTCCCGGGAACGGATCTCTCGGACGTCGATCAACGGCGGCCGCACCAAGGAAATCCAGCGCCTCATCGGCCGGTCGCTGCGGGCCGTCGTCGATCTCGAGGCCATGGGGGAGCTGTCGGTACGCGTTGACTGTGACGTCCTGCAGGCCGATGGCGGGACCCGGACCGCCGGCATCACCGGGGCCTGGATCGCGCTGTACGACGCCCTTGCGGTCGGACGTGACGAGGGCCTCCTCGAGTCCGATCCGCTCGCCGACCATTGCGCGGCGGTGAGCGTTGGGGTGCGGGAGGGGACCGTGCTGCTCGATCTCGACTATCCCGAGGACGTTTCGGTTGATGTCGACTTCAACGTCGTGATGACCGGCTCGGGCCGGCTCATTGAAGTTCAGGGCACCGCCGAGCACGCCCCGTTCACCCGCGACGACCTCAATGGCCTCGTCGACGCGGCGGCGGCGGGGATCGACGAGCTCGTCGGCCTGCAGCGACAGGCGGTGGCGGGCTGAGAAGGGTCGTCGTTGCCTCTAAGAACCCCGACAAGATCCGCGAAGTCGAAGCGGTTCTGTCGGGGCTTGCAGAGCCGTTCGAAGTGGTCACCGGCCTTGAGTGGCCGGAGATCGACGAGCCATACGACACGCTCGAGGCGAACGCGTTGCACAAAGCCCGGATGGTGGTCGGGCATACCGGGGTAGCGGCGCTCGCCGACGATACCGGTTTGGAGGTGACCGCCCTCGGCGGCGCCCCCGGCGTGTTCACGGCCCGTTTCGCGGGCCCGGATGCCACGTATGCCGACAATGTGGCCAAGCTGCTCGAGGAGCTGGACGGTGAGGGGGATCGGTCGGCCCGATTCCGGACGGCGGTCGCACTCGTGTACTCCGACGGATCGCATGTGACCGCCGAAGGGGTGCTCGACGGCCGCATCGCCCGCATCCGCCGGGGCAGCAACGGCTTCGGGTATGACCCGGTCTTCGAGGTGGCCGAGTTCGGATACCAGACGCTGGCCGAGATCCCCGAAGACGAGAAGAACCGCATCAGCCACCGGGCCCGCGCCCTGCACGGGCTCGCTCGTCGGCTTGCGCCGCCGCCGTAGCCGGTCGAAGGGCTAGTCACTTAACGTAGGCGAGAAATCTCACGCTGAGTACGTTGAACGTATGGCTAACACGACCCGGGGGCGGGTCTGGCGGGAATTGTTTCTCGTCGCGTTCATCGCGACGTTTCTTGTCCCGTGGGGCGCAGCAACCGCCAACATGTCCGCCCAGCTCGAAAATGACGTCTACGGCTGGGAGCCGCTTGGCGTGATTGCCGGGAGCTCCGAGCTGCGGCTTCACTCACTCGGAACCGACGTTTGGGAAGTCTGGGCATGCGACACGCCGGCAGGCAGCGTGGCGCTCGATCCCGTTTTGCTCGCACAGACCCTCACTTCCGAAATCACACGCTTCTACGAGTGGCTGTCGGAGGGGAGATACCAGCCGGTGTTTCGGGCGGGCGGCTCGGTGGTAGAGGGGTCTGGCTGTGCGAATGCGGTCGCCGACCGCGTCACGAGCGACCCGAACGGAGTGATCATTGTCACCGACGCAGCCTCAAATGGGGGATCGGCCCAGAGTGGGATCTGGTGCCCGTACGAGGGGCTGTGCCCTCCCTCGCCGGCCACCTATCCGGACAATTACCGATCGGTGACGTTGGGGGCCCATGCGGTGCTGGGGCCCAATCCCCGCCTTGTGACCGTCGCCCACGAGCTCGGTCACACCCTTCACTTCGGACATATCTTTTCAGGCTCCACCATCGGCACGTGGGCCGAGTACGACGACCCGACCGATGTCATGAGCAAAGCAGGGGATCGGACGAAGCTCATGGCCACCACCGCCCTCCACCGCTACATCGCCGGCTGGATCGATCCGTCCGATGTGGTGATCGCCGATCGGGCAGGGTCATTCACCCTGTCGGCGATCGGCGGCTCAGGTGACCAGCTGTTGCTTGTGCCAAATGGAGAACAGGGGTGGCTGACGGCGGTGGACGTTCGGATCCGGGCCGAGTATGACGTCGCCCTGCCTTCGGCCGGGGTGACGGTCCACACGCTCGACCAACGGGCCGAAGCGTGCGGCAGCGCCCTGCCCTGTTTCGGTCTCTCCCGTCGAACGTCCCAATGGCCCGCTGAGCCCGACTCATACGAACATGTCCTCACGGTCGGTGATGACCTGGTGCTCCCGAACGGATGGACCCTGACCGTGCGCCAGCAGGTCGGCGATCGATTCGTCGTCGACCTGGCCGATACGTCTGCCCCGGTCTTTGTCGGGCCCATCGTGGCGACCGGAATCGAGGCCTCTAGCGTTGCCGTCGCCTGGCCGGCGGCGATTGACACCGGAGCCGTGAGCTACGAAGTGGTTGCCGGGTTGGAACCGGCCCTCGTTACGAGCGCGACCTCGGCGGTCATCACCGGACTCGCTCCCGGCCAGGAGTATGAGGTGAAGGTCACCGCAGTCGACGAGAGCGGCAACCGGGTCGGGGCCGAACCGATCCGGGTCACGACCCTTTCGGCCCGTGACAAGTGGGCGGTCCATGACCCGGGCTCGGGTCGCTGGGCGTTCCGGCTGGGGGAGGGCGTTGTGCACACGATCTACTACGGCGTTCCGGGCGATATCGCGCTGTTCTGTGATTGGGATGGCGACGGCACTGACACGGTCGGCCTCTACCGCCCTCACGAGGGGTTTGCGTACCTTCGTAACAGCAACACGCTCGGATTCGCCGATCTCGACTTCTTCTTTGGCATCCCGAGTGACATTCCGCTGTGCGGGGATTGGGACGGCGACGGCGTGGATTCGATCGGGGTCTACCGGCCATCCGAGCGGCGATTCTTCCTCCGTAATTCGAACTCGCTCGGCTTTGCCGACCTGGACTTCGAATTCGGAGTGACCGGCGACCAACCACTGGCCGGTGATTGGGACGGCGATGGAACCGATACCGTCGCCGTGTATCGAGCTTCGACTGACACCGTGTACGGGATCGAGGGCGAGACCTGGCCGATCGGGCAGGCCGGAGCGCTCGTAGCGGGAGATCTTCTCGGCGATGGGAAAGACGCCTTTGCGACCTACCTGGACGGCGTCATCCGATGGCAGGTCGCCGGGTCGGCACAGCAGCTGATCCGATTCGGAGGGCCGGGTGCGGTGGCTGTCGCGGGCTGGTGGAGCTAGGAAGAGGCCAGGTCGCCGTATTCGGTCTCCATGGATTCGGGGAAACCCCGGTCCTCGCCGAGCAGATGCTGGCCGAAGAACCCGGTCAGCTCGTCGTCGATAATGCTGATGAGGCGATCCGAGTCGATCGCGCCCTGAATCCCGATGAGGCCTCCGACCGGGCTCATCAGTGGCGAGAAGACGAAGTCGCGGTGCTCGGTCCCGCTGATCGATTGCCAGTACTGGTCACGCCGGCCGTTCTCGAACAGCCTGCGCAGCACGTCGTCATTCGGTTTTGCTGCCCACTCTTCGCTGCGCACGAACGCAAAGGGCACCCGCATCCCCTGCTCGATGATGGCGGCTTCGACCGGTTCGACCCAGGGGTCAAAGCCGATGCCGGCCTTGCATCGGAAGTCGGTGGCGCAGAAGGTAACGACGGCCCCTCCGCCAAGCGAGTGGCCGAAGAGGCCGAGCGTGTTGAGATCCAGCCGCTGTGCCAGTGAGGTGGATCGTTCCCCGTTGTTGATGCCCTGGAGCTGATCAACAACGAAGTCGAGGTCGTCTGCCATGACCCCGATCAGGTCTGCTCCGGCCGCCAGGAATACGGTGGTACCGACGACGTCCTCATCGGGAAGGGCGGACGGGTCGAGGGGCGCCTCCCTGCCTCCGGGAAAGACCGTCATGGCCGAGGCGTAGGTGTGGTCGATGGCGACGACCACATAGCCCTCGCTGGCCAGCGTCTCGGCCTGATTGAAGTTGACGGTTCGGAATCCCTGCCACCCGTGGGAGTAGATGACGATCGGGAAGGCGGCGACGGCATCAGAGACTGGAGCGTTTGGGTAGGTGTGGGTGTCGGTGAGGGCGAGGTGATCGAAGCTGAAAGAGGGAACATCGAGGAGAGAAGCGAGCGAGGCGCCGACGGCTCCCAGGTCTTCGATCCAGGGACCCGTCTCGGCATCGGGGCCGGGGTCGGCGGGATAGAACACCTGGGCCATGAGCTCGCGGGGGCCGCCCGGTTGCAGGCCATAGGTTTCCCGGCGGCTTTCGTCGACGAGGTGAAGCGAGAACGTTCCCACCGGGTAGGTCCCGTCTGGCTCGGGGAGCGTCACGACCGGAAGCACGACCGGGAGGGCGATGGCGGCGACACCCACCAGGCCCCCGAGAGCACGCCCCACGCCGCGGCCTCGTTGAGGAGGGGTGAAGTCCTCGGGCGGACCGATGAACTCCCACCAGGTGCCGAGTGCGATCAGGCCGGCCAGCGCATAAGCGGGCACCATCTGCCATCGGTACCCCTCGATGGCGATCTGCCACGGGACGGTCATGGCGAGGAGGAGGCCGACCCCCTGGCGGATTCCCTTGCGCCGTGTCAGATTGGGCAGCACGAACCACAGCGCGCTGAGGGCGAGGATCAGGATTTCGAGAGGACGCATGTCATCCTGTTATCGGCAGGGAAGTGCTCATATCTTAGGTTTCGCGTTCTGGTACGTGAGGGATCGGGTCAGAGTCGCTCCTCGAGCCTGCCTGGTAGGTTTCGGTGGCACGACAGAGAGGGGAACGGATGCGAAAGCGGACCTGGCTGCTCATCATCGGGTTGGCCCTGATTCTGGCGGCTTGCGCGCCTGGCTCGGAGAACTTCGCCGCGGATGATCGGGCCAACTTTTTCCACGGCGTGTGGCATGGATGGATCGCTCCCTTCACGCTGGTCTGGGAGATCTTCGACTCCGATATCCGGGTCTACGAGCCGAACAACACCGGATGGTGGTACGACTTCGGCTTCTACATGGCCGTCATCAGCGGATTCGGCAGCCTGGCCCTCAGTCGCCGCAAGCAGCGCAAGGAGCGCAAGAAGGCGAAGTAACGGTCGAGGGGCTCATCCCTCACCGCCGGCGGCGGTCAGGGCCGGTGCGGGTGGAGGGACTCGAACCCCCAATGGGACGAACCCACCAGATCCTAAATCTGGCGCCTATACCAATTCGGCTACACCCGCGAGGTGGGTCGCGTGGGACTTGAACCCACAACCTACGGATTAAGAGTCCGTTGCTCTGCCAATTGAGCTAGCGACCCGCTGGAGAGGTTAGCAAGGCTTGTTTGATGGCTTCGGAGAGTATCTATCCATTCCATGGTTCGAATCCAGGCGTTGGTGCTCTTCCGCACGTACACGCGGCAGATTCCGCTCTGGAGGTGGTTCTTCCTGTGCCCGGTCCCGGAGGGCTTGATGTAGGTCTTTGTGAAATCGGTGACGCCGAGCTGAGTTTGCCAATAGGCCTTTGCAGCCGCCTCGTCATTACCCGCATGTAAGTGAAGGGCGAGAACGAAGGAAGCCGTCGGGAGATGGAATTGGCGAGTCCACCGCATGAAGAGCTGGAGAAGTGCTGGATCTGCGTTGGCGACGGCGAGGTTCCGTTTGGTCTTGTTACCTTCGCCCCAGTACAGGACTGTGCCGGCCACCCAGAACGGATCCCTGAGATGGGTGAGAGCCGTTCGGCCTGCCTCCGCCCTGATTTGCTCGACTTCTCGACGGCGCTTCCACTGGGTATTCCGAGGACCCTCGCGTGGCCCGCGTCGGTCTTTGATCGCCGCTACCTGCCCCTCGCTAAGCCGGATCTCTCGGCACCAGCCGGCCAGAGTTCCCTTCGGCACCGGGATCAGCTCTCGGATCTCGCCATAGCTCAGGCCGAGGCGGCGCAGCGATCGGCCCAGCTCGGCTCGATCCCATTGCCCGAGCGCCTCGAAACGGGCGATGTCGCCCTGGAGGTTGGATGGGATGTCCACCCGCCCACCGTACGCGTCGGGTGTGACAGAGCCTCAGAGGGGGGCGTGATCGCTCGTGGGATCGGCCCCTCCGGCTGCGACGCCCGGTCTGGACTCGAAGAAGATATCGAGGCCCACCTGGCCGACCACGATCACTGCGACAATGGCGCCGAACCAGTTGGCCGATAGGCCGCTTCCCGCCAACCCGACTAGGAGCACGAGGCCGGCTGATCCGAATCGAATCCTCGCTTTGGCTCCGTCGTGGCGCTCCGGTCCCCCTTCGGTTGCGACGTGGATCAGCCCCATGGTCATGAGCGCACCCACCACGCCGAGCGTGACGACCATCCGCTCAGGCTGTTCGAAGTGATGGGTGACGAGGAACTCGAGCCCGATGCCGGTGGCCGTCAGGGTGATGGCGAGCGGAAGGTGGCTGTAGATCCACACGGTGGGTTTCCAGGCCGTGCGCTGTCCTTTCCCGCGCCGGACCACAGACCCCTCCAGGTTGTCGAAGTAGATCCACCACAGCCCGGTGGCGATGGTGATGCCGAGGATGGCTCCGATGAACGGGGTCATCATCCACCCTTCATGCTCGAGCCCGGCCACCACGGCCGCGATCGACTCGCCGAGCACCAGGATCGTGAACAGCCCGAACCGCTCGGGCAGGTGGAAGACATCCAGGGGCACCTTGGCCTGGATCTTGCGAAGCCGATAGATGTTGGCGAAATCGATAGTGAGACCGATCGCCCACAAAACGATGCGTGGCTCTTCGGGCACGAGGAGCGAAATCGCCCACACTGCGATTGCCGCGCACATGCCGACGATGTACCCGGTGACGAGTTCGCGGGTCTCGGGCACGTGGCGGCGGGCCCGGACATACATGAGGACGAGGATGGAACGGGCTGCGATGAAGGCGACGGCGAAGGCGAACGTCGAATCAGTCTCTTCGCCGCCGACGCTGGCGGCCATGAAGGCGACGGTCACGATCTGGGCACCCGCCAGGTTGCGCTGGGCGAGATCGTCGGTGTCGTACCGGTCGGCGTAGAAGGTGTACCCGGCCCACGCCCACCACAGCGGAACGAAGAAGCCGGCAAACGCGAGCCCGCCCTTCCAGCTCGGGTCAACGAGAAGT
This sequence comes from uncultured Gammaproteobacteria bacterium, assembly GCA_964195905.1. Lineage (GTDB taxonomy): Bacteria > Actinomycetota > Acidimicrobiia > Spongiisociales > SHLN01 > SHLN01. Next base: position 16,814 of record CAXMQV010000036.1, read on the forward strand.
CGATGGCCGAGCCCGGCAACGGCCACGACGAAGACGAGGTCGTAGAAGAGCT
>CAXMQV010000037.1:0-23816 GCA_964195905.1 uncultured Gammaproteobacteria bacterium
CGAGCTCCATATCTGGAACATCAACAGTTTTGCCGAAGCCTTTCTGCGTCTGGCTCCGCGGTATCACCGCCTATTCAAAAAGAGCTGTGACCGCGTTGCCTCGGACTGCGAAAGCCTGCACGATGGGCTGAGCCGGATTCCGGGTATGCGTTCCTACAAATCGGAGGCGAATTTCGTGTTTTGCCGTTTGCCGCCCGACTCGCCCTCATCGCCCGAAGTCGCCAAGCGCATGTTCACCGACTACAACATCCTGGTCAAACACTGCGCAGGCAAGACCATGCTTGACGGCGACCGGTACCTGCGAATCGCCAGCCGGACCGTGGCCGACAACGACACGTTCGTCGCCGGCCTGGCCGGCCTTCTGGAGCAAGCAGCGAACGAAGACCATTACAGCGAAGACACCGCGCCTTCCATCCAGCCCCTCAATGGCGATTCGGTCCCCCGCCCGGTGTGATTCATCCGGCGCCCCAACCGCACGAACCCGACCGGCTTCAGCACCGCCATTGATCAAGCCGGCTCAACCAGTCGCGGTTCGACTTCAGACATCACCTGGCTCGCTCGCGCACAATGACGGTCATCCCACCCCTATCAACGATCTCAACACCGAGAGATAACCGGAATTCTCGAGCACCTTCATCGATCGCTGATAACCAGCCGGTCACCGAACCCTCTTCACTTGGAGTTTGCGCGGCAGCAACTCGGTCACTCCAGCATCACCGTCACCCAGAAGTACACACACCCTTGTCCGAGCGCCACTGAAGATCTGGCCGCCCGCTTGGATGACCGGTACCGGCAACTTCAGCAGCAGCCTGCGGGGTTGGTGTGGGGCTGAGGGTTTTCGACCGCCCAGCAGGGTTAGGCCGATACTGACAAACCCCAGCAACGAAGGGCTGGTTAGCAGTGGGCCCGGTAGGACTTGAACCTACGACCGACGGATTATGAGTCCGCTGCTCTAACCAACTGAGCTACGGGCCCCACAGAGTCAGAGTGTACGAGGCTACGACCGAGCTACGGGCCTAGCGGAGGCTGGATGGTAAACCGGAGCGGGCGCTTTCCGGTTAGTTGACGGGGCGCTCCATCGTGGTCGCCGCTGAAAAGCCCATCACCCGGCGCAAGAACGGGACCTTCCCTGTCGTGATCTCTACGAAACCCAGCCCCTCGTACAGATGACGGGTCGCCGGGTTGGTGTCGACGACGTCGAGTCGCACAACTCGTTTGTTGTGGGCCAGCGCAACATCGAAAACACGAAACAGGAGCTTCGTTCCGATACCGCGGCCCCGCCGGTCGGCTCGAACCACGATGCCGTCCATCAACAGCACGCCGTCTTGCGGCTGGCGATGCAATATCGAGGCCCAGGCGGTCCGCCGGATTCCGCTCAAAGGGCCGAATTCTTTGATGATGTCACGAGCCCGGATAGTGGCGAATGCCCGACCGTCGAGACTGAAGCCGGCGATTCCGACCATCTCGCCATCCTGGAAGGCGGTCACCGCACGGCTCGGGTCGAGTCCTCTTTCGATCAGCGCCAGGCCGCGCTCGCGAGGTCCGAGGGCGTGATCGAGCTTGCGAGCGAAGGCAGCCCAGTAGAGGCTGGCGGCGGCGTGGCGATGCTCGGGGCCGAAGCCGAGCGCTATTTCAACCGGAGCGTCAGGATCGACCACGAGGCGGGGTTAGGCCCCCAGTTTGATCACCATGGCCCACACCACAATGATGAGGAATACCCACTCGAGGGTGGAAACCAGGCGGAGCTTACGGAGAGCGTCCAACGTGTCGTTGCCGACAAGCCCGTCGGCCGCTATGCCGGCTTGTACCCGCTGAATCGCCTTGGGATAGAAGGCCATTCCCAGACCGGCGCCGAGGGCTACCCCTAGGAACCCGAGCGAGATCCATGGGTCGGAGAACTCGATCGCATCGTTGTCGATGACCATCCAGATCCCGGCGACGAGCGTCATGATGCCGGCCGGATTGAAGATCGCCTTGGTGACGAACCCGGCAATCTTGGTCAGGCCGAGGACGGTCGCCTCGTCTTTTGAGCGCTGAGCCCGCTCGACGAAGACGCCGAGCGTGAACGATCCACCGACCCAAATGATGACCGCCACCACATGGACCAATTTCAAAACCTCAAAGAGTGTCATTTCGCCTTCCCCCGGGCTCGCCGTGACCCTCAAATGTAGCCGCCGCCCTCACGATCTTGAAGGGCTGATTTCGTCGGCTCGCCCCGCGCTAGTCACTCACAGACTCTTTACACCTCCCAAACCGTCTGTCGACAGGTCGGGCCGAACATCTGTGGGTAGGCAAGCCAAGCGCAAGGGAGAGAACGGCATGCACTCGAAGACGAGAACAGCGTTGCTGCTGCTGGCAGGGGCCATAACGGTGGCCGGCTGTGGCGGGAAGGCGACCGGATCGGTGGGCACAGGCACCGACGCCGGTCTGTCGCCAAACGTTCTCGCTGCCGTGCCTGATGTGGCAGTCGATGAAATCGACTCGCTGCTGGCCGGATTCGACGAAACGCTCGCTGAGCTGGATCAGCTCTTGAACCAAGCGGCCGCCGCTCTGGCAGCCGAGGAAATGGAGATCCTCCCATGACGATGAAACGACTGACAACGGTCGCCCTGGCCGCCCTGATGCTGGCAACGGTGCCCGGGGCGGCACTCGCCCAGGAAACGGCGACGACCGAGCGACCGACCGAGGACCGCCAGGCGGCCGTCGCCGAACGTGAAGCCCGGTGGCTCGACGCGCTCAAGACCCGAAGCCTCGAAGCAATCGAGAAACGGCTCGCCACCATCGACGACCTCGAGGGTGCGATCAATCGCTCGACCACGGTCGGGACCGGCCATGCCGACCAGCTGCTCGGCGAGCTGCGAGCCTCGGCGGCCGGCCTCGAGGCCCTGGCCGGAGATATCCGGGCCGCCGGGGATCTGGCGACGCTGTGGGAGTTGATCCCGAAGATCTTCGAGGACTACCGGATCTACGCGGTGGTGGCGCCCAAAGTACACCTGGTACTGGCATCCGACGCGGCTGGAGCAATCGCCGGCCGACTCGAAGAGACAACCGGCACTCTCGGGGACGTCCTCGATCGGCTCGACGAGTTCGGCATCGCCGTGACCGACGCCGAACTGCTCCTGGCTGAGATGAAGGAGCTAGTCGCCTCGGGCGCGGCTTCGGCGGTCGCGGTGCCCGGCATGGTCCTCAACCTGACGCCGATCGACTACCCCGGTTCGTCCGAGACGCTGCGCTCAGCGCAATCGGTGCTTCAGTCGGCGAGAACCGACCTCCGGGCCGCCGGAGACACGGCCCACGAGATCGTTCGCTTCATCAAGAACGCCATCGGCGGGGGTGACACGACCTAGCGCTTCCCCAGCGGGAACGACGAAGGGGGCACCAGCGGGGCGCTCCCTTGGTAATGGGCCAAACGGACGTTGCGCTGGGTTCCCAAAGGGGCGAAGCTGGAGCCATGGAAGACAGCGGCGCCATAGTCACGGCCTTCGTTGTAGCCGCCGGCCTCGGGGCCATCATCGGCCTGGAGCGCCAGGTCCGCGGAGAACAGGAGGACCCGGCCGCCGCCGACACTTATGCCGGTGTCCGCACGTTTGCGCTGTACGGGGCGTGGGGGGCCGGGGCCGGATTTCTCGGAGATCGCTTCGGATCGAGCGCCTTCCTGGTGGCCGCCCTGGCCTTCGGGGCGCTCCTGATTGCCACGTACGTCGGAGTAGGCATTCGCACCTCCGATTGGGGTACCACCACCGAGGCGGCCGCGTTCGTGACCTTCATCGTGGGCGCCCTGGCCTGGGACGAGCAATGGGTGGCGGCGCTGGCGGTGGCGGTCGGCACCGCCTACTTGCTCAGGTCCAAGGAGTTCTTCCACGGGATGTCGCGACGGTTCTCTGAGGATGACATCAAGGCGGTGCTGCAGTTCGCCGCCATCACCGCCGTCGTCCTTCCGCTCATTCCGAACGAGGACTTCGGCCCGTTCGACGCCATCAACCCGCGCAAGATCTGGCTGATGGTGATCTTCGTGGCCGGGATCGGCCTCATCGGCTACGTGTCGCTCCGTTTGGTCGGTTCCCGCGGGCTCGCTCTGACGGGGTTCCTCGGGGGTCTCGTATCATCCACCGCCGTCACGCTCGGGTTCGCCAGGATGTCCAAGACCTCTCCGGCGATGCTCACCAACGCCCTTACGGCTGGAATCATCGCCGCCTCAGGACTGATGTATGGGCGGGTGCTCGTGGAAGCCTTTGTCATCGAGCCCGAACTGGGCAAGGAGCTCCTCTGGCCACTGGCGATCCTCTTCGTCCTCGTGGAGGGAGCGGCGTTCGTATGGTGGCGGCGCTCCCACGGACGTGGGGCAGAGGATCCGGAGCTCGATCTCACCAACCCGCTCACACTGACAACTGCACTGCAGTTCGGCGCCCTGTACGGCGTGATCATCTTCGCCAGCAAGGCGCTGCTGGATCGGGCATCGGAAGCTTCGCTCAACCTGGTGGGAGCCGTCAGCGGCATCAACGACGTTGACGCCATCACCCTATCGACCGCCGATCTCGTCGAGACGGCCGGACTGGATCCTCAGGTGGGCGCCCGCGTGGTCTTGGCCGCGGTGGCGGTCAATACTCTCGTGAAGGCAGGCATGGCGGTGGCGCTTGGGAACCGGCGATTGGGCCGGTCGGTGGGCAGCACGCTTGGAATCGCCGCGGTCCTCTCCGGCGTGGCCTGGCTGCTGGTTTAGAACCCTTTTCCGTCGCCGAGGGCTGCGGGAAGGGTCCCGGCCAGGATCCTCAGGTCCTCTCGCAGCGAGAGCCGTGAGACGTACTCCAGATCGATGTGGGTTGCCTCGTGCATGGGGACGTCACGGGCTGAGACTTGCCACAGGCCGGTAATACCCGGCTTCACTTGATGTCGGGCGTGTTGCCACTCGTCGTATCGCTCGACGATTTGCACCATCTCCGGTCGGGGACCGACCAGGCTCATGTGCCCCGCCAGGACGTTGGTGAGTTGGGGAAGCTCGTCGAGACTCCATCTGCGGAGAAACCGTCCCACCGGCCGGATGCGGGGATCTGATTCGGATTTGTGGGAACGGCGCCGGTCGGCAGCCCGCAATGGCTCCGGACGCGAGGTGCGGCGATCCGCATCCATGGTTCGGAACTTGTTGACCTTGAAGACCCGGCCCCCGCGGCCAACCCGGGGCTGCCGGAAGAAGATCGGCCGACCGAACTCGGCATATACAGCAACCACCACCGCCATCAGGATCGGAAGGGTGAGGACGAACAACACGAAGGCGGTGACCCGGTCGAGGGCCGGCTTGACGTACCGGGCGTAGACGCCTAGTGGGGCGGCGTGGCGCGACAGTACGGCACGATCGTTAGTGCGGCGCTGTGGGATCGAAAGATCCGCGGGTATTACTTCGGTGACCAAGACTCTCCTCGTGTAAGCCATAGCTATGACACCCATTGCGGTATCAAAGTTCCCGAAGAGTGGGGGAACGCATCGCGGTATGGCTCCGGGGGCGAGACTCGAACTCGCAACCTGCGGGTTAACAGCCCGTCGCTCTGCCGATTGAGCTACCCCGGATGGAACGGCGAAAGCGTAGCACCCGACCGGCAATCTTCTGTCGGCCCTGTGCGGTCAACCGGGCGCAAATGTCGCGGAGTCGACAAAGCGTTAACGCGACCCCCATCGCGCACGTTTGGAGAGTATGACACTCATCGAACTGCAGAATCTCATCGCCCGGCTGTATGCCGATCGGGACGCCCGGCGGGGTGTCGACGGCGCCATCCAGTCACTGGCCGCCTCGCGTGCGCGGCTGCCCCGAATGCGGCAATAACCCGTGCGACTGCAATTAGACCGGTCGCCGGTCACCTGTCACCTGTCACCGGCCGGACCGATACACTCGTGACATTACGGACGAGGGAACCGAAGATGGCATTCAAGACAGGAATCGTGATCGGACTCGGGGTGGGCTACGTGCTCGGAGCCAAAGCCGGCCGTGACCGGTACGAACAGATCGTGGAGGGCTACCACGACATGACCGGCCGACCCGAGGTTCAGGATCTCCTGGCCAAAGGCAAAGGCCTCATGGACCAGGCCAACAAAGCCGCCCGAAGCAGCTGATCTCCTAAGAGCCCGAGGTAGTCCACCAGCAGGACCGGTGACAGGTGACCGGTGACCGGTGACCGGTGACCGGTGAGGCCTACGGCCGAACCGCTCTACGAGTCCAAGAAGCCCTGCAACTCGCGGTTCCTCGCCGGCATTCGGAGCTTGGCGAGAGCCTTGGTCTCGAGCTGGCGAACCCGCTCCCTCGTCACCCCGAAGTAGTTGCCGACTTCTTCGAGAGTGCGAACCTTGCCGTCCTCGAGGCCGAACCGCATCACGAGGACCTGACGCTCGCGCTCGTTCAACTCTTCGAGGGCGAGGGCGATGTACTCCTGCAGCAGCTTGAACGAGGCGACCTCGACCGGCACCTCGGCCTCCCGGTCCTCGACAAAATCGCCGAGGGTTGACTCTTCTTCACTACCGAGCGGACTCTCGAGTGACACCGGGTCCTGGGCGATTCGGCGCAGCTCGGTCACCCGCTCGGGGTCGACCTCCAGGTCGGCGGCGATCTCGGGAATCGTCGGCTCGCGGCCCAGTTCCTGCATGAGCGCCCGTTGGGCCTGAATGAGTTTGTTGATGGTCTCGACCATGTGGACCGGCACCCGGATGGTGCGGCCCTGATCGGCCAGCGCCCTGGTCACCGACTGACGAATCCACCAGGTGGCATACGTCGAAAACCGGAAGCCCTTGCGGTAGTCAAATTTCTCGGCTGCCCGCATGAGCCCGAGGTTGCCCTCCTGGAAGAGATCAAGCAGCGGCATCCCGCGGCCAACGTATTTCTTGGCGATTGACACCACGAGACGAAGGTTTGCCTCGACGAGGTGCTCGGCCGCCCGCAACCCCTTCTTCTCCGACGCCGAGAGAATTGCTCGCTCAACCTTGTCGAGCCCGGACTCCTCCGCGAGCCGTTGGGCGGCCCGCCGCCCGTTCTCGATCTGCATTGCGAGCTCGACCTCTTGCTGTGGTGTCAGCAGCGGAACCCGCCCGATCTCCTGGAGGTACATGCGGACCGGATCGGATACAACGATGAAGTCGTCGTTCGTGTGCAGGTCATCCCATGCTTCCGGGCCATCCTCCTCGATCCGCACTTCGGCGGCCTTGAGCGCGTCGAGCACTCGCTCGAAAGAGTCGGCCGGAGCCTTGGCATCCTCCAGCTCCTGCTGGACCTCGCCCATGGTGAGAAAGCCGCGCTGTCCCCCACGCAGCACAAGCAACTCAATTACACCGTTTGCTGTATCCGTCACCGATGACCTAGCTATTCCCCGAGAAGCTGTTGCTTCTCCTCCAATAAACCTAATAGCTCCGCGGTCACGTGTGAACGGTCCTCTTCGGAGCCGGCAGCTGCCAGCTGGGTTTGCAGTGCCTTGATGCGGTCCTCGAGCCGCCAAATCGTGATCCGGCGGGTGAGATCGGGTGCCCCGGTGAGCGGCCGGTCGACCATCGCCAGGTGACGCAACAACGCCGCCACCTCCCCGGTGTCCTCGCCAATGACCGACCCGAGCTCGGGGACGGCGCCGGGCTCGAGCTTGTCGATGACGGGACGCAACAGTTCGAACGCTTGTCGGTGCCGCGGATCGGCGAAAGCCTCGGCCTCGAGCCCGGCTCCGGCCAGGCTCTTGTCGTTGGCGAGCATGAGTCGAAGGTACTCCTGCTCGGCGCGTCCGCGGCCCGACTCGGGAGCGCGGTATTCGGTAGCCGGGTTCCCGGTCGTCTCCGGCTCAACGGATCGGGCGGCACCGCTCACTGCCTGTTCGATCACCGGGAGATCGACCCCGGTCTTGCGGCTCAGAAACACGGCGTACTCGTGGCGGGTCACGGCATCGGGATGTCTGGCAACAATCGTGGCGGTGGCCTTGATGGCCCGCCCGCGGGCCTCGGGCTCATCGAGGCGGTGTTGGTCCAGTTCCCGTTCCAGGCGAAATTGGAGAAGCGGGACCGACGACTCTGCTGAGACAGCCCGGCGGAGCAGATCAATCTCCCCGGATTCAGCAAGATCCCCGGGATCCCGGCCGGCCGGCAGCGGCGCCACCCGGAGGTCGAGATCCCCCGGCACCGAGTGCTCGAATCCCCGCAAGGCGGCGCCGGTGCCGGCCTCGTCGGCATCGAAGGCGAGCACAACCCGTTCCGTGAAACGCCGGAGAAGGTCAAGATGACTGGCACCGAAGGCGGTTCCACAGGTGGCAACCGCAGGCATCCCGGCCTGGTGGACCGCGATGACGTCGGTGTACCCCTCAACCACGACCGCCACTCCCTGAGTCACCATTTCGGACTTCGACCAGTTGAGCCCGTAGAGGAGGTTCGACTTCTTGTAAATCGAGGTCTCCGGACTGTTCAGATACTTGGGCCCCTCTCCGTCGAGAAGCCGGGCGCCGAATCCGACCGGATCCCCGCGCAGGTCATAGATGGGGAACATCACCCGTCCCCGGAAGCGGTCATAGAAGCGACCGCGCTGATTGCGAGCCACCAGACCGGCCTTCTCCATGACGGTGTCGGAGACTTTGCGATCGTTTCGGAGATGGTCGTAAAGCGAGGTGAAGCCGTCCGGCGAGTAGCCGAGCTGGAATTGCTCAACGACGTCGGCCTCGTAGCCCCGGCCGCGCAAGTAGCGCCGAGCTGAGCCGGCATCGTCGGCCTTACGCAGCCGCTCGTGATAGAACTCGATCGCAGCACCGACGGCCTCGATGAGCGACTCCCGCTCCCCCCGCCGCTTCTGTGCCTCCGGGTCGATGCGGAGCTGTATCCCGGCCCGTCGGGCCAGCAGTTCGACGGCCTCGTTGAAGTTCAGGGCCTGGGTTTGCTCAACGAATTTGAAAATGTCGCCACCCTCACCGCATCCAAAGCAGTGATAGACGCCCTTGGCGGCATCTATCGACATAGACGGCGTTTTTTCCTGATGAAACGGGCATACCGCCATCACATTTCGTCCGGAGGGCTTCACCTTCGTCACCTCGCCGACTAGCTCAACGAGGTTGGTGGCCGCCCGTACCCGCTCAATATCTTCCCGCTGAAAGGCCACAGCGTGAGGGTACCGTCTCGCGCTGGGCACGGAGCCGTCGGTAGCGAAGCAATCAGCGCGGAAGGAACGCTCCGATGTCCCGTAAACTCGCGCGGATGCACCTCGCTTTCCTCAACCCTCAGGGCAACTTCGATCCGGCCGACAGTCACCTGACCGCCCACCCCGATTTCGGGGGCCAACTCGTATATGTGAAGCAGGTGGCGGTGGCGCTCGGCAGCCTCGGGCACCGGGTGGACATCCTCACCAGGTTCATCGACGACCCGAAGTGGCCCGAGTTCGAGTCGGCCACCGACGAGTACTCCGACGCTCCGAATGTGCGAATCATCCGACTGCCGGCAGGCGACACGAATGCATTTCTTCCGAAAGAGGAGTTGTGGCCGTTCCTCGTGCGCGATTGGGTGCCGAACATACGAGCCCACTACGGAGACGGCCTGCCAGATGTGTTCACCGGTCACTACGGCGACGGCGGGATTGCGGCGGTCCTCCTGCGCCATCAGACCGGCGTTCCCTTCACCTTCACCGCCCACTCGCTCGGCGCCCAGAAACTCGACAAGCTCCTACCGGAGGCCGAGGATCTGGTCGCCATCGACCGCCAGTATCACTTCGGCACTCGACTCGCGGCCGAGCGTCTTTCGATGAATCATTCGGGCATCAATGTGGTGTCTACCGAACTGGAGCGCCACGAGCAGTATGCCCACCTTCGCTACCAGGGCGCCGTGGACACAGAGGATGACGATCGATTTGCAGTGGTGCCTCCGGGAGTGAACCTGGCCACCTTCGACCGCGACTCGGAGTCGCCGGCGGACCGGGAGATGGCCGATTACGTCGGCGACCGGATCGAAGCGGCCACCGGAAGAAGAGCCGGCCTGCCCGCCATCGTGGCGTCGAGCCGTCTCGAGCCAAAGAAGAACATCGTTGGCCTCGTCGAGGCATACGCATCGAGCCCGGCACTCCAGCGATCAGCCAACCTCGTCCTGGTTACCGGCAAGCTCGAGGATCCACTCGTCGACGCCAATGAGGCGACGGCCATCGAACGAGACGAAATCCGGAGGGTCAAGGCTGTCATCGAGGGAGCCGGACTGGACGGCATGGTGGCCGCATTCGGCATCCAGGGCCAGGACAGGCTCGCCGCCGCCTACCGGTACCTGGCCCAGCACGGAGGGGTCTTCGCTCTCACGGCGCTGTATGAGCCATTCGGGCTCGCCCCCCTCGAGGCCGCCGCCGCCGGCCTGGCGGTCGTCGCCACCCGCAACGGCGGCCCCTCCGAGAGCCTCGTTGATGAGGGAGGCGAATACGGGGTGCTGGTTGACCCGGCCGATCCTGTCGACATCGCGGCCGGATTGGAACGAGCGCTCGGCGAGGAGCATGACAGGCTGGCGGAGGCGGGCCGCCGGCGGGTGCACGATCGATACACGTGGGACCGCACTGCCGAGGGGTACCTAACGGCAGCCGACAGAGCCATGGGATCGGCGCCTCGCGATGTGCTCCCGATCGATCCGTTCTTCCTGGGAAAGGGCGACGCGCCCGCTCTCAATTAGCCGGGCAGACGCTCGGCCAGGTAGCCCTCCACCTGGCCGATAGCCACGCGGTCTTGCGCCATCGTGTCGCGGTCCCGGATGGTCACGGCGCGATCCTCGAGGGTGTCGAAGTCGACCGTCACGCAGTACGGGGTGCCGATCTCGTCCTGGCGCCGATAGCGGCGGCCGATCGCCTGAGTTACATCGACCTCAACCGCCCACCGCGAACGCAACGCGGCAGCAATCGCCTCGGTGTCGGGGATCAGCTCGTCCTTCTTGGACAACGGGAGCACGGCCACCTTGATGGGCGAGAGCCGTGGATCGAGGCGAAGCACCGTGCGGGTCTCCCCCCGTACCTCCTCCTCGTCGTAAGCGGAAATGAGGAAGGCAAACGTGGTCCGGGTGGCGCCGGCGGCCGGTTCGATCACGTGAGGGAAGAACCGCTCGTCGGCTTCCTGGTCGTAGTAGCGCAGATCGACGCCACTGTGCTCGGTGTGCTGACGAAGATCGAAGTCGGTCCGGTTGGCGATGCCCTCCAGCTCGTCCCACCCCCACGGGAACCGGAATTCAACGTCAGAGGTCCCGGCGGCATAGTGGGCCAGTTCTTCTGGATCGTGCTCTCGCAGCCGCACGTCCTCCTCGGCGATTCCCAGGTCGCGGTACCAGGCCATCCGCTCCTTCTGCCAGTACTCGTACCAATCACCGGATTCGGACGGGTGGCAGAAGAACTCCATCTCCATCTGCTCGAACTCGCGGGTCCGAAACACGAACTGGCCGGGCGTGATCTCATTGCGGAACGCCTTGCCGATCTGAGCTATACCGAAGGGAAGCTTGAGACGGGAGGTGCGCCGCACGTTCTCGTAATTGATGAAGATGCCCTGGGCGGTCTCGGGCCGGAGATACACCCTGGCCCCCTCGTCCTCGACCGGGCCCATGTGGGTGGTGAAGAGCAGATTGAACTGGCGGGGCTCGGTGAATGTGTCGCGCTTGCCGCAATTCGGGCACTGGTTGGGATCGTCGAGCTTGTCCTGGCGGAAGCGGTTGTTGCAGTTCGTGCAATCGACGAGCGGGTCGGTGAATTCGGCCTCATGGCCGGAAGCCACCCACACCTGCCGGGCCTGCAGAATCGCCGAGTCGAGGCCGACGATGTCATCGCGAAGCCGCACCATGGACCGCCACCACTGCTCTTTGACATTGCGAAGCAACTCGACCCCGAGCGGGCCGTAGTCGTAGGCGGAACGGAGCCCGCCGTAGATCTCGGACGATTGGAAGACGAATCCCCGCTTCTTGGCGAGATTGGCGATGGTGTCGAGGCTGGGTGCTGGCATCCGGGGGATGTTAGGGCCGTCGGGGCCGATTCCCGCCTTTCGCCCCTGGCGCGCCGAAGGCCTCTGCCCGATAGTGAAACGAGGAGACCGGGGAGGGTGCGATGGGACCACGAGAGTCGAAGAAACACCATCTGGATTTGCGAGGCAACGGCCTCACCACCGACATCGTGGCGCGGGCGATCAATCGGCTCGATGCGATGAGCGCCGGGGAGGCGCTGGCACTCCGGGTCGATGCCGGCGAGGCCGTCGACAACGACCTGCGGGCCTGGTGCGCGGCGACGGGCAATCATCTCCTCGACGTCGAGGAGCGGGGCGATACCCGCCTCTATGTCATCGAGAAGGGGGTGCCCGTCACCGTCGTCCACAAACTGGCCCTCGTCATCTCGAGCCCCGACCACGGCCATCTCGAGGCTCCGCTCAGCCTCGCCCTGGCGGCGGCTCTCGAAGGAGTCGGCGTATCAATCTTCTTTGAGGGCCCGGCCATCTCCATTCTCACTACCGGCTTCCGCGGTTCACGAAAGCGATTCTGGAGCTCCCGGAAGGCTGCCAGGGATGAGGCGGTCGACCGGTTGCGACAGATCCACGACCTCGGTGGCGACCTCTATGCCTGTGAACGGGCGCTTCGCGACCATCATGTCGGAGCAGACGACTTCGCCTTTGACCGGGTCATCCACGCCGAGTACCTGACGTTTCTTCCCGTCATGGAAGAAGCCGACATTCAGTTGCTGGCCTAGGCGGGAACCCTTCGGGATGCTTGGCGGTTGTTTAACAGCCGCGAGAAACACCGTTAGTTGTCGAGAAGCCAGCTGGGACCGGCCGTAACGCTCTCCAGATCTGCGAACAACATCCACCAATCGATCAACGGGGTGCCGTCCCAAGTCAACCCGTTTCCCCGCCCGGGGATCGCCTGAAGCCACCACACCGTGAACGCCAGCCCGCCGTCGTCAAAGCAATCGGGTTCTCCAAAGATGGCCTCGAACCAGGTCGAGCAACTTACCTCCGACAAACTCCCCCCGGCGGGCTTCCAAGACCGACAATCCGATAAGACCGACCGATCGCTGAACGTGTCGTAGTGAGCGAGCCCATTGGGCGGGGTGTGAGTCCAGCCACAGCGATAAGGCTCAACCAACCCGCCTTCGCTGGTTCGCTCTCCGACAAACTCATCCCAGAACAGGTGCGGGTCGCCGCGCCCGAAAAGGGCTTCAGCCTGGTGCCCGTGATTATGCAACATCTCGGCGACGCCGCGTGTGAAGTTGAAGTTGTAGAGGGTGTAGGAATGGCCACAGGGAGGCAGATCGTCGGTTCGCTCACTGTTGGAAATGTCTCCGAACGGGCTCCACATGTTCGATTCGGCCGGCTCGATCGTCCCGTGGTGCTGGGTCCACATCCAGACCTCCCGTACCCCGAGATCGTCCACCCACCGGCAGACATCCGCGTCGGTCAGAATCGCCATGTAGTCGGGCCGGAACCAGCCGTCGTTCCACGGAACCGGTAGCCCGGACGGGACCGCCGACACGAATTCAAGAGTGTCCATGACCCGATACCCCAGCGACGGGAGCGCCTGACCGGGGCTCGGGCGGTAGCGGGTCGCCTCGGTCATCCACCAACTGCCCCCGATATCCAATGCCTCGATCGTCGATCGCAGCTCATCGACCGTGCCCGAGAAGCCGGTGGTCTCGGGATCCACAATTCCGTCACCGTCCTCATCGGGTAGGAATCGGATAGACAGCACAGGAAGACTCCACGCCGCGGTGTCGACCAGCGGATGCAGGCATCGTCCGGGGTCGTCACAACGAATCAGTTGGGGAGGGTTCGCCGGGATCGGCGAGACCGTGGTTGTCGTTGAGGCAGGAGCAAGGGTGGAGGACGGCGATGGGCTGGTAGTTTGAACTGGCGTCGTCGTCGCACTCGGAGAGGTCGGAATCGAGCGGGTGCTGGAAGTTTGAGAGTCGCCGGCAGTCCCGCAGGAGGCAAGCACAAGTACCATCGCGCTGAGCAGTATCGGCGTCGGTCGGATCCTCGTTCGTCTGCCCATTTGCGCCACCCAGCGACTGATCGGGGTCGTTGCCGGTCGTCGCCCCAGCCTACGTTCCCGCAGCCCTCCCCCTCCGAATCGATCCCGTAGCTAGCTCGCCGGGACGAGGTCGACCCGGATGTAGTCGTCGAATCTGAGCAGGGAGCGTGCCAAAGCCCGAACGTCTGAGCGCGTGAGGGCCAGTGTGCCGGGAATGCGGTCGGCCACTTCCTGGGGGTCGAGATCGGGATTGAGCACGTAGCGAGTCATGAGGTCGAGCCAGAACCGATTGCCAATTAGCTCGTAGTTGCGGACCGTCTGTTCCTGGGCAATGGCGAGCTCATCGGCGGTCGGACCATTTCCGGCCAGGTCGGCGAGATCGGCTTCGAGGGCGTCGGCGATCGTCTGGAGGCCGTCTGGATCCCCGCTCACGTTCACAATGACCTCGATCAACTCGATCGGCTCATCCTGCACAGCGACCGCCACGGCCGGCGAGTAGGTCGCTCCCAGCTCCTCACGAAGGAGTGCGGTCAGGCGCTGATTCAGGATCGACTCAAGCACAGGGACGACGATTCGGACCTCGGAGGTCAACTCGATTTCCTGGGTGAACTGGTAGAAGATCGCCCCCAGTTCACCATCACCGGAATCCACCACCTCGTAGACCACGCCATCGGGGGCAGCAGGTTGACCAGTCCCCGGCGTCTCGCCCTCTCCGCCACCCGGCAGGGTGCCGAGGTACCGGCTCGCCAAATCCTCGATCTCTTCGGCGGCAAAGTCCCCGGCGAACGCGAAGACGAAGTCGGAGGCGTCGGCAAAGCGTTCCCGCTGTAGCTCGAGGCCGCGGTCGAGGTCGAAGGTATCGAGCTCGGCCACCGTCGGGACGGGGAGGTAACGGGCATCGCCCCCATACCGAAGGCGCAGCACCTGATCGGCGAGAGCGAGGAACGGAATTCTGTCAAGGTCGACGGCGAGCGGCCGGATCTCTCCCGTCAGTGACTCGAGCGCCTGCGAGTCGGCCCGGGGCTCGGTGAAGTAGAGGTGAATGAGTTGAAAGAGGAGCTCGAGGTCACCGCTCTCGGCACTCCCCACCATCGTTTCCGTCGATTGGTTGATAGAGGTGAGCACCTGGGCCACCTCGCCGCTCAGGAAACGGGTGAGAGCAACCTGATCGAAGCCGGCCACTCCGCTCTCGAACACGATCGACCCGATCAGCTGGGCCTCGAGAACATCATCGACCGGGAGCAGTAACCATCCGCCCGGACTGGTGGCCTGCATCGAGACCGTATCGGCTGCGATATCGGATTCGACATAGACGACTCGAACTCCGTTGGCGAGCTCGAGCACCGTCGGCACTAGAGGAGCCAGCTGCTCTCGTGACACAATCTCGACCGGATCGGGCCGGATCATCAGCTGATCGGCCCCAACCTCATCGTCCGCTCGCTGCGCCAAATCGGCAGTCGCGGCGGCTGCCACAACCCTCGCCAAGACGGCCTCATCGGGTATCTCGGCGGTGGCGGACTCCGGTCCCGCCACAATCACGAGCGGCGCCGTCTTCCGGATCGTTGCCCGGAAGGTGTCGGCCACCTGATCGGGTGTCACCTCCTCAAGGAGCCGGATCAAGATATTCCGGGTGACATCGGCCGCCGGGATGGGAGTACCAATCAGGAAATGATCGACGTATTCGGCGGCGTATTGCTCGTCTTGCTTGGATCTGACACTCGCGAATTCGAGTTCGATCTGGCTTTCGAATCCGGCAACAGCGCGCTCCAGCTCGTCGGAGCGAAAGCCGTGCAGGAGGGCTCGGCGGACTTCCTCCAGCAAGGCGGTTGCGGTATCCGCCAGGTCGGGTGGTTTGGCCGACGCTGCCAGCCCGGGACTGCGCTGACCATCCACGAACGGATTGGCGGCGAACGATGGGTTGAAGAAGGGGGTATCGCTCCGCCGGGAGTCTTCGTCCAATCGGGTGATGATCATGTCGAAGGCGAGAACCAGCGCCAGCTCCTGGCGGTAGCGACCAATCGCCCCTTGCTGAATCGCCGGGAGCGGGTAATTGAGTTCAACGAAGGCGTTTGGCGATTCAGGGTCAGGCAGCACCACGAATTGGGCCTCCGAGGCGGGCCCGGTCTGGAGCTCGGGACGGGGTCGCGGGTCGGCAGGCGATTCGAGAGCGTCGAATCGATCCCGAATCAACTGCTCGACCTCGTCGACCTCGAAGTCACCTACGGCAATCACCGCCATCAGATCAGGTCTATACCAGTCTTCGTAGAACCGCCGCAGCGTCCCGGCGGAAGTGGCCTCCAGCTCAGCCTCATCGGCGAGAGGGTCGTGCCCTTCGTATGACGATCCCGCCAGCAGCACCTCGCTCACCGCGTCGAAGTAGCGGCCGGAGAAGCTCTGGCTGCGGAGCCGCCATTCCTCAAGCATGACGCCACGCTCGGCCTCGACTTCCGCCGGATCGATCACGGCCCGAGACGACCACTCGAAGAGAACATCGACGGCGGTCTCGAGCGTGCCGGGAGCGTCGGTGGGTACCTCGAGCTCGTAGACCGTCTGATCGAGATTGGTGTATGCGTTGATGTCGGGCCCGAATTCGGACCCGAAGCGTTCCAGGACCCTCACGAGCTCGTTGGCCGGAAACGACTCGGTTCCGTTGAACATCATGTGTTCAAGGAAGTGGGCGGCCCCGCGCTGGTCGTCATCCTCGAGTGCGGACCCCGCCGCCACGGCCAACCGCAGCTGGGCCCGTGAGCCGGGTCGGGTATTGCGGCGGATGTAGTACGTAAGGCCGTTCTCGAGCGTCCCGATCGTCACGTCAGGATCGACGCCCACGATCTCGTCGTCGTCCGGAAACACCGGCATGGCGACCTCGGGAACCGTCGTAGTCGTGGGTCCCACGGTCGTCGTGGCGAGGGGCGGCAAAGAAGTGGTCGAGCTCGTGTCCCCAGACTCCGACCTGCACGCGGCGGCGACAAGCGTCACAACCAGGGCGGTCACCAACATGGATCGAAATCGGTACACAGTTACCTATCGGCCGGGGGGTCCATTCTGACCAGCCCACGTCTCAAACCATGGATTCTCTCTGACTGTTGACCGTTGACCGGCAGCTTTAGGCTGCCTTATGCCCGCCGACGCCTGGATCCTGGTTGTTGCCTTCCTCATCACGATTGCGGCCGGGCTCGTTCAGGGCACGATCGGGTTTGGTCTGGCAGTGGTTTCGGTACCCGTGCTGAGTCTGCTCGATCGGGACCTGGCGCCGGTTCCTCAGCTGCTCATTGCCCTCCCGCTCGCCCTCGCCATGGTGTGGCGGGAGTGGCGCCACCTCGACTTGTCGGGCGTTGGCTGGGTCCTGGCCGGACGATTCCCGGGCGCCGCCCTCGGCGTGGTGTTGATCAAGCAGTTCTCCGAGACGGCCCTCGATGTGTTGATCGCCGGCCTTGTGCTGGCGGGCGTCGTCATCGTGGGCAGCGGCGTGGCGATTCGGCTCAATCCGTTTACGAAGCTCACCGCCGGGGTCGCCTCGGGCACCATGGGACTTGTGGCGTCGATCGGAGGGCCGCCCCTCGCCCTCCTCTACCGCGATGTCGAGGGCGGAGCACTCCGGTCGAGCCTGAACGCCATCTTCGCCATCGGGATCGTGTTCTCGATCAGCGTGCGAGCGGCTACCGGGGAGATCGCCGGAAGCGATCTCAAGGTGGCCGCCTTCCTCATCCCGGCGGCGTTCATCGGCCTGTGGCTGAGTCGCTACTTCACCGATCGCATCGAGGGGCCAACGCTCAAGAACGCGGTCCTCGCCATCTCGGCTGTGGCCGCGATCGGGTTACTGATCCGTACCATCGCCGCCTGAGGCGGTCTCGACGCCGCCGAACCGGCGCTGTCTCCCCTGATACTCCAGGAGGCAATCGATGAAGGCGGCCCGATCGAAATCCGGCCAGAGAACCGGCGTGAATACCAGCTCCGAGTACGCCGACTGCCAGAGCAGGAAATTGCTGAGCCGTTGCTCGCCACTTGTCCGAATGATCAGCTCCGGATCCGGCATGTCCGGGAGGTAGAGCCGGTCGGCGATCATCGAGTCGTCAACGGTCGACGGGTCGAGTGTTCCGGCCGCCGCTTCTTCGGCAATCGCCCGGGCGGCATCGGCGATCTCGGCCCGCCCTCCATAGTTGAATGCGAACACGACCTCCATCCCGGTGTTGTCGGCCGAGAGACGCTCGCTTTCGGCCATCCGGGCGACCACGTTGGCGGGCACTCGCGGGTCATCGGACAAGCCGACGAAGTGGAGACGGACGCCCTTCTCGGCCACCGCGTCCCGGTGTCGGACCAGCAGGCTCTCGTTGAATGCCATTAGAAAATCGACCTCTTCGGGCGAGCGGTTCCAGTTTTCCGTCGAGAAGGCATAGACGGTCAGCCATTCGACGCCGAATTCGAGGCAGTCGTCGATGGTGTCGAAGATCGATTGCTCACCGGCGGCGTGACCGACCGTCCGCTCGAACCCGCGGGCGTTCGCCCAGCGCCCGTTCCCATCCATGATGATCCCGATGTGGCGGGGCATCCGCGAGCGATCGAGCCGGTCAGCCATCAAGCAGGCCAACACTCTCGAGCCGGCGCTCGAGGTGATACTCAACGAAACGGCGGGTCACACCCATGGCGTCCCCCGACAACGGCGAGGCCGGGGGCAGATGGGAGAGATCGGACGCCGCCAGGGCCGCCAGGTGGGCGGTCAAGCCATCGGGCAGCTTCATGCCCCGATCGGGACTGCACAATCCGCACACCACGCCACCGGAAGCGAGGCTGAATCGCGACAGGTCGGTGGTCGAACCGCACTCGGCGCAAGCGTCGAGCGAGGGGGCAACTCCGATGATCGCTGCCAGCTTCAGAAGAAAGGCCGCCACCAGGTCGGGATGAACGGGACCGGCCTCGAGGGCCCGCAAGCCCCGCTGCAGGAGGAGGAACTGGCGATGGGAGCCCGCACCCTCCTGTGCCACCGCGTCGATCGCCTCAACCATGATGCCGCCCGCCAGGACCCGATCTAGATCGAGGCGGACATGCGAGTAGGCCTCGACCACCGACACCTGGGTGATCGTGTCGAGGTTGCGCCCCTCGTAGAGCAGAACATCGACGTGGGTGAAGGGCTCCAATCGGCCGCCGAACCGGCTCTTGGTCTTGCGGACCCCCTTGGCGACGGCTCGCACCTTGCCATGATTCGGACTGATGAGAACGACGACTTTGTCCGCCTCTCCGAAGGGGTATCCGCGCAGGACGATTCCCTGGTCTTGTCGCAATGCCATAGCCAGCACGCTACCGGGAACTGCTCACAAGGCGCGACCTACTCGAGACCTGATCCGTACCTATCGATGCCGAGTGCCAGCGATTCCACGTCGTCGACGCTGAACCATGACCGTCCGTCTTCGCCCCAAGCTGCCCATTGCGCCGGCGACACCTCGGTGTGTGGCATCCGATCGACCAGACTCTGGATCGACCCGCCCGCCTCCAGCTCCGCCATCGCCTCGGCCTGCCAGCCGGCCGGATAGAGCGAGCAGGTGACCTGCCGGACGCCCTCAGCGACCGGGACCACGGCCGCCCCGTCATAACCCTCGATGAGACGGCGCAGCGTCTCGGGGCGGACAAAGGGCTGATCAACCGCGACGAGGATCACGGCCTCCGCATGCGAGTCGGCGGCCTCCTTGAGGGCCGCCGCCAATCCCGCCAGTGGCCCGATCCGGCCGGCAATCGGATCGGACAAGCCGGCGATGCCGGACAGAGAGGTCGGGCGGCCGGCGACCACCACTCGATTGGTCGCCTCCCCAAGCGCTGCTGTCACGATCTTGAGCATTGAACGGCCGTGGATCTCGACCGTGGCTTTGTCGACCCCCATTCGGCTCGATGCCCCGCCGGCCAGTACGGCGCCCAGGATCAGGCGGCTCGGTTGGTGGTCGTGGGTACTCACCGGTGGGGGACTCTCACTTGCCTGGCCCGCTACCGGACCGGAGCGCCCACCTGCTCGGTCATGACTTCGCGAAGGAGGTCGAGGGCTCCGATGATCTTGGCCGAGGCCACCGAGTAGTAGACGAATTGTCCGTCGCGGCGGGTCCGGACCAGGCCTCGATCCCGGAGGACGGCAAGATGCTGGGATACGTTCGCCTGAGCAAACCCGACTTCCGCGCAGATCTCCGAGACCGACAGTTCGCCGTCGCGGAGGGCATTGAGAATGAGCAACCGCTTGGGATCGGCCAGACCTTTACACACGCTGGCATGCAACTCGTAGAGCTCCTGCTGAACCGAAGTCATATCGCAATGATGGCACAAACCACGGGCTTCTGAGGAGTGCCTCAGTTGGCCAACGCCAGGATCGCGTCTCTCACTTCGGCCAGTTCGGGGAACGCTCCGGCGGCCGCCGCGGCCATCATGACCAGCTCGCCCTCCCGATCCTGGGATTCGAATTCGAAGACCTCGAAGGTCGGCCCGGCCACCTCGCCATTACCGATGGGCTGTTCGACGAGGAACAAGGCGAGCTCCGACATCACCTGGGCCATGAGTTGGTACATGCTTCCGACCGCCTCGCCCTTGTGATGGAGTGGCCCGAACAGCTCGGCGAGGATGAAGAAGAGGTACCGATAGGAGGCATTGAACAGGTCGGACACGGGCTGCAGGCGGTTAGGGAACTCGGCGGTCCGAGGATTCGATTTCAGAGGCCGCACGGCTCCGAGCGGACTCGTGCCATCGGAAATCTGGAGAAGCTTGAAGTAGTGAGTGAGCTCCTGGTGGGCGGGATCCGCCCACCGCTCGGTGCTCAACCCCTCCCCCTGATGGACGATCACCTCAATGGCAGCCCGGGCCGACTCGGGGCCGTCGATGAGCATGAGGCCGCCGCTGTCCTCGGCGTCGAAGGCCACCGGCGCATAGAAGGACGGATCGGACAGCTGGCAATCCGTCTGTGGGTCGGCAAAGAGATCGAGGCGGTCAGAGAGCTCATCGATCCCGATCTCCAGTGCGTGATAGAACTGCCCGAGCGATTCGAAGAGATCGGGCTCGGCCGGAGCACCATGGACCTCGGGCTGCTCGATGCGCATGAAGACGTCACGAATGGCCTCCGGCGACGCCGGGACCAGGCCAACTTCCAGCGGCGGGATGTGATGCGGCAGAAAATCGGGGTAGGTCGGAATGAGCGCCGTCGTGTCGAAGCCGGGCCGACCCCCCACCGCCAGCAACAGGTTGGCGGCCAGGGCGGCGTGGAGCATCTCTTCAGCCACGATGCTCCTGATGAGCAAGGCGGCTTCGGAAGCCTGCTCCTCGATCGAGTACATGGCGAACAGGTAGGGCGGGATCGTCGATAGCTCTACCTTGATGGCGAGCTCGATGTGCTCCCGTAGGTCCTGCGGGGTATCGATGGGCACCGGTGTCCTCCCGGGTTCAAACCTAGCCGACCCGCCTGCTCGTAGACTGCGCCCAGGGGAGGAACCATGCAGATAAAGGGAATCATCTGGGTCGGCTCTGCCACCGAGGACCGGAAGGCCACCGCCGACTTCTTCACCGAGCATCTCGGTTTGCGAGTCGGACTGGATGTGAAGGGATTCACTCAGCTCATCGCCGAGAACGGTGACCGCCTCGAGCTGTTCGGACCCGATTCGGTCGAGCACGAATTGCTCGACACCGGCCCGGTCGCCGGGTTGTGGGTGGAAGACGTCGAGACCGCCCATCGGGAGCTCCGAGAGGCCGGGATAGCAGACATGACCAACATCGAGCGGGCCCGGGACGGCAGGGGGTGGTTCTACTTCAAGGCTCCGGACGGCAACTATTACGAGCTGTGCGAGCATCCCCGCCCCCGGCCGGCCAAAGGAGTCCCCGGCTGACGGCCGAGTAGGACGACCGGGCTAAAAACCGAGCCTGTCCAGCAACTGAGGCTTGTCCTGCCAGTCTTTCTCGACTTTGACCCGGAGCTCGAGAAACACCGGCGCGCCGAGCAGTGCTTCGATTTCCACTCTGGCTTCCTGGCCGACGGTCTTGAGCATCTCGCCGCCCTTGCCGATGACGATGCCCTTTTGCGATTCGCGCTCGACGATCACTCTGGCGTGGATATAGGTGGTGCCGTTCTCCCGCTCCTCGATGTCCTGGACGGAGACCGTCAGCGAATGGGGCAGCTCTTCCCGCAGGCGGGCCAGGTACTTCTCGCGCACGAGCTCCCCGATGACCGTCTGCTCGGGCTGGTCGGTCACCATGTCGGTCGGGAAATAGGCCGGCCCCTCCGGCATGAGCGAGATCAGCTCATCGATGACCAATGAGACATTCTCACCGGTGAGGGCACTGACCGGAACATAGGCGGCGAAATCCCACTCCCCGGCGTGACCGAGCTGGGACACCACCTCGTCCTTGTCGCCTGCATCGGTCTTGTTGACGGCAACGACCGTCGCTACCCCGGCCTGGCGCAGGCGCTCGGCGATGAGCCGATCGCCCGGGCCGATCGGGGCGGTGGCGTCGAGCACAAACAGGGCGGCGTCCGATTCAGCCAGTGTGCCGTACACAAGCCGGTTGAGGCGTTCACCAAGGGCATTCTTCGGCTTGTGAAGGCCGGGCGAATCGACGAGAACGAGCTGGGTCCCCTCACCGTGCACAACCCCGCGAATGGTGTTGCGAGTGGTCTGAGGCCGCGGCGAGGTGATCGCAACCTTGCTCCCGACGGCTGCATTGACAAGCGTGGACTTGCCGACATTTGGCCGTCCAACGACGGCAACGAAACCCGACTTCATGTTCGCCTGCAGAGCACGCGGGCCACCCGCCGCCCCTGCACCCGGTCGGCGGTGAACAGCACACCGTCGTGTTCGAACTGCTCGCCTTCCCTGGGGACCCGACCGGCCAGGGCCAGGACCAGGCCGCCGACGGTGTCCCACTCGTGGTCGGGGAACTCGACATCGAACAGGTCCCCGAGGTCGTCGACCGGGAGACGGGCATCCACCAGGTATCCGCCCTCCACTTCAGTCACCATCTCCTCGGCCTCATCGAACTCGTCGGCAATCTCCCCCACCAGTTCCTCGATGATGTCCTCGATGGTCACCAGGCCGGCGGTTCCCCCGAATTCGTCAACCACGATGGCCATATGGACCTGATTGGCTTGCATCTCGCGCAGGAGCTCGGAAATCCGCTTCGTCTCCGGCACGTAGTAGCCCGGCCGCATCAACTCGCCGACCGCCTTGGCCGCCACTCCCGAGCCCATGAGCGCCAGCAGGTCGCGAGCGTACAAAATCCCGACGATGTCGTCGGGACCGCTCCGGGTCACCGGAATACGAGAAACGCCCTCGGCCACACTGAGCCCAACCGCATCGTCGGATGACGCACTCTCACTGATGGATGTCATGTCGGGACGGGGCACCATCACCTCCCGCACGACCGCGTCTGAGAACTCGAGCACCGAGGAGATCAGCTCGCGCTCGGCCTCCTCCTGGGCTGCCTCGTCGTCCTGATCGAGGGCGTCGTCCTCTTCCTCATCCTCGGCGCCGAGATCGACGGCCCGGCTACCGAGGCGGACCGATCCGGCCAGCAGATGGGAAAACCGGTAGGCGAGCTTGCCCGGATGGGCACGACCCCAGCTGCGGGGCAGCAGATCGCCGAACAACACGAGCGCCAGGCCGAGCGCCGCCAGGCCCGCCAGCAGTGCCAATCCGCTGAGCTGCTGAGTCAGCGCCCAGGCGGCGGGTACTGCGGCCGCCACCAGCAGCACGGTGGTAACCGTACCGAGCGCCGGCTGGACGATTGCCCGGTCGTCGAGCACCGCGGCGATCCGGGCAGCCCGGGTGTCGCCGTCCGCCGCGTCATGGAGGGCATCGGCGCGGGAGGTTCGAACCACCGAGGCGCCGGCGGCCCGAATC
>CAXMQV010000038.1:0-4545 GCA_964195905.1 uncultured Gammaproteobacteria bacterium
GATCCAGAACGTGCTGTGCGAGCGGCCCTCCGGATTCAGGAGTCTGTGTCCGCCATGCGCGAGGCCGGAACCGACCTGCAGGTGCGAGCGGCAGTAACGACTGGGGAAGCGATCGTCCAGTTGAGCGACGACGGTGGCGAGGGCATCATCGGCGATGTGGTCAACACGGCCTCTCGTCTCGAGGGGGTCGCACCCCCGGGGGGAGTTGTGGTCGACGGCCGCACTTACGCCGCCGCCAGAAGAGTCATTGATTTCGAAAGCCTGGATCCGGTTTCCGTCAAAGGCAAGGAAGAACCGGTGGCGATTTGGAAGGCGATGGGGGCGAGAAGTCGATACGGCGCCGCAGTCGAGGAGAGCGACGTCACCCCGTTCCTGGGACGGGAACGGGAGCTGGCGGGCCTGATCGACGCACTCGGCCGGACGGTCGACGAGCAGTCGATCCAGCTCGTGACCATTACCGGCGAGCCGGGTGTCGGTAAGTCCCGGCTGATCAAGGAGTTGTTCCGCCATGTTGACGAGCGACCGGAGATCAGGTTCTGGCGTCAGGGCCGGTGTCTGCCGTATGGGGAGGGGATCACGTTCTGGGCCATTGGAGAGATCCTCAAGGCCCACGCGGGGATACTCGACGGTGAGTCCTCGGATGCGGCCACCGGCAAGTGGGCCAACACCATCGACGACCTGTTTCCGGAGTCGGCAGACTCGGTGTGGGTGCAAAAGACCCTTGGTCCGTTGGTAGGGCTTCAGGCCGGTAAAGGAGGGGGCGATCGAGAGGAGCTGTTCGCGGCCGGGCGCTCCTTCATCGAAGCCGTGGCCGAGCGCGATCCGCTGATCCTGGTGATTGAGGACCTCCACTGGGCCGACCCGGTGCTCATCGACTTCCTCGAGCATCTCCTGGATTGGGTCAGCGAGAGTCCGGTCCTGCTCGTTAGTTCTGCCCGCCCTGAGTTGTTCTCTGAGTACCCGGCCTGGGGTGGCGGTAAGCGCAACGCGGTAACCGTGGCGTTATCTCCCCTGAGTGACCAGTTGACCGACGACCTTCTCACCAGCCTGATGCCGGATGGGTTTGAGTCACAGGAGGAGAGAGAGCTGCTGCTGGAACGGTGCAGTGGCAACCCGCTGTACGCCATCGAGTTCTCGCGCCTGGCCGCCGAGGGCGGAAGCCCCGAACAACTGCCGGCCAACATCGAAGCAGTTGTTGCCGCCCGCCTCGATCTCCTCCCCGAGGAAGAGAAGCGTTTCCTGCAGGTAGCGTCGGTGGTTGGCAAAGTGTTCTGGTCCAATGCCGTGGAGTTCATGTCCCCGAGCGGCAGCCGGGACACCGCCGCCGTTTTGCGCTCGTTGACCTCCCGCGAAATGATCCGACCCATCCGTCGGTCCTCAATGCACGGACAAGAGGAGTTCACCTTTTGGCACGTCCTGGTGAGGGATGTGGCCTATGGACAGCTCACGAAGGTTGAGCGGGCCCGACTCCACGAGAGCATGGCGAGCTGGCTGGAGGCATCAAATACAGAACGGGTGGCCGACGCCGCCGAGCTCTTGCTCCATCACCTGGAACAGGCCATCGACCTCGGGAGACTCGAGGCGGATGAACGGCCCGAGTTGTTCGCCAAGGCGTATCAATTCTCGCTGGCTGCAGCCGAGCGCTCCCGCCACATCGATGCCGAGCGGGCGTTGAAGCAGCTGCGACGAGCGGTCGAGTTTTCCGTAGGGCCGGCGGAGCGGGGCAAGGCATTGGTCGAGTTGGCCGCCATCAGCTACGAAGCTGGTCATCTTGACGAGGCTGATGAGGCGGCGTCGGGCGCGTCTCTGGAAATGGAGGCGACCGGTGATCGGCTCGGTCAGGCGAGGGCGGCAGTCCAGCGGAGCCGCGTTGCCTGGTTGCGGGGAGACGGGGCCCAGGCAGATAGCTACTCACAATTGAGCGTCGACCTGGTCGCAGGCATGGAGCCGAGTGTCGATGTGGCCGCAATCCATGTCGGTCACGCCACCCAACTCATGCTGCGGGGCCGGATGGAAGAGGCTCGGGAACTCGGCCAGCGCACGCTGGCCATGGCGCGCCAACTCGGTGCCACCCGGGAAGAGGCGGGCGCTCTGTCCGCTCTCGGTGCCCTCTCCGACGATCCGGGCATGTTGCGCGAGGCGTTGCGCATCAACCTGGATGGCGGTTTCACGGGTCGAGCCATGTCCAGCTACAACAACCTAACGACGACCCTGCAGTGGGTTGAGGGCCCGGTACCGGCCAAGAAGCTGATCAAAGAGGCCGTCGAAATGGCACGGCAACGTGGGCACGGCTCGGGAGAAATCTGGTCACGACTTACGCTCCTCGAGCACTGGATGCTCGAAGGCGACCTCCCCCAAGCCGCGGCGCTGGCCGAAAGTTTGCTAGAGGCGGATGAGGCCCGGGGTGGGAGCCAAATCACCGTCGGATCCCACTTCCATCTGACGACAATCGCCTATTTGAAGGACGAGGTTGCCGTTGCGGCAGAGAGGATCGAAACCGATCTGGCCGGTGCCCGCAAGATCACTGACCTTCAGGCCCTTGCCCCCTCCTTCTCGATCGGGTCGGCAGTCTTTTTCGAAGCCGGCGACGTCGCTCGGGGACGGGGGCTGGCGGAGGAGTTCTTCGAGGTGACCGGCAGCAGGCAGGTGTGGCGGTCTTCATTCACTCATTGGCTTGCCGATGGTCTTGCCGCATTCGGAGACAAGGAGCTGCTCAGATCGATTCTTGACGACGTCGAGATCCGCGGCCCCGTGGACGAGAGTCTCTATCTCCTCGCGAGAGCCCGCCTCGACGAGGCCGAGGACGACTTCACCGCTGCAATCGCCAAGCTCGAGACGGCTATCGCTGCCTCAGACCAATTTGGCCTCATTATTGTCGGTGCCCGGCAAAGGCTCGCCCTCGCTCGTTGCTTCGTCGCCACCGATCGAACGGAGAAGGCGAGGGCGCTCCTCAAAGAGGCGCGCAGTGCGGCCACTGAGGTTGGTGCCAGTCTCTACCTCCGCAAGATCGAAGAGGTCAACAAGACAATCGGTTTGATGTGAGTCGCGTGGGGGGGACACGAGCGGCCCTCTAGAAGTCCTTCCTGTTCCGGGACGAACACGGAGCAGTCGTGTGGGCGTACCCGGTGACCGCCGAGGCGACGCCGCATCGGATTCGGTTCAGGTCTGGTGAGACCTTGTACGCCGCTTGAGCTCCCGATGTGATGGCAACGCCCTTCGTGCAAGGGCGCTTGAGAGGCGAACCGGTATCGATCACCGTTGAGACACGGTGCGAGCACTGTTTGGAATCGATGACCCTTGAGGTCGACAGCGACATGAACGTCCGCGTCGAGCAGCCTGGGGCCGAGCCGATGGTGTTCGTAGCGGATGTGCCTCTGCTCGATATCAAGGCTCCCAGCATCGTCGACGATTTCTGACGGAAGAGTGTGTTCCTCTGGTCAGAGGACCATGCCCGGGAGTACCGCAAGAAGACGCATCGGACACGCGGTGTCTATTCACCTGTGGATCGGCTTGTGGAGCCCCTTAGGATCGTGCAGAGCGCGGTCTTCGGCTTCGACTCGGATCAGGGAACCGCTTGAGCCCAAGGTCCGAGCAAACCAGGTGCGAAGCCAGGTAGGGGCACTCCCAGATGGGACCGGTATGAGCCGGGGAGTCAAGTGCCCGCCCTTGCCGCCTGATCCGTCCTGCGGGAAACGGCTCGGCGATCGGGATCCGGAGTTTCAACCTTCCCGGTCGATGTTCCAGTCGGCTGCGATGACGGGGAGTACTGCGTCGGCGAGTCGGTAGGCGCCGTTCCACACGAAGTGGGCACCGTCGGTGAATCGCATCAGTTTTCCATCGAGGTAGGCGCTGTATGCACCGTCTTCATCGGTGAATAGGTCGAAGCTGGAGACGTAGGTGATGGCGGGCCGCGCGGCGGCCGCGGCTTCGTAGGCGGCGTTCATTGTTTGGGCGTTGGTGGTGAACCGGTCTGACTTCATGATCGGGAGTCCAATCCAGTAGACCCGATCGGTACCTGTGAGGAGCACATCCATCGCCTCGGCGACCCGGATGGCATACAGGTCAACCCAGGCTTGGGTGCCGACGTCGAAGCGTTCCCCACCGTATTCAACGTCCTGGGCGTCGTTGCCGCCGAACATCACCACTACCGCGTCCGGGCTCACTTCTGGTAGTTGGTCGGCGATGTAGGCCGGCCAGTCGAAATAGTCGGGTCGGCTCAAACCGGAGACGTACCGAAAGTCAACCTCGGCGTCGATGACTCCGGTATCAGCGCTCCGGTTCACCAGCGCCGGGCCGAACAGTTCGAGAAACGAATCCCCGATGATCCACATGGTCAACGGCTCATCGGCGGTGACGGATCGGAAGGTCGGCACCGTTGTCGTCGGGGCGCCGGTTGTGGTTATCACGGTGGGAGCAGTCGTCGTCGAAGTAGCAATCGTTGCCACAGTTGCCGTTGTGGAAGTCGACTGGTCTTCCATAGTGGTGCCTGACTCTCCGCCTCCACCGCATGACGATGCCACAAGCGCTAAAACCGTCAGAGCTGAC
>CAXMQV010000039.1:0-17316 GCA_964195905.1 uncultured Gammaproteobacteria bacterium
CTCAACACCGAGTTCAGCTTCACCGACTTCTTGCCGGAGGATGCTCCGGCGTTGGAGACCTTCAACACGATCACCGACAAATTCGGCGGCGGCTTCGGAGAGGAGACCGAGGTCATCGTAGAAGGCGATGTGGCGACCCCCGCCGTCCACAACGCGCTGGTGGCGACGTGGGCGAACCTCGCCTCGACCCCCAATGTCGTTCTGTTCGGGGATCGGGCGGCCGCGGAGTCAACGGTCTCGGTGATCGGTCAACTGGTCAATCCTCCGGAGAATGGGGGCGATCCCGAGGTCTATGACGCCGCCTTCGCCCAGACGGCGTTCGCGTCCGGCCTTCAACCCGACCTGACCGTGGCGGCCGGAACCGACGTGGAGGCCCTCTATCGGGCCGCGCTGGGGGCGGCCGGCGATCCGATGATGAGGGTGGTGGCCGAAGTGGATGGATCATTCCGCTTCCTCGACGTCGGTGTTTCCACCCAGGCCGGCGAGAGCGGGGCCCTTACCCTCAAAGAGGACCTGCAGGGCGCCTTCGCGCCGATGCGCGATGCCGGGGTGAGCACGGTGGCGACCAATCAGAACATCGTCAGTCAGGGCGTGGCCGAGGCGTTGCGCGACTCGCAGCTCTCATCACTGCTGCTGACGGTGGCGGTGGCCGGCCTCATTCTCGTGGTCAACTTCTGGTTCGAATCGCGCCGACCCGGGCTGGGCCTCATCACGATTCTGCCGGTGGCACTCATCGTTGTGCTCGTGTTCGGGATCATGGCGGCCCGCGGCATACCGTTCAATCCGATTACCGCCATGATCGCCAACCTGGCAATCGGCATCGGGGTTCCCTACGCCATTCACATCACCCACCGGTATCAGGAGGATCGCCTCCGGTTCGCCACGCCGGAGGAGGCGATCAGATCGACCACCACCCACACCGGCGGGGCCCTGGCCGGTTCGGCCTTCACCACCGCGGCCGGGTTCGGGGTGCTCATCACCTCGACGCTCAAGCCGTTCCAGCAGTTCGGCGAGGTGACGTTCTGGTCGATCGTTATGGCGATGGTTGGGGCCGTGTTCGTCCTCCCATCGCTCCTGGTCTTGTGGGATCGGTGGCACCGCAATCGCGGTCACTCGGCGGTCGACGAGGCCGTCATTCACGAAGCTCTCCAGGAGGGGTAGCGGCACACAATGGATAGTGAACAGCCGAGATCCAAGAAGCTACCTGGGACTCAGGGCATCGAGGTTCCTGACGAGGTAGCCGCCGCCCAGGGGCTCCCCGACGATCTTGACGCCTCCATCCTCGGGCCCTACACCGTCCCCAACCTCACCCGCCGCCGCCGGGCCGGCGTCTACTACCTGGGTGGCGCCGTCCTGGTCGCCCTCGCAATCGCAGCCGGGCTCCCGTCGGGGATGTGGCTAATGGTCGGCGTACTAGCGGCGATCGGCCTCTATCACTTTGTGGCCGCCTTCGACCTGAAGGTGGCCGACACCGAGGCGCTGTCAATCGCCAACCAGGAGAGCGACTTTCCGGTCGGCCACGCCTCAGCCGCCATCGGCTTCGAAGGCTGGCGGGCCCGGCCCATCTGGAACATCCTCGTGTTCTCCGCCGACGACCCACCCAGCAAACGCGGCCTGGTCCGCGTCGATGCGGTGACCGGCGAGGTCAAGGACGTGCTGGTGGAAGACAACCCGGAGGAGTTCTAAGCAGGGTCACCTGTCACCTTGTCACCGGCCCTCAGACCCGTGACAAGGTGAACGGGCGGTTCTTCTTCCCTGAGTGGCCAAATCAGGGCCCGTCAGGGACGGGAGGACGCGTGGTTCTTGCTGGTGACCGGTGACCGGTGACAACTCCGGAGGCGTGCCTACCGCTCGCCGACCGCGACGAACGGACGCTCGGTGTAGCCGGCGTAGACCTGGCGGGGACGACCGATTCGCGTGTTCGGGTCCTCGATCATTTCTTTCCACTGGGCCATCCAGCCTGGAAGGCGGCCGATGGCAAACAGAACGGTGAACATCCTGACCGGGAAGCCGAGTGACCGGAAGATCATGCCCGAGTAGAAGTCGACGTTCGGGTAGAGCTTGCGCTCGATGAAGTAGTCGTCCGTGAGGGCGTGCTCTTCCAACTGAAGAGCGATGTCGAGCAGGGGATCGTTGACGCCCAGGCGCCCGAGAACGTCCGACGCGAAGGTCTTGAGAATCCTCGCTCGCGGATCGAAGTTCTTGTACACCCGGTGCCCGAAGCCCATCAACCGGAACGGGTCTTCCTTGTCCTTGGCCCTCGCCACGTACTTGTCGACGTCGCCGCCGTCCTCGACCATGCTGGTCAACTGGGCGATCACCGCCGAGTTGGCTCCGCCGTGCAGGGGCCCCCACAAAGCATTCATCCCGGCGGCCACCGAAGCGAACAGATTCGCCTCGGAGGAACCAACGAGTCGCACGGTCGAAGTCGAGCAGTTCTGCTCGTGGTCGGCGTGCAGGATTAGCAGCACATCTAGGGCCCGGGCCACCATCGGGTCGATCTCATAGGATTCCACCGGGAGCCCGAACATCATCTGCAGGAAGTTCGACGAGTAGTCGAGATCGTTGCGCGGGTACATGTACGGCTGGCCGATCGACTTCTTGTAGGCGAAGGCGGCCACCGTCGGCAGCTTGGCCATCAAGCGCACCGTCGATTCCTTCACCGACTCGGCGTCGCGGGGGTCGTGATACCGCTCATAGAACGTGGACATGGCAGCGGTGGCCGATGACAGGATTCCCATCGGGTGGGCGCCGCGCGGGAACGCATCGAACATCGCCTTCATCTCTTCATTCAGGAGCGTATGGCCCCGCAGTTCGGCTTCGTATTCCTCCAACTCGACCTTTGAAGGGAGCTCACCGTTGATAAGGAGGTAGGCGACCTCCGGGAAGGTGGCCTGCTCGGCCAGGTCTTCGATCTTGTATCCGCGATAGCGGAGTTCCCCGGTCTCACCGTTCACGTAAGTAATAGCGCTTCGACAGGAACCGGTGTTGGCGAAGCCGTAATCGAGGGTGATCTTCTTGTGGTCACCTCGCAGACGGCTGATATCGATGCCAACCTCGTTCTCGGTGCCGGTGACAGTGGGGAAGGTGTATTCCTTGTCGTCGTGGGTGAGGGTTACTTCGCCATCTGACGTTTTGAACATGCCTTCTCCTCGCATTGGCGGGCCGACAAGACGTTTGGTCTCTTGTCCGCAATACTAACGACGGCAGAACCCCCTCCCTGAGGTGCACGTGATCGATCAACGAGGCCGTAGCTGGCTAACCAAACACATCGTTAGCCCCATCGGGAAAGTGCTCGTACGCCTCCACATCTCAGCCTCGATGGTCACAACGCTCGGCCTCGTCGTGTCGCTGGCTGGTGCCGTCATCCTGGCAAATGGGCACCCGATTGTCGCCGGCCTCGTCATCGGGCTCGGCGGTGCCATCGACGGTGTCGATGGCACCGTTGCCAGGCTGACGGGGACGGCCTCCCGGCGGGGTGCGTTCATGGACACGATCTTCGACCGGATCGGCGAGGTCGCGATGTTCGCCGGCCTCGCCTGGTTCGTCTCTGATGATCCGCTGCTCGTCCTGCTCTCGGTCGTTTCGCTCGGCAACTCCATGTTGATCCCGTATGTGCGCTCGAAGGCCGAGGCCGAGGGGTTCGACGGCAAGGGCGGGATCATGGGGCGGGCTGAACGGATCATCCTGTTCTGCGGTCTCATCATCCCGGTCGGCTGGGGCTGGTGGGGCGTCGAGGTCATGTTGTGGCCGATGGTTGTGCTCACCGGCCTCACCGTTCTGCAACGCTATTGGAAGGCATGGGTGGCGCTCGGGTGAGCCGCGCCAGGTATCTCCCCGGCTATGTGCTCTACAGGGTGCTATCGGTGCTTTTCGGCCTCCTCCCCGAGCCGGTCATGCGCCGCATCGGGGAAGGTCTCGGTTGGCTGTTGTCCTTCGTGGCAGGGAATCGCCGTCGCATGTCGGCTCGGCATCTCGGCCGGGTGGTTGGGGAGGGAGCAGACGTCGATCGGCTTGCCCGCCGGGCCTTCGCCTCGTACGGCCGGTACTGGGCCGAGACGTTCTGGGTACGGCCGCGCCGCCTGGCTGCGATGGCCGAGCACATATCCATCGAAGGCGCCGAGATCGTGCGGGCCCATCAGGATCAAGGCGGCCTCATCCTGGTTCTCCCGCACCTCGGCAACTGGGAAGTGGCCGGCATCGAGGCGATCAACCTCGGTCTCGATCTGGTGGCCGCCGCAGAGGCGCTGCCCAATCCGCTGATCAGCCGGTGGTTCATGGCCCAGCGAGCGGTCTTTGGCATCGACGTCGTTCTCGTACAGGCCGGAGCTTCCACCGCGCTCCTCAGTCGACTGCAGGAAGGCAAGTCTCTTGCACTCCCATCCGATCGTGACCTGAAGGGCCGGGGAGTGGCGGTCACGTTCTTCGGCGAGGAGACAACTCTTCCGGCCGGCCCATTCGTCCTCGCCAAACGAACCGGCGCCCCCGTGCTGCCGGTCGCCACCTACTTCCGGGAAGGCCGCGGCCACCACTTCGTGGTTCGCCCGCCGCTCGACCCGACCGGATCGATTGGGGAGATGGCCCAGGAGCTGGCCGGACACTTCGAGGACTTCATCCGGGTGCACCCCACTCAATGGCATCTCCTACAACCATTGTGGCCATCGGACAGCGAGGAGCCCGCATGAGGATTGCGATGGTCTCTCCCTACTCCCTCGACCACCCCGGCGGTGTCCAGGGTCAGGCCAAATACCTTGTCGAGTGGCTGCGGGCCGAGAACCAGGAGGCCTGGCTGGTCGCCCCGGGCGACACCGGCGGCCCCGAGGGCACGATCTACCTCGGCCAGACGAAGGCCGTTCGGACCAACCGTTCCGTTGCCCAGATTCGCCTGGCCCCCGGCACCGCAGCCGCCGTCGCCGAAGCCGTCGCAGGCGCCGATGTCATCCACATTCATGAGCCGTTTGTGCCGGCAGTCTCGCTCGGGGCGCTACGGACACCCGGGATTCCGAAAGTTGGCACGTTTCACGCCGACCCCGGACGGGGAGTCCGTTTTCTCTACGGAGCTGCCCGGCGACAGTGGCGCACGCTGGCCGCCAACCTGGCGGTGCCGGTGGCGGTAAGCCCGGTGGCTGCCGCCGCCATCGAGCCGATCGTCGGGCCTCCCCGCATCATTCCCAACGCGATCGACACCGGCGACTATGACCCGGAGGCCCCCAAGGATCCGGATCGCATCGCCTTCCTGGGTCGCGATGACCCGCGCAAGGGACTTGATCTGCTTCTGGAGGCGTTTGCCGACCTGCGGCGCAGCCGGCCCGCGGCCGAGCTTGTCGTGATGGGCGCCACGAGACGGGAGTTGCCCGGGGTGCGGTTCCTCGGACCGGTCGACGACGCGACCAAGCAGCGAGAATTGGCGGCGGCCTCGGTGTTCGTCGCTCCCAATACCGGAGGAGAGAGTTTCGGTCTGGTCGTGCTGGAGGCCCTGGCATCGGGCTGCGCCGTGGTGGCCTCGGCGCTTCCGGCCTTCCATTTCGTAGCTGAGGACGCTGCCCTTTACACACCCGTTGGCGATGTGACCGCCATCGGGCGAGCCCTCGACACGCTCATGCGGGACTCCGACGTGAGGTCGGAGTACCAGCGCCGCGCCCGCCAGCGGGTGGCGGCGTTTGACCGGGGGAGGGTCGTTGCCGACTATCTCAAGGTATACGTCGAGGCAGTCGAGAATAGGGGCGAGTAACCTCGCTCAAATTACTGTGAGAATTCACGCACTACTCCTTCTGCTTTGCCTGGTAGCTGCAGCCTGCAGCGGTGCTGCCGCGTCTCCTGATCCGGTGACGGTGACCAATGCACCCGCATCCGTCCCCGACTCGACCACGACGACCACAATGCCGGCTCCGACCACTATGACGACCACGGTGCCTGCCACCACCACGACCGTCGATGCCGGCCCGCCGGCGCCGTTGACCGGTCTTACCGGAACGCTCTCCGACCAGCGGGTACTGGTAGCCAAGCTCTCGAACGCCCCGAAAGGCCGCCCCCAGGCCGGGATCAACGAGGCCGATCTCGTGATGGAAGTCCTCGTCGAAGGCGGAATTGGGCGGTGGCTGGCGGTTTTCCAGGGTTCCTATCCCGAAACGGTCGGGCCGGTACGGAGCTTGCGGGAGGTCGACCCCAAACTCCTGGCGCCGTTCGATTCCCGGGTACTGAGCAGCGGTGGTCAGTGGGCGGTTCGCCAGGATCTCGGCCGGGTGGCTGTGGATGAAAGCGATGGCAGCATCGCTGGCTACCGCCGCGAATCGGGGCGCGAATACGTCTACTCGCTCATGTACGACACGGAGAACCTGCCCGATCTGGGTTGGGAGGGCTCGGTCGAGTCGATGCTCGACTTCGATATCAGCACGCCGGGCGGGGGAGAGGACGCTGACGAGATTGAGGTTCGGATGTCGAGGACCAACGACCTGTCGTGGACGTTCGACCATGGTCGCTACTTCCGAACCCAGGACGGCGAGGAGTCTGTCGACGCCGACGGCCTCCAGGTTTCGGCGGACTCTGTCGTGGTCGTGTGGGTGAGGACCATCGACACCGGCCGGGTGGATGCCGCCGGCTCTGCCGTCCCGGACTACGAGGTCACGGGATCCGGTGACGCCATCGTCTTTCGCGACGGCGAGGCCTACGAAGGCCGGTGGCAACGTGAAAGCGAGGTCGAGTTCTTCACCTTCCTCGACGAGGACGGCGACCCCATCCCGCTATCGCCGGGCCGTACCTGGCTGCACATCACGCCCTTCGGCGGAACGGTGAGCTGGGAATAGAGCCCACCGCATACTGCCCACCGCCCACCGAAGGAGTCCTGGTCTTCGACGGTCCGTCGCGTGGAATCCGTCCCTCACGGTGGGCGATGGGCGGTGGGCGGTATGCGTCAAGGGCTATTGCCCCAGGCCGATCCCCCCAGAAACGCTACAATCCGCTCATGGACAAAGGAACTGATCGGGTCAAGCGCGGCTTGGCGGAAATGCTCAAGGGCGGCGTCATCATGGATGTCGTCACCGCCGAACAAGCGGCCATCGCCGAAGAAGCCGGGGCCGTTGCGGTCATGGCCCTCGAGCGCGTGCCGGCCGATATCCGCGCAGACGGCGGCGTCGCCAGGATGTCCGATCCCGGCATGATCGAGAAGATCCAGGCCGCGGTCTCCATTCCGGTCATGGCCAAAGCTCGGATTGGCCATTTCGTGGAGGCGCAAGTCCTCCAATCGCTCGGCGTTGACTATGTCGACGAGAGCGAAGTGCTCACCCCGGCCGACGAGGAGCACCACATCGACAAATGGGCATTCACGGTGCCGTTCGTGTGCGGTGCCCGCAATCTCGGAGAGGCGCTCCGTCGGATCGGGGAAGGCGCCGCCATGATTCGTACGAAAGGCGAGGCCGGGACCGGTGACGTCGTTGAGGCGGTCCGCCACTTCCGAACGATCAACGGAGAGATCCAGCGACTCACAACCATGAAGCACGAAGAGCTGATGTCGGCGGCCCGCGACCTCGGCGCACCCTTCGACCTCGTCGAAGAGGTGGCCGAGCTCGGGAAGCTCCCGGTGGTCAACTTTGCAGCCGGTGGCCTGGCCACGCCGGCCGACGCCGCCCTCATGATGCAGCTCGGTGTTGATGGCGTCTTTGTCGGGTCGGGAATCTTCAAGAGCGGCGATCCCGCCAGTCGAGCCAAGGCGATCGTCGAGGCGACCACCTACTACGAGGATCCCTCCATTATCGCCAAGGTTTCGCGGAATCTCGGCGAGCCGATGGTGGGCATCGGAGTCTCCGAGCTCACGGAAGGCGAGCGACTGGCCGGCCGGGGCTGGTAGTCGATGCGGGTCGGGGTTCTCGCCCTTCAGGGTGACTTTCGGGAGCACGCCCAGTTGCTGGCGGAGATGGGCACCAAGCCGATTCTCGTTCGCAAACCCGAGGAGCTCGACCATATCGACGCTCTCGTCATACCCGGCGGGGAGTCGACGACCATCGGAAAGCTCGCCGACCGGTACGGGTTGCTTGAGCCGCTGCGACAAACGGTGCGGTCGGGCATCCCGGTGCTCGGCACATGTGCCGGCCTCATCTTCCTTGCGACCGGCACGACCGGCCCGCGCCAGGTTCACCTTGGTGTGCTCGATGTCGTTGTCGAGCGCAACGCCTTCGGCCGACAGGTGGATTCATTCGAAGCCGACCTCAACGTGACGGGCATGTCCGAGCCTCTCCATGCAGTGTTCATCCGGGCGCCCATCGTCGACCAGGTGGGGACTGACGTTCAAGTGCTGGCCACTGTCGGCGACGATCCCGTGATGGTCCGTCAAGGCGCTATTGTCGCAACGTCCTTCCACCCGGAGCTGACGGGCGAAACCCGGGTCCACGAACTCATGTTGAATCAGGAGGGCTGATGTCAGGTCATTCGAAGTGGCATTCGATCAAGCACAAGAAGGCGGCCAAGGACGTCAAGCGCGGCAAGCTTTTTGGCAAGCTTGTCAAGACGATCGAAATCGCCGCCCGCGAAGGCGGGGGAGACCCGACCGGCAACGCCGCCCTGGGGACCGCCGTTCAGAAGGCGAAGGATGCCAGCGTCCCGGCCGAGAATATCGATCGGGCCATCAAGCGCGGGATCGGTGATCTGGAAGGGGTCACCTACGAGGAGCTCTGGTACGAGGGCTACGCACCGGGCGGCGTGGCCTTGTACGTCCAGTGCCTCACGGATAGTCGGAATCGGGCGGCATCCGATGTTCGTGCCACCTTCTCCCGCAACGGGGGCAATCTCGGCGAACCCGGCTCGGTCGCCTACCTGTTCAATCAGAAGGGCTACTTGCTTGTCACAGGTGCAGAGGACGACGTCATGTTGGCGGCGCTGGACGGGGGCGCCGAGGACGTTGCGGCCTCCGGCGACCAGTGGGAGATCATCACCGCTCCTGTCGACTTGCCCGCGGTGAGAGCTGCTCTAGAGGATGCCGGGATTCAGATCGACAGCGCCGACGTGTCCTGGTTGCCCTCGGTGACCGTGCCGGTCGACGCCTCGACGGCACCCAAGGTCCTCCGTCTCGTCGATCTACTCGACGACCTCGATGATGTGCAAGAGGTGTATGGGAACTTCGACATCTCCGATGAGGTGATGGCGGAGGTTCTCTGAGCCTTCGGCCATAGAACCGGTCACCGGTCACCCGTCGCCAGTCACCGGTCGGAGACAGATTCGGGAACCGTGGGGGGTCGCTGCCCCGTCAGAAGAGGCAGAACACAGTATTCAGGAGAGAGAGAATGAAACGTGTAAAGATCTTGGCCGTGGTGGGGGTTCTTGCTCTTGTCATGGCGGCCTGTGGTTCGGATGAGACCACCTCCGATTTGCCGCTCGACGGCGGTTCCGGCGGCGATGGGAGCGGGCAAGTCGCCGATTTGCCGATCAACGATGGGAACACCGGTGGAGATGGCCTTTCGGCGGGCACGTGCCTGCCTGAGGAACCGAAGTGTGAGGACACCTTCGTCGATTCGGGCGAACCGACCGAACCGCCGTCCCCGGGGGTCCCGGTCGCTACCGTCGCCAACACTCCCATCGACGGCGGGTTCGCGATCAGTGGCTTTTACTTCGATGACGGCACCGGCCCCCGTCTGTGCGAGGCGCTGGCCGAGTCGTTCCCACCCCAGTGTGGCGGCGCCTCGGTCGCCTTCGACAACACCGCAGGCACCGACCTCGGAGTCCTCTCCATCGAGCAAGGCGTGACCTGGAGTGACCAGCCGATCCTCGTCGAGGGCTCAGTGGTTGATGGAGTATTCGTAGCGAGCTAAAGACAAGCCGACCGCCCACCGCCCACCGTCTCTATTCGGTTGGCGGTTGGCGGTTCGCGGTGGGTTTTCTCCTACGCCGCCTCCGCCTTCCCTCGTGCGAAATCCAGCTTGCGTCGCTCCGTGACCGTCAGCGCATTCTCAAACGGGTCAAGCAATTCGGTGTAGGTGGCGTAGTCGCCGGCCGCAAAGGCGGCGTGAGCGCGGTCGCGAGTCCGGTTGAGGCGAGCGGGAGTGCGGGCCCCATGGGCCCCGAGACGGGCGATGACGTCGTGGGGGGCGGTACGGATCGCCCCGAAGTGGTGGCGCAATTCACGGGCGAGAACGCCGGCATGGCGCTCAAGTGCAGCTGCGGTCGCAACACCCGAGTCATCGGCCGCGACATGGTCGATCCCGAGGGCGTCGAGCCAACTCGCCAAGGGGTGATAGCCACTCCCGTTTGCACCGATCTCAAGGTCGAGGTGGTAGTGGCGCTCGCCGTAGCTGAGACGAACCGGCGGACCGGGCCCGGTGTACTCGAGCACCGCCAGGAAGGGGTACCTCGCCTCCTCGGCGGCGACCGGTTCCCGGTGGTGAGAGTCATCCAGGACAAAGGTGGCGAGGGTGGTTGGACGCAGCTCATGCTCCGGGCCGAGAAAGGCGAAAGCGTCTTGTGTCACGCTCTCGAATGCCCTGAGGAGCTCTTGTTCTTCTGGCGGCTGCAACCGGCCACATTCTTCGGTACACATGTGTGTATTGACTTCGTCACGGGCCCCCTTGGCTTGAGGGGAGTCTTTGCCCGGCGATTCCTTGGCCGTGTCGCACCGTCCGCCTATGCTCCCAAACATATGTTCGTTCTAGGCATTGACCCGGGCCTCGCCATTTGCGGGTATGCGATTGTCGAAAAGATCGCCGGTGGTGAGCGGGCGATGACGGCGGGTGTCGTCAGGACCGACGCCGATCAACCGATCGCCGAGCGGCTCGCCGAGCTCCATCGGGACCTATCGGGCATCGTTGAAGAACACGAACCCGATGTCATGGCGATCGAGCAGGTCTTCACGAACCGCAATCTCATGACCGCCATCTCGGTTGGCCGCGCCTCGGGCGTTGCGCTGCTCGTCGCCGCCCAGGCCGGGATACCCGTCTTCGAGTACACGCCCTCGGCGGTGAAGGCGGCCGTGGCCGGATATGGCAAAGCCACGAAGGACCAGATCCGATATGTTGTCACTTCTCGCCTCAAGCTCAAGAGCCGGCCCGAACCGGCCGACGCCGCCGACGCACTTGCGATTGCGCTCTGTCACCTGCAAGGTGGGGTCAGCACGGAGCTCCTTCAACAGGCAGGAACACTTCAATGATCGGTCGGATCCGCGGCGTGGTCGTATCGAGAGCCCCCGGCACAGTCGTGTTGGAAACCGGCGGCCTCGGATACGAGATCGCGATCACCCCCCGCGGTCTCTCGGAGCTGCCGCCCCTGGGCGATGAAGCCGTCATTCACACTCACCTTCACGTTCGGGAGGACCACCAAGCGTTGTACGGGTTCCCGTCAGAGAGCGAGCGTGACATCTTCCGCGTGCTACTCGGCGCCAGTGGAGTCGGTCCGAAACTCGCCATGGCCATCGTCGCAACACTTCCGCCCGCCGACCTGCGTCGGGCCGTGGGATCCGATGACGTCTCGGCCCTCGAGGCGGTTCCCGGGGTCGGAAAACGCACCGCCCAGAAGCTCATTCTGGAGCTCCGGCCCCGGCTCGACCTCGGCGACGGCGATCTGCCGGGAGATGGCGGCGGCCTGGGTGAGGTCCGTGCCGCTCTCGAATCCCTCGGCTTCGGAGCGCCCGAGATCCGGGAGGCATTGCAAGGTCTGCCCGTCGACGGAACGACCGAGCAGGTGCTCCAACAGGCGCTCCAGGCGTTGGGGAGGACGTGATCCCATGAGAGAGGAAGGTCTGCTGGCCGGCCCCACCCTGCCCGAGGAAGAGGAAATCGAAGCCGGGCTGCGGCCCCGTGAGCTCAATGAGTTTGTTGGTCAGGACGCCCTCAAGAACCGACTTTCCATCTTGATCGAAGCCGCCCAGGGTCGGGGTGAGCCACTCGATCACGTCCTCTTCTCGGGCCCGCCCGGTCTTGGCAAGACGACCCTGGCCGGCATCCTCGCCCATACGATGGGTGCCCAGTTCCGTATCACCTCGGGCCCCGCGCTGGAACGCCCCGGTGACCTCGCCGCCGTCATAACGAATCTCGACCGGGGTGATGTCCTGTTCATCGATGAGATCCATCGGCTTCCCCGGACGGTCGAGGAAGTTCTCTATCCCGCCATCGAGGACTTCGCGTTGGATCTCGTGGTCGGGAAGGGGCCGGCCGCTCGCAGCATCCGCCTCGACCTGCCCAGGTTCACGCTCGTGGGCGCCACCACGCGGGTCGGCCGCGTTTCCTCGCCGCTGCGCGATCGGTTCGGAGTGATAGATCGGCTCGACTACTACCCGCCTGAGGATCTGCAGAAGATCGTAGAGCGGACCGCCGCCATCCTCGACATCGAGATCACCGACCCGGGCGCAGCCCTAATTGCGGCCCGCAGCCGGGGAACGCCTCGCATCGCCAACCGGCTTCTGCGACGGGTCCGGGACTATGCGGTTGTGAGAAGCGATGGAGTAATCGATGAACCAACTGCCGACCTGGGCCTCAAGATCTTCGAAGTCGACGATGCCGGCCTCGACCGGGTCGACCGGGCCATTCTCTCGGCGGTCATCGAGAAGTTCAGTGGCGGGCCGGTGGGACTTACCACTCTTGCGATCGCCGTTGGAGAGGAGCCCGAATCGGTGGAAGATGCCTACGAGCCGTTTCTGCTGCAGCGAGGTTTCCTGAAGCGAACCCCACGTGGCCGGGTGGCCACCGAGTCGGCGTACCGCCACCTCGGGATCATCCCCCCCGAACCCGGTCAAGCGAGCTTGCTCTAGGCCGTTGTTGCTTCCCCTCCCTGAGGGAGGGGTGCCTCCGACGAAGGAGGAGGTGGGGTGGGGGAGGCCGGGAACCCATCAACTACGTCGTCGACTGCTCAGCGCCTCCCCCCATCCGGCCTCGGCGGAGCGCCGAGTCCACCTTCCCCTCAAGGGGAAGGAAGAAGATCGCGTGAGCCGTTCCCCTAGCCACGAAGTAGCTCCAGGGAACACGTAGCGATCCCCTAGCCTCCTGGCGATGCGCATCGAGGATTTCGACTACGAATTGCCGGCTACGGCCATCGCCCAGCTGCCGGCCGAACCCCGCGATGCCTCCCGCCTGTTGATCGTAGGCGACCCGCCGATTGATACAACGTTCGGAAATCTGTCGGACTGTCTGGAGGACGGAGACCTCCTCGTGGTGAACACCACCCGGGTGCGGGCGGCCCGGCT
Source organism: uncultured Gammaproteobacteria bacterium (assembly GCA_964195905.1). Lineage (GTDB taxonomy): Bacteria > Actinomycetota > Acidimicrobiia > Spongiisociales > SHLN01 > SHLN01. Next base: position 13,157 of record CAXMQV010000039.1, read on the forward strand.
CCGCGGGGCCCGTCCCACCGGTGGTGCCGTCGAGCTCCTGCTGCTGAACCGGGTGGACGGTGAGTGGGAGGCGCTGGCCCGTCCGGCCAAGAAACTCGAGGTCGGGATGACACTCGACTTCGGCGACCTCTCTGCTGAGGTCGTTGCCGCCGCGGTGGCGGGAGTAGTCCGGGTTCGTCTCGAGTCGGGCGAAGATTCTGTGGATGAGGTCATCGCTCGCGTCGGGTCGGTTCCCTATCCGCCCTATGTGACCTCGGGGCCCGCCGATCCCAACCGGTACCAAACGGTGTACGCCGCGGCCGTCGGGTCGGCGGCCGCTCCGACAGCCGGGCTGCATTTCACTCCCGAGATCCTCGCCGAGCTGGCGGCGCGCTCGATCGGCACCGCCGAGGTGCTGCTGGACATTGGGCTCGACACGTTCCGACCGATCTCCGAGCCGTTGATTGAAGATCACGTCATGCATCGGGAGCGCTATTCAGTTCCGGCCGCAACGGTGGCAGCCGTCGCCGATGCGCGGACCCGGGGCGGTCGGGTCGTAGCAGTGGGTACCACCACGGTCCGTGCGCTGGAGTCCGCCGCCGCTGACGGAGCCCTCGCAGCCGGCGAGGGATGGACGGATCTGTTCATTGCCCCCGGCTACACCCCCCGGGTGGTGGATGCATTGCTCACCAACTTCCATATGCCTCGTTCCAGCCTGATCGTGATGATCGCCGCCTTCCTGCCCGACTGGCGGCGTATCTACCGCCACGCACTCGACAACGGCTACCGGTTCCTGTCGTTCGGTGACGCCATGTTCATCCCGCGGGTGTTCAAGCCATGAGCGTTCGATGGGAGAAGATCTCCGTGAGTGGCCGGGCCCGTCTCGGTCGGCTGCACACCCCGCACGGGCTCGTGGACACACCGGCTTTCATGCCGGTCGGAACGCGGGCAAGTGTGCGAGCCCTCGACGGCGCCGATCTGGAGGCACTCGGCACCCGGATGATGCTGGCCAACACGTATCACCTCATGCTGCGGCCGGGCGCCGAACTGATCGATCGGCACGGGGGTCTGCACGGTTTCGCCGGATGGCCTCATCCCATCCTCACCGACTCGGGGGGATTCCAGGTGTTCTCGCTCGCCCCGACGGTCACCGAGGAAGGGGTGGCGTTCAAGTCCATCTACGACGGGGACCGGGTATTCCTCAGTCCCGAAGATGCCGTTTCCGTGCAGCAGCGGCTCGGAGCCGACATTGCCATGCAGCTCGATGTCCTGGTCGGCCTGCCGGCGCCGCGCCCCGAGTTGGAGGCGGCGATGGAGCGAACCCTGCGGTGGGGTGCGCGGTCCCTGGCTGCTCACACCCGACCCGACCAGGCCCTGTTCGGAATCGTGCAAGGCGGCGTCGACCCCGATCTGCGAGCCGCCAGCGCAGCTGCCACCGCCGAGCTCGGGTTCCCCGGTTTCGGGATCGGTGGCCTCTCGGTAGGGGAGGGACCGGACCAACGGAACGATGCGATCGATGCGACTGTCGTAGAACTGCCGGATGGGAAGGTCCGATACGTGATGGGCCTCGGTGACACCGAGGGCGTGCTCGACGCCATTGCCCGCGGGTGTGACCTGTTCGACTGCGTATGGCCTACCCGGCTGGCCCGTCACGGCAAGGTCTTCACCGGGACCGGGGACTACTCCATCAAACGGGCCGAATTCGCCGAGGACGGGCGTCCCCTCGAGGAGGGATGCGATTGCATCACATGCAGCCGGTACAGCCGCGCCTACCTGCGCCACCTGAAACGGACCGGTGAGTTGTCGGCGCAACGGCTTCTCAGCATTCATAATCTTCGCTATACGATGCGCCTCATGGACGGTGTCAGGGTCGCCATCTCACAGGATCGATTCGAAGAGTTCCGCGCAGAACGCACCGCCCGGCGTTTGGCTTAGTACGATCCATTCCTCATGTTCATTGCACAGAATTCCGGCGAGGCTGCCAGCGGCGCCTTCAACCTGCTCCTCGTCATCGTGGTGTTCGGGGGATTGTTCCTTTTCATGAGCCTGCGTCAGCGCAAACGGTTGCGGGAACGGGACGCCTTTCTCGGGACCCTCAAGGTGGGAGACGAGATCCGCTCGTACGGGGGCGTTCTTGGAACCATCGAGTCGCTCGACGACGAGCAGGCGGTGATCGTGAGTGAGGGGACAAGGCTCCGGCTGGTGCGGGCAGCAATTGCGGCCCGGGTGAGCTCCCAGTGACTGCCTGGCAAGGTGACCGCGCGCCAGACGTCGAACCGGTCAAGAACGAGCGTATGCGACGCATCATTTCGATTGGCGCCATCATCGCCCTCGGGTGGGGCGGCCTGGCAGCCGTGTACGCCACCAACACCACGCCGAAGCTGGGACTCGACCTGGCGGGCGGGACCTCGGTCATCCTGAAGGCTCCAGACGGCACCTCGAGCGACCAGCTCGACCAGGCGGTCAATGTGATGCGCAAGCGCATCGAGGCCCTCGGCAACGTCCAGGAGCCGGTGATCCAGGTGGCCGGCAGCAACAACATCGTCGTTCAACTCCCCGGTGTCACCGATCGCGCCCGGGCGCTCGAGGCAATTGGATCGACCGGCCAGCTGTCCTTCCGTCCCGTCATCAACGACGGAGCCTTCGGCCCGGTTGGTGAGGCGATCGATGCCTCAGACGACGACCCGACCGCGGCGGCGGTTCTCGCCAACATCGATCCTACGGAGGGTCCCCTGGCGGTGGATGCCGCCTTCGCGCTGGGTGGTGACATCACCGACGCCACTGCCGTGTTCCAGCTCGGCTGGGCTGTCTCGCTCGATTTCACGAGCGAGGGTGACGACAAGTTCGCGGCTGCCACCCGGGAAGCTGCCTCCTACCCGCTCGGCGATCCGCGTCGGCGCTTTGCCATCGTGCTCGACGGAACCGTCATCTCGGCCCCGCAGGTTGCCGCCGACGTCGACCCCAACGTCGGAATCTCCGGAGGCGCCCAGATCACTATGGGCAGCGTCGACGACGCCGAGCAAGAAGCCCGTGATCTCGAGATCGTTCTGAAATTTGGCGCCCTTCCCATCGTGCTCGAGCAGGAGCAGATCAAGTCTGTGTCTGCGTCGCTGGGGCGCGACGCCCTCGACGCAGGGCTCATTGCCGGCTTCGGGGGCCTGGCTCTCGTAGCGGTCGCCATGGTCTTCTACTACCGGGTGCTGGGAGCGGTCACCGTCCTGGGGCTGTCGGTGTTTGGCTCACTCCTCGTCGGGTCCTACTCGATTCTGGGGGCCACCCAGGGCCTCACCCTCACTCTGGCCGGAGTAGCGGGCATCATCGTATCGGTCGGGATCACCTCAGACTCCTACATCGTGTATTACGAGCGCATCAAGGAGGAGATCCGCCATGGGCGCACCGTCGAGGACGCGGTCGAGGAGGGCTTTAGCCGGGCGTTTCGGACCATCCTCACCGCCGACACAGTCTCGTTCACCGGCGCCATCCTTCTGTGGTTTCTGGCGATCGGGCCGGTCAAGGGCTTCGCGCTTGCCCTCGGCCTAGCCACCCTCATCGACGTGTTCGTTGCCTACTTCTTCACCCGCAACGCGGTGGCCCTGTTGGCCCGGACCGGCCTGGGCGACGGAGGCAAGTTCAGCATCCGGGGCACGACGGGCAGAGACCTTGCGGAGGCACCGGTATGAGCATTGTGTCCCGCCTTTATCGGAATGAGACGGAATTCGATTTCGTCGGTCGCAAGCGAATCGGGTTCACAATCTCGGCCATCCTGCTCGTTCTCTCGATCGGCTCGTTGTTGGTACGTGGCCTCAACCTTGGCGTCGATTTCGAGGGGGGGACGGTCATCGAAGTGACAGACGAGTCCGGAGCCAGCGTCACCGACGTGCGGGACGCGCTTCGACCCTTCGGCCTGGAGACGGCAACAGTCCAGCTCACCAACTCGCTCGACGTCGACGGGATTCGGGTTGAATCCGAGATAATTGATGATCTCGTTGAGCGCGAACGCGTCGTTGCCGCCGTCGCCGCCGTTGCCGGGGTTGATGCAACGTCTGCTTCGGTGACTGCGGTCGGACCCGCCTTCGGTCAAGAGATCACCAGGTCGGCGATCCGTGCCCTCGTCATCTTCCTTATTGTGATTGCGCTGTTCATCGCCTGGCGATTCGAATGGAAGATGGCTCTGGCGGGAT
>CAXMQV010000040.1:0-31074 GCA_964195905.1 uncultured Gammaproteobacteria bacterium
GCCAGACCCCGCCCCTCCCGGAACCAGCCGGCCATGACCTTGAGCCCGGCCGGGTAGACGCCGGCCAGCGCCGCTCCGGTGGCAAACCGCAACCCGAACGCCCAGGCGTAGTCGCCCTCTCCCAGCCATACGAGCGACACATTCACGATGGCGCCCGTCAGGGCAGCGACAGTGAACAGGGTGCGGCTGGCGACGGTGTCGGCCAGGTTGGACACTGCCAGGCCGAGGGCGCCGGCCACGAACCCGATTTGCACCGCCAGGGTGAGACCGGTGGTCTGGCCCGACGACAGACCCCAGACCTCCTCCAGTTGGGGGGCAACCGCCGAGGCCGAGAACCACAACGTCAGGGCCAGCAGCTGGCTGCCAGCGATGAGGAGGAGAGATCGGCGTTGTTCGGTGGTCACCTGGCCGACAACGTCGGATCGTGCTCCTTTGTTTCCGGCCGGCCATCATCCCCGGTTCCGTAAAGGCGGCGCGACGCCCATCGGAAGCCGATGAACCGGACTACTCCGAACCCGATGTAAGCAAGGGGAACGGCGAACGACTCGGTCCAGACGGCGGTGAAGGCGATCCCGATCTGGACCGCCGCCCCGATCAGGTAGATCCTGAAGATGTCGATCTCCCGGCGGCCGCCGATGAGTTGCGCCTCCTCGACAAACAGCAAGCCCCACAGGATGTTGGCCGCGATGGTGACGACCGTCAGGAATTCAACGGTGTAGGCATTCTCGACCAACCACGCCATCGGATTACCGGCCCAGTCGACTCCCAGCCACAGCAGAACGATGGCACCGGGCCCGAGCACGATGAGGTGGCCGATCCTGGCGAGGCGATCGCCGGCCGGCCGGTCCCGATCCCGGCCGGCCACGAGCGCCCGGGGATTGAGCACGGCCGAGACGCCGGTCATGAAGACAAGCAGCGGGCGCCCCGCCACCCGGGCCGCCTCCGCGAACCCAAGAAAATCGCTTCCGGCGGTGACGTCGACGATGGCGGCGACAAGGAAAGTAGACACGACCGGAAGCAGCCCGTAGCCGGCCAGCCATCGGCCCGACCTGGCCAGATCGGCGAGGACGTACGGCTCTCCTCGCGCCGGCGTAGCCCGGCCTCGTGCCATCAGCGATGCAACGCCGATCGAGAAAGTGTTGGCCAGGACGAGGGCCCCGAACGGGATCCAGGCCTTGTCGACCCCCGCCACGATCCCGAGCGTGATCGCGGCCGCAGCCACCGCCAGCTGGACCATCGAGGTGACTGCTGCCAGCCATGATTGCCCCGCCTGGTGCATGACGCGCCTGATGTGATCCTGGATGGGCGACAGAATGCCGGCAATCACGGTCGTAATCGCGAGCGGAACTACCAGCGAGAGCTCTGCGTCACTGGCCGGAATCCACGCCAGCAACACCAGAACGCTGCTCACGATCGCCACCGGGACGCCGGCCGGCATCGTCAGCCGGAACCCGGCGAGCTGCTCCGCAGGCGGCAGGCTCAGCAGCCGCACCTCGCCGGGTAAGAACGCCAGCTTGAAGGGAACGATGGCGGCCACCAGGAAGATGGCGAAGAACAACGCGTACACACCGAGCTCACCGGTCTCGGGATCGAAGTAATTGGCGGCGTACACCCCGGCACCGAACGTGGCCAGGGCGGCCGCGCCGGCATCTACGAGACCGGCCGGAATCGACTTAGAAAGACGCATTGGGAGGCTTTATCGGTCGGGACAGGATTAGAGCGTAGCCTTCTCCCGATTGGCGTTCCGTGCCCCAGCTACTCGATCATTCCAGGAGCCGGGTCGGGACAAACTCGGCCCGGCTGGTCGCCTCGACGGATTGCACACCGAAGAGGAGAACCGGGAACGTACGACGCACGGTGACCACAACCGTCCGAGGCTCCCACGATGGATCGGTCTGACAGGAGCATCCGATTAGTTCCGACTGGTTGGCGGCTGCGAAGAGCGCCGCTTCTTGCGCTGCGGTCCCGGTGGCACCGAACGGTCGGAATGTGACGGGGGCGGCCGCCAGGGCGGCCGCGTCGGCGGCCGCTTCTGCCTCGGCGTAGCCGACCAGGAACTGCCCCACCGCCACCACAGCCAGCGACACGACCAGGGTCACCGTGGCCACCGCCAGCAGCAGCAGGCCAACCGAGCCTTCCTCGCCCACTACTGCTCGACTCGCATCACCGCCCGGGCCGACAATTCCACCGCCAGACCACCGAACAGGGCAGAAGCGAACCGGTAGGGAACCCGCACCCGCACCTCGGCTTGCGCCCCGACCCGGTGGGGCCGGGTGACGCTGACCCGGGCGGTGGCGGATAGATCTGGAGGGAGGGCCGACCGCACCACCTCGACGGCGGTGGCCGGGTCGACGTTCGTCGCTGCCTGGCGGGCACCCTCCCGGGCCGCCTGGGTCACCTCCAGCTGCATCCGCGCAACCGAGACCAGCTCAACCGAGGTGAGGAGAACCACGATGACGAGGGGAAGCACGATGACGAACTCAGCCACCGCCGAGCCGGCCTCCCGCCGCATCACCCGCCCGCGATCCGGATCACCCGCCCGGCGACGGTGTCGAAGATCTCCTCGAGGACGCCGGTCGAGCCGGCCCACACAATCAGGGCGAGGGCAATGAGGGCTGCCGCCACAATCACCAGGGCATACTCGGCCGTCGCCTGGCCGGAATCGTCGTGGAACATAGGTCTCCTTTCTCAGTGGGGAAGAACGAATCGGTCGAGGGCGGCCAGCACGGTCGGCCCAACGGTGAGCAGCACAAAACCGGGAAGGATGAGCAGCGCCAGCGGGAGCATCAACCGCACCGGTAGACGCCGGGCCGACTCGAGGTCGGCCGCCCGCTGCTCGGCGATGGCTTCCCGCACGAAGGCATCCACCGCCGGCGCCAGCGGTGCTCCGGTCACGACCGCCCGGGCCGCTCCGGCGTAGAGGCGGCGGCCGTGGCCGTCGGCAGCCGCCAGCGCCTGCCCGAGCCCGCCCCGGGCCGCCCGGCGCAGCACATCACCGACTTCCGCGGCGAGATCGGAATGGACGAATGGCCGGGCGGCGGTGAGCGCCTGCGAGAGGGTGAGCCCGGCCGACAACCCGAGGCCGACCAGCTCGGCCATGACCGGGACATCGCGCCCGACCGCTTCCCGGTGGCGCCGTACCACCCGTAGGCGCCGAATGATCATCACCACGATCATCGCCAGCCCTCCGCCGAGGGCAAGCGGCGGCGCCAGAACCGATAACCCGGCGGATGCCGACCAGAGCAGGCGCCGGCGGGTCATGAGCAAGCCGACCGAAGCAGCCACCAGCAGGGACGGAAGCAGCCTCATGAGTGGCGCACCATCATCCAGACGATCACTCCCCCGGCTGAAACGAGACCGACTCCCACCACGGTCATCGGCCCTCCCGCTCCTGCCAGGTCGGGTCCCCGCCCCAACACGATGAGCGCCACGGTGGCGGCAACCGGAAGGCCTCCGACCAGCCAGGCCGACAACCGGGCCTGCGCCGAAAGCGCCCGACGCTCCCGAGCTACCTCACCGACCTCGGCGGCCCGGACCGCCAGCCCGGCAAACACCGCCGAGGCCCGGGCCCCGGTCTCGACCACCAGGTGATAGGCGGCGCCGGCCAGCCGTCCGTTGAGAGGGAGCGTCTGTTCCAGGCGATCGGCTACCTCGGCAGCCGGTCGCCCGGCTTCGGCCAGGCGGATGACCCCGGTGAGGTCGAGGGCGGGGGCTCGGTCGGCGGCCGCCACCACCGCCTGGCGAATCGAGGCTCCCGCTTCCACTTCGCCGGCCACTCCTCGCAGGAAATCGGCCTCGGCGGCGGGCAGGAGGCGGCGGGCCCGGCGACGCCGGACCGCATGCCACGCCCCCCATCCACCGGCGACGGCCAGGAAGCCCGTGGGCGACAGGTAGGCGAAGGCGAGAATGCCGGCCCAGGCCGGATGCGGCCCACCGACCAGCGCCAGGGCGACGAAGACGGCCATCAACACTGGTACAGGACCCGCACCTCGTCCTCGCCCACTTCGCTGATGGCAGCCACCACCCTGGTACCACCCTGCCTGGCCATCAGGACGAGGAGATCGATCCCCCGGCGGATCTGGCGCCGGATGGTGGCGGCCGGAACCCGTCGCGCCCCGGACAGGGCGAGGGTCTCGAGGCGCCAGAGGGCTTCTCCCTCGGATGAGGCGTGAACGGTGCCCATCGAGCCGTCGTGGCCGGTGGTCATGGCGGCAATGAGATCGATGGCCTCGGGTCCCCGGACCTCTCCGACGATGATCCGGTCCGGCCGGAGCCGCAGGGCGTGACGGAGCAGCTCCTCGAGCGAAACCCGGCCGGCCCCGTCGCTGTTGGGCGGCCTGGCTTCGAGCCGCACGCAGTGGCCCGAGATTTTGAGCTCGGCGGCATCCTCCACCGTGACTACCCGCTGGTCCGGTGGAATCTCCTTGGAGAGGATGTTGAGCAGGGTTGTCTTGCCTGCTCCCGTCCCGCCCGTCACGACAAGGTTGCTGCGGCCCGCCACCGCCGCCCGCAGCAGCTCGGCTCCCTCCTGCCGGATGGCACCGGAGCTCACGAGCGCGTCGAGGGTGGGAACTGCTTCGGTGAACCGCCGTACTGCCATGGCGGGACCGTCGATCGAGATGGGCGGGACGATGGCGTGGAGTCGGGAGCCATCGGGGAGCCGGGCATCGACGGCCGGCGAGGCCCGATCGAGCCGGAGCCCGAGCGGAGCAATCACCCGTTCAACCGCTGCCGTCACCGCCTCCGGGTCCGGGAATCGAACCCCGGTCGGTTCGAGCCGTCCGGCCCGCTCCACCCAGATGTCGTCGTACCGGTTGACGAGAACGTCGGACACGGTCGGATCTCGCAACAGCTCTTCGATCGGTCCGAGCCCGATCAAACCGTCGACGACTTCGGTGACGGTGTCGGGGCCGGCCAGCGGGGCCTCATCGGCCAGCAGGCGGCGAGCGGCCCGGCCCAGCGTCTGGCGGTCGAGCGGGACCCCGGCTTCGATGAGCCGGTCGGCGATGCGGTCGCTCACGCCCATGCGCCCTCCCAGGCCGGCTTCCACGCCCGTACCCAGCGGCTGCGAACCGGAATGCTGCCCGCCAGCAGGGCGGCGGCGGTCCCCCGCGAGAGGACCGGGAGACGCGGGCCGGAAGCCGGAAGCCGGAAGCCGAGGTCCTGAAAGACGGTGACGCCGGAGTCGCCGGCCGGGAACAGCTCTCCCGGAACGAGCGGCCGTACCACGATGTCGGGCTCCCGGGCCGATCCCGCCGGAAGCCTGATCACCACCGACGGCCAGCCGGCCTCGAGGGCGGCCAGCACCTCAGCGGCCGCGGCCGATTCGATGCCGCCGTTGCGGAGCACTGCCAATCCGGCACGGTCGGGAGTGAGGTCCGAGCGGCGGGGCCCGTCCGCTACGAGCTCAGCCAGGGACCCATCGCCGGGATAGCGGGGTCCGGCCGGGTCGAGGTCCACGACGAGCGCCGTCCCGGCGACCGCTCCCAACCCCAGTGGGGCGAGAGCGCCGAGCAATCCGTCTTCCGGGGTTCGAACAGCAAGAACAGCCATCGCGCGAGAAGGTGACAGGTTCGGAGAAGGGTTTCAAGGGGGTTGAAGTAGACCCCGGTCCCCAGACCCCAGACCCAGTTCCTACTGGGGACCGGGGACTTGGGACTTGGGACTGCTTACTCGTGTTCCCTGACAACCCGGTAGAGGACCGCCAGCGCCGCAAGATTGAGGACAGCGGCAATACCGGCGTTGGCGCCGATGCCGAAGGCGTCGAACAAGGGGTTGCCGGCGAGAGCTCCGACGGCGCGGGCGGCTGCCACGGCCACCTGGATCAATCCGAGATACCGGCTGCGACTGGCGGGCTGTACCTCGGTGGCGAATGGCAGCGCCGAGACGATCGTGATTTCGAACCCGAGGAACGTCACGGCGGCCGCCACCAGGCCTCCCGCCAGCGACCCGCCGATGACACCGATGGCGACGTATCCCATCATCGCCAGACCGATACCGATCATCACCGCATTGCGCTTTCCGACCCGATCCGCGAAGACGAGAGTGAGCGACTCGCCACTCAGCTCTGAGAGCCCCACCACCGCTGCGAAGACGCCAAGCTCGATGATTGTGAGCCCGAATTCGAGCTCGAGCCACGACCCGAGGACAACGAAGACCAGTTCGGCTGCGGTGCTGAACAGCAGGAACACGACCAGTAGCGCTTTGCCCGACCGGTCGAGTCTGGCCGCCCCGGCCCGCTCGCCGTCACCGTCCCGGGCTCCCTCCAGCAAGCGATAGGCCGCCAACGCCGCCAGGCCGACCAGCACCGCGATCACCCAGAACGGAGCCTGCCAGCCCGACCGATCGATGAGCCAACCGGCGGCCGGTGCTCCCACCAGCAGTCCACCCGCCCAGGTGAGCTCCAGCACGGACATGACTCTCGCCCGGCGCTCGTATGGGGTGCGGTCCGCCACATAGGTCATCGCCCCGACGTCGAAGGCGGGCTTGCCCATGCCCATGAGAACGAAACCGGCGAAGGCCCCCCAAAAGGCGGTCGTGGCCGAGGTGATGGCCGCTCCGAGTCCGAACAAGCTGAGCGCCAGCAGGATGAGAGTTCGGGTGCTGCGCTTGCCGGCTGCCACTATGGCCGGAGTAGCGGCGCCGGCCAGATTGCGGGCCGAGACGAGAACTCCGGCGCGATCCAACGAGATGCCGAGCCCGCGGCTGATGGCAGGCAAGAACGGATAGACGAGCCGGTAGCCCGTGTTCAGAACAAGGCGGGTAGCGGCCAGGAATCCGAGGGGAGCGGCCAGCCGCCTCAACGACGTCGGGGAACGAAGGCGTTGGCGAAATTGTCGTTATCGAAGTACTCGCCGGGCACCGAGCCGGAGCTCGCATAGTGATAGAGGGCGGTCTGAAAGATGGCATTGAGGGCAGCCATCACAACGCTGACTCCGATCACGCCAACTACCGCCACGAGCACACCGACCGCTGCGATGGCCCCGGTCCCGCTCGACATAGCGAGGAAGGCTATGAGGATGAACGGCAACGTGGCCACGAACCCGAGCAGGCCGAAGCCGACCCGGGCCGCCACATTCTCACCCCAGGTACCCTTGAAGAGCGAGGCCGACCGGGACAGCGACTCACGCACTCCGAGGTTCTCGATCACAAACACCGGGATCACCAGGAAGGTGACGAGCGTCCAGGCCAGTCCGACCATGCCGATCACGATCTGGCCGAGGATGCCGGAGCGTTCCTGAATCGACTTGAGAATGACCGACACGGTGGCGCTGATGGCTGCCCACACGAAGATCTGTGGCATATGTTTGGCGGCACCCGAGATGGCGCTGCCCACGGTCGGATCGCCGCCACTGAGCCGTTCGTGGGCGGCGTGGACAAGGGCCGTGTTGAAGAAGATGGTGATGAAGGCCATTGCCAGGTAAAGCCCCGCCAGCATGATGTACTCGACGGTCCCGACCGAGTCGGCCCCCCGCAGAAAGCCGGCCGGCACGAGAAACGTGAGGGCAACAACGATGCTGGCGACTCCGGACAGGACCGGCAGCACGACGAGCTCCTTGTCGGCCTTGAGGACCTGCCAGGAGGCCTTGGCAAGCTCAATGGTGGTGGCGATGCGTCCCATGGGGAGCAAGCGTAGTGGGCGAGACGCGGCTCAGGTCGGACGGTCGCGAAACGCCCGTTCGTAGACTGCCATCAACTGCGGGTAATTGGCGGCCGCCGTGTAGCGAGCTTCGAACTCGGCTCGAGCGGCTGCCGCCATCACCGACTGGTCGACCTCTCCCAGAATCGTCTCTACCGCCCTCACGAGGTCGGCGGCATTGCCCGGCTCGAACAGCAGGCCGGTACGGCCGTCGTCGATCAGTTCGGTGAGCCCTCCGCTCCGGGCGGCGATCACCGGGGTCGCCCGGGCATAGGCCTCAATCACCCCCCGACCGAATGGCTCATACCAGTGGGAAGGAACGATGGCGGCTTGAACGGAGCCGAGCGCCTCGATGGCCTCGGCGTGCGGGAGCGGCCCCCGGTAGGTGATCTGCGGGTTGCGGGCCGCCGCCTCCTGGACCCGGTCGACCAGCGGGCCATCGCCGATGATGGTGAGCGGGGCAGAGATGGATTCCCAGGCTTCAACCATCGTGTCGATCCCCTTCTCGGCCGACAAACGCCCGATATACACGAAGCCGGAGCGGTCACCGCCACCCGGCCCGGGATCCTCGGCGAGGAAATTGGGCTTGATGACGATCCGGTCGGAGGGAATGCCGCCCTCAATGTGCCGGTCGGCCGCAAACCGGGTGAGCGCGATGTAGACGGAGACGGAGCGGCTGTAGCTGCCGGCCAGGCGATGAATGCTCTGGAGCGCCACCACCGCGCCGCTCGCAACGGCATCGTCCCGGTAGCACTTGTATCTGATAGCCGGAGTCCCGACAGCCTTTCCGACGCACAGCTCGCAGATGGCGCCGTCCCGAAAGAGCGTTCCGCTGGCGCAAACGACACGGTAGTTGCGGAGGCTCTGAACTACGGCGACTCCGGCCCGGCGGGCCGCATGAAGCACTGAGGGAGAGATCTGTGGGAACGTGTTCTGCACGTGCATGACGTCGAAGGACTGCTCATGCAGCAACGTCTTGACTTCGCGATAGGCCGACTGGGACCAAACGGTCGTTCCCCCAAGACGCAAAGAGGCTCCGGCCCGTCCGACGCCGAGCGTATCGAGCTCGGGGATGTCGCGGTTGTCGCGTAAGTAGGACACGACGGTGTGGCCGTACTCCCGGAGCATCGCCGTCTCCGCATCGGTGCTCACGTCCTCGCCGCCCCGGAACCGGTAGCGGTTGTGGACCATGAGTATGTTCATGCGTTCCTATTCCGGCCCACCGTCCTGGAAAGCGGCATCGATCACCCCACCTACGCCGATGGCGGCCTGTGAATAAAGATACTTCCTCTCGGCGCCGTCCGTGGGGCGAGGCGGTCGTACAATCTCGGCATGGCCCCAGCCGCCGCCTTCTTCGACCTCGACAAGACGATCATCGCCAAGTCTTCGACGCTCGCCTTCCGTCGCCACATGTACAAGGCGGGGATGCTGAACCGCCGGACGCTGCTCCGGATGGCCGTTGCCCAGTTCTTTTACGTGCTGTTCGGGGCCGACCACTCGCAAATGGAGCGTGTGCGTGAAGCACTCATGGCCCTCATCAAGGGGTGGGACAGCCGTCAACTGGAGGAGATCGTTGCCGAAACCCTCGAGGATGTCGTGGCGCCCCTCGTGTACGCCGAGGCGCTCTTCCTCATCGATGAGCACCACCGGGAGGGACGGAAGGTGATCATCGTGTCGTCCAGCCCCGTCGAGATCGTTGGGCCGCTTGCCGGCTACCTGGGAGTCGACGATGTCATCGCCACCCGGGCCGCCGTCGACGACGAAGGCCTCTATACCGGAGAGCTCGAGTACTACGCCTACGGCCCGACCAAGGCCGAGGCCCTCCACAAATTAGAAGCCGAGGGTCTCGACCTGAGTGCCAGCTACGCCTACTCGGACAGCCACACCGACCTGCCTCTGTTGGAAGCGGTCGGCAAACCCGTCGCCGTCAACCCCGATCGGGAGCTGCGCAAGATCGCCGAGGAACGCGAGTGGCCGATCCGCGAGTTCCACCTCGCCGTCGACCTCCGCACCCGCCTCGCCGAAATGCCCAAGCCCGACCCGATCCTCTCGGGCGCCGCCGTCGCCACCACCATCGCGGCCGTCCTGGCCGTGATCTTGCTGAGGTCGCGGAAGAGAGGCTGACCTGAGGGAGGGGCGAGCCCTCCGGGTTCGGACCTCCGACGGAGGAGGAGGTGGGGTGGGGGTGGCATTGAACCACCAACCAACTCCATCGTTGAGGACTCAATGCCTCCCCCCATCCGTCCTCGGCGAAGCGCCGAGTCCACCTTCCCCTCAAGGGGAAGGAAGAAGTGGAATGGCTCACCTTTTCGTGAGGCGAATTCACTATGAGGACGCTGCTCGGCGAGGGCAGGGCCGCAGGGACCGCGACAACAACCGTGGATTAGGAAAGAACCGTCGGCGCTTAGGGGAGCTCCGCAGTCTCGTCCGTGACTGTTTCCGTATCCGTGTCGTCGAACAGCGCTGCGTTTGGCGGTTGGCGGTGGGCGGTTGGCGCTTTCGGCCAGGCGAAGTAGCCGAGGAGGGCGGCTCCGGCCAGGGCGGCGGCCGCCAGGGCCAGCCAACCCCAACTCCTCGTGACGGTGGAGGAACCGGGCGGGGTATAGGTCGTTTTGAGGAGGTCGGCGTCGACCCCGAGGTCGATGAGCGACACGGTGCGTGACAGTGCGAACTCTCCTTCCCGGCCCGCTTCGAAGCGAATGGCCCGGTTGAAGGGAAGAATCGTGAAGGTTCCGGCATAGGTTCCGGCCGGGCCCTCGCCCACCGTGAACGTTTCCTGGCCATCCGGATTCAACACATGGACAACCACGAAATCGGCCGCGAATCCGGCATCTACTTCGACCTCGACGGTGATCGCCAGGTAGCCATCATCGCTCTCAACGGAGGTCGCACTGGCCTCGCCAAAAGGTGGGGCGAGCGTGACCGCCGCGACCAGGAGCAGGAGGAGCATGCGCTCGACGTTAGCGGGCGGTTTGGTGTTCGCTCACGACTACCGTATCGGCGATGCCACGTACGTTGTTTGAGAAAATCTGGTCCGATCACGTCGTCCGGAGTGCTACCGGTGAGCCGGATCTGCTCTACATCGACCTACACCTCGTCCATGAGGTCACCTCGCCACAGGCCTTCGAGGGCCTCCGCCTCACGGGGCGTCCGGTGCGCAGGCCCGACCTCGCCCTCGCCACCATTGACCACGGCGTTCCCACCATCGGACGCGAGCACGGAATCAGCGACCCGCTGTCCCGTCTACAGATCGAAACCCTCATTGCCAACTGCGAGGCCACCGGGATCACCCTGTACGGCCTCGACGATCCCCGCCAGGGAATCGTGCACATCATCGGCCCCGAGCAGGGCATCACCCAGCCGGGGATGACCATCGTGTGCGGCGACAGCCACACTTCGACCCATGGTGCCTTCGGGGCGCTGGCGTTCGGGATCGGCACTTCCGAGGTCGAGCATGTGCTGGCAACTCAGACCCTCCCTCAGAGCCGGCCGAAAGCAATGGCCGTCAATGTCAACGGCGACCTGCCTGCCTGGTCGACGGCCAAGGACATCATCCTCGCCATTATCAACCGCATCGGGGTGAGCGGGGGAACCGGCCACGTCCTCGAATACCGGGGCGACACGATCGAGCGCTTGTCGATGGAAGGCCGCATGACCATCTGCAACATGTCGATCGAGGGCGGGGCCCGGGCCGGTCTGATTGCGCCAGACGAGACCACCTACTCATATCTGAAGGGACGGCCCCAGGCGCCCGGCGGCGATACCTGGGATGCCGCCCTCGACTACTGGCGCGGCCTCCCGACCGAACCGGGGGCAACCTTCGACTCGGAGATCAATCTGGCCGCAGCCGACATCCCTCCGTACGTGAGTTGGGGAACCAACCCGGCTCAATCGGCTCCCGTCGACGGAGCGGTGCCCTCCCCGGCAGATTTCACCGACCCGGCCGAACAAGAACACACCGCCCAGGCCCTCCAGTACATGCAACTGGAGCCCCACACGGCCATCACCGACATCACGATCGACCGGGTCTTCCTCGGCTCATGCACGAACGGCCGGATCGAAGATCTCCGGGCGGCGGCCGCAATGCTCGGCGGCAAACAAGTACACCCCGACGTCCACGCGATGGTGGTGCCCGGATCTGGTCTCGTGAAGCTGCAAGCCGAATCCGAGGGGCTCGACGACGTATTCATCGCGGCCGGTTTCGAGTGGCGGGATGCCGGTTGCTCCATGTGTCTGGGAATGAACCCCGACATCCTGAGCCCGGGCGAGCGGTGTGCCTCCACCTCGAACCGTAATTTCGAGGGCCGCCAGGGTCGCGGTGGCCTCACCCACCTCATTAGCCCGGCCATGGCTGCCGCCGCCGCCGTGGCGGGCCGCTTCGTCGATGTCCGGGAATGGACCGAGTGATGGAGCCGGTCCGGACCATCCAGGGAACGATGTTGCCGCTCATGCGGTCCCACATTGACACCGATCAGATCATCCCGAAGCAGTTCCTGAAGCGGGTCGAGCGGACCGGATTCGGCCCCTTCCTGTTCTACGACTGGGCCTTTGATCACGAGGGAGAGGTGCAGCCCGATTTCATCCTCAACCAGGCCGGGTACCGCAACGCCCGGATCCTCGTGGCCGGGCACAACTTCGGTTCGGGATCGTCGCGAGAGCATGCTCCGTGGGCGCTGCTCGACTGGGGAATCCAGGCCGTCGTCGCTCCCTCCTTCGCCGACATCTTCCGCAACAACAGCCACAAGAACGGCCTTCTGCCCATCATCCTCGCTGAGGAAGAGGTCGAACGTCTGGCCGCCCTGGCCGCCGATCCCACCGCCGAAGCTGCCATCGACGTGGCCGCCGAAACCCTGTCCGCCGGCGGCGAGATCTTCGCCTTCTCCCTCGACCCGTTTGTGAAGCACTGTCTGCTCAACGGGTTGGACGACATCGCCATCACCCTCGAGAGTGAATCGGACATCACGACGTTCGAGGCCACGAGACCGGGGTTCAAGCCGAGTCTGGCATGAGGCGCCTTGCCATCCTCGCCCTGGTGCTGGCGGCCTGTTCGGGCGGCACGGGTGACGCAACGACCTCCGTTGCCACCTCCCCGACCGTGCTTCCGACCACCACGGTCACTATGCCACCGGTGGCGGCGGTGACCGTCCGCCTCGGAGAGGTCGAGGCAAGGGCTGCCACCGGCGCCACCGTTCAGGTTGGCGAGACGGCGCGGCTGACCGGCACCGATCCGACCGTCCTGCTGCTTCCGTTCGATCGACCGGTCACCCTTGAGATCAGCTACCTCGTGGACGGCGTCGCAAAGGACCCGACCTGGACCCAAACCGTCCAGGCGACCGAGGACGGAACTACCGAGCTCATCATCGAACAGCCGTGGCGTCAGCAGACACCGGCGGTCGAGCCCATCGTGCTGGCGTGGCAGGCAGGCGGCGACTCGACTCAATACCTGGATCAGCTCAACCGGGCACCCGGCCTGACCGTGACGTCGCCACAGTGGTGGACGCTCGACGCCGACGGGCACCTCGTCGGAGGGACCGACCCCGACTTCGTGGAGGGAGCCCACGAGCTCGGCCTCGAGGTGTGGCCGTATGTCACCAACGGGTTCCAGGCGGCCAGGACGCGGCGAGCCCTCGCCGACGAGAAGCTCCGGTCCCTCCTCGTCGCCCAGCTCTCGGGACAGGCACAGCTATCGGGCGCCGACGGGGTGAATGTCGACTTCGAGGCTTTCAGCTGGGTCGATCGGAGCAACTTCACCGCCTTCGTGGCCGAGCTCAGCGAGTTCGTCCACGCCTGGGGAGGCGTTGTGTCGGTCGACGTCACCGCCCGCACCGACGAGACGTTTCCCCCATCCCTCATCAATACGAGCCGCTATGACCGCCACGCCCTCGCCCAGGCCAGTGACTACCTGGCCCTCATGACCTACGACGAATACAACCGGTTCCGTCCTTCGGGCCCGACCGCCTCCCAGCAATGGACCGGGGAGGCGCTCCACTGGTTGCTTCGCTACGCCGATCCCCATCAGATCCTGCTCGGGATTCCCTTCTACGCCCGCATCTGGGACCCGGAGGACCTTGCCAAACCGACCACCGCCCGGATCGGAACGGTCGTCGACCTCGCCGAATCCAATCCCCGTACCTTCGACCCCCGGTTCGGGATTGATCGGGTCGATCTCGACGACGGCCGGTATCTGTGGGCCGAGGACTACGACAACCTGGCGGCCCGACTCGAATTTGCCAGTCAGGCCGGGGTGGCCGGCATCGCCGCCTGGCGCCTCGGCTTCGATACGCCCGAGGTGTGGGAGATTGTTGAAGCCATCAGAGACTGAGGGCGGGCAATCCTTCGATCACCTTTCCAGGAGAGAATCGAGCCCTTCCACGAGTCGATCGATGGCGTTACCCGAGGCAATCGTGCATCGGCAAGGCTTCTCGCATGCATTCCCGCCGCTGTTCTCTGGTTGGGAACCACCCTCCCCCCAGCCCTCCCGCTCCACTTCGTTCCGCCGGAGGGGAGAAGAAGGGACCACCACGGCAACCGTTCTTGACGGGAAACGGGAAACCGGTGGGCGGTGGGCGGTGGGCGGTGGTGGGCCGACTCACCAATCGGACCCGTGCGGCCTAGGCCACCTCTCCTACTTCGATGTGGAGGGGGAGGCGGAGGGTGAAGACGCTCCAGCCGGTTTGGTAGTCGTAGGTGAGGTCGCCACCCATGAGGCGAGCTAGCTGGCGGGAAATCGAGAGGCCAAGACCGACCGAGCCGGGGAGGCCGGCGGCGTTATGGGCCCGCTTGTACGGCTCGAAGACGGCTTCACGCCGGTCCTCGGGGATCCCTTCGCCGTTATCCCACAAATACAGGAAGCAGCCATCCAGAGTCGCCCTCGTCTCGATGCGGACAATGTCGCCGCCGTAGCGAATGGCATTGACGATGAGATTCCGGACGATCTGGCGAAATCGGAGCGGGTCGGCGTTTGCCCATCCGTCAAGGCCTACGGCGTCGATCAGGACTCCACGCTCCTGGGCAATCGCCTGGCGGACCACCTCCACCTCGGCCTCGATCTCGATCGGCATTCTCCGCACGACGATGGTTCCGATTTCGGCCCGGGCCGCCACGAGCAGGTCTTCGATGAGGTGGGCCAGGTCGCCGCTTTCGGTGGCAATGAGGTCGAGCAGCTCAAGCTTGAGCTCTTCGTCGAGGTTGGTCCATTGCTCCTGCAGGCTTTCGGCCGCGCCGTAGACCGTGGTGAGTGGTGTCCGCAGCTCGTGACTGACGGCTGCCAAGAATTCATCCTTCGAGCGGATGAGCTCTGCCATGCGCTCTTCGGCCGCCTTGCGTTCGGTGATATCGGCGATGGCAACGAGCACCCTGGTCAGATCCCGCTTCGTCCCGAGAGTGGGGGCCCGCCAATGAAGGATCCCATCGATCCGGTTGCCCCGGAAGGTTTGGGTCACGATCTCGCGGTCATGGCGGGACTCTCCAGCCCAGAGGGTCTGGAGCTCGTCGATGGTCGCCTCTTTGTCGACGATGGAATCGGGATCGAGCGGTCCGAGCAGCTGATCCCTCGACTCGGCTTCGAACAGCTCGGCGGCGGCGTGGTTGGCGTCCCGGACGATGATCAGCGATACGGCATGCTCCAGGTCACCGGGATTCTGCTCGAAATATCGAGCCAGATCCCGCACCCCGTTCGCCTTGAGGCCACCCAGCCAGGCCGCCGCCTCCGAGAAGTCCTCCTCCCACATGGCGATTGGTGAGTGGAGGAAGATGTTGCGATAGTGGATCTCCGACAACTCGACTCGTGATCTCGCCGTCGCCCCGAGCTGGTCGTAGAGGTCTTGCATCTCTTTTGATGACAGGTCGAGCGCCCGCTCCAGCAGGTATCGGTTCTGGTCGGCGCTCTCGTAGGACGTGTTGACCCGAGCGAGCAATGCAGCCCATTGGTCCGGATCGGTCGGCGGCGCTTCGGGGCCGAGACCTAATCGTCGAAGCTGCCTGACAAGGACCGGGTTCATGCTTGCTCGGCCACCACGGTGAGGGTCATCGTCTGATTGTGGAGATCGCAGGTGCCCTCGGTGTACGGCGAGATCTCCCCGTAGCTGTAGAACCCCACCTGGTGGTTGCCATCTGGCAGCACGTGACTCACGGCTTCGAGCTCATCCTCGGTCCGCTCGCCGAGCACGAGGCGCCGACCGACGCAACTGATAGCGATGGTGAGGAACGGCCCCGGGGCATCAACGATGAGCGCCCGCTCGGCGGCCGCCTCGGCCCCGCTCACCAACCGGTCGAAGTTGGCCTGCATGAGCTGGGCAAGATAACCCTCCGGGACGTCTCCGGCAAAGGTCAGTGACCGGGCTTCCTCATCGACCGCGAGAATCGTTCGTACCAGCTGCTTCGTGTCTCCTTCGGTCGCCCGCAGTGCGAGGGGAAAGAGAAGTCCGGTGGCCGGCAGGCCCTCGGCAAGCTCGCCAAGGTACGTCTTGTAGAGCTCGAGGGCCGGTTCTCCATCGAGCTCGAACAGCACGTTGTCCCGGGAACGGGTCACGATCCGTTCGGGACCAAACCGGTCCCACCCGCCCTTGGAGCCATGCCCGACCTTCACGCGGTCCCCATACAGGCCGACCGCGGTGGCGAAGCCCGCAGCCGGCTTGCCGTCGACGAGCGTCCAGGTTTGCTCGAACCGATCACCATCTCCGGCCAGCCCACCGGTGATCGTGACGCCGGGAAGGTTCTCGTTTAGCCCCTCGACAAGATTCGATCCGTTCACATCGAGGCCTTCTGACAGCACGATGACGGCGGCAAGATCCGGTGCCGAAAGCTGGCGAGCCAACTCGGCACCAGCCGCACGGGATGATTCGGACCTGACCGGGGTAACAGCCACCCGAATATCGGTGGCCGCGAGTCGAGCAATCGCCACCGAGAGCGACCCATCCGAGATCATGTCCCCGAAGATCTCCCCGGAGGAAGAACACCCGACGAGGTGACTGGACGGAAACGCGCTGGTGAGCTCGCGGATCGGCTCGGGAGCATCGAGAAACGAGGACGCCCCGAAAACCATCACGAGCGTCCGCTCAGAGTCGAGTGACGGGAAGGGTCCCGACCAGGCCAGGCCGTCGTGGCGCAGCAGTTCGATATCCACTTGAAATCCTCGGTTGCTTTCCATTCACATCGGCCGGAAGTCCCCGATCATGAGTCAATCACGGGTCTCCAGGCCAATCTCCGGCGGCTCGACCGGGGCGCACGGATTGTCGGCAACCCCGGCTAGCCTCGCGCCGATGAACCAATTCTTAGACCTCATAGACGAGCTTCCCCCGGAAGTCGTCGAAGACCTCCCACAGAACATCATTGATCAGATCCGCTCAGAGGGCCTCGACACGCTGCCCGACGAGATCATCAATCGGCTGCCCGACTCGGTCGTCGACCGCATCCCCGATCAATTCCTCGATGTTGCGAGCAATAATCCGCTGTTCACGGCGATTCTCGTCATCGTTGGCGTGCTGGCGATTATCGGCTTCTTCTACGGAGTGGCCAAGAGCGCCTTCAAAGCAGCCCTCTTCTTCGGACTGATCGCAGCCGGGGCGTGGTTCTGGGTGTTTAACTCGTAGGTCACCGGTCACCGGTCACCGGTCACCGGCCAGAAACGGGCAGCAGGCAGCAAGCAGGTTTCTGGCTGGGAGCTGGTAGCTGGTAGCTGGCTGGGCTAGCTCCACTCACCCCGGGCCAGGAGTAGCTGCTTGAGCAAATCGGGGCGGTCGGTGATGATGGCGTGCACCCCCACATCGAGCAAGCGCGCCATGTGGTCGGGGTCGTTGACGGTCCACACGTGGACCTGACGCCCGCCTGCCTCCGCAGCTTGCACGAGTTTGCGGTCCGGCAGGGCCACGAACGCAAAATCCTCCGGGATCTGCATAGCATCGGCTTTCGTGCGGAGGGTCCGACCAAGCCTGGCGGCCGTCCACAGAGCAGCCGTTTCCGCCGGGCCCGACGACGTGGCCACCCTTCCGCCGCTCGCTTTGCGAAAACGAGCAATCCGGGTGTCGGAGAAGGCTCCGACGATCACCTGATCCTCCACTCCCCGTTTTCGCAGGAATGCGGCCAGGTCTGCTTCAAAGCCGGGCTCTTTGAGATCGAGGACGAGGCGGATCGACGGGAACGCGTTGAAGACTTCCTCCAGAGTCGGGATGCGAATGCCCGAGCCCCGGCCCGGATATCCCTCATGCGGAGCGAAGTGATGGGCGGCGTCCAGGGCACCCAATTCCACCGAGGTTCGGTCCGCCACCGCGCCGGTACCGTCGGTGGTGCGCTCGAGGATGTTGTCGTGGAACACCATCAACACGCCATCGCTCGAACGATGGAGGTCGGTTTCGAGATAGCGGAAGCCGAGATCCACCGCACCCTGGAAGGCTTCCATGGTGTTCTCGGGCCACAACAAGCGGCTGCCACGATGGGCCACCCCGTACGGTGTCTGGGCGGAGAAGAACGGGCGCATGATCGAGAGATTACCGGGTAAGACCGGCTCCGACCCCGAACAGCACCACGCCAATGACGAGCATTCCTGCCACCCACCAGCCGGTCTGGATGATCCGGCGCCGGGAACCGGTCCCCAGGATGAACACGCCCTCTACCATCCAACTGGAGAAAGTTGAGAACGAGCCGAGGAAGCCTCCTGCCAACAAACGGACCGTGGCATCGGACCGATCGGCGCCCACCAGGAGGCCGAGGGCAAACGCACCGGCGAGGTTGACGAGGGCAGTCCCCCAGGGGATCCCCCGGTCAAAACGTCGTTCGAACCCGGCCATCACTCCGTAGCGCCCAACCGCCCCGATGGCAGAGGTGGCGGCCACGCCGAGCCAGATCATCGAATCGCCCTTCCGAGCCTGACGCCGGCTAGTGCCGCCAGGACGCCACCGACCATGGATAGCGCGCCATAGGAGGCGAGTCCACCCCAATCATCGGCGTCGAAGAAGTCCCACAACTCTCCGGCGAGTGTCGAGAAGGTCGTGAGCGCTCCGAGACCACCTACCGCCACGCCGGCTGTGAGCACCGCCGGCCAATGCTTGCGCCCGTACATCACCACGACGCCGAGAGCGAAGGCGCCGGCAAGGTTCACGAGCAGGGTGGGCCACGGCCAGCTCGCCGACACCCGGCCGAGGGCAGTACGGATCAGACCCCCGGCGGCACCCCCGATGGCAACTGAGATGATGGGCCATACGCGAAAGAGAGAGCCTCGAGAGGCTCTCTCCTCGAACGTGAAGGGCTGGTTGCTACTCGCCGCCAGAGCCTTCGCTCACATCGTCGTCGCCGTCGAATTTGTCTTTGACGGTCTCGACGACATCCTCTGCCTTGTCCTTGACGGCTTCGAAGGCGTCACCGGCTACATCGCCGGCCTTCTCGGCTACGTCGCCGATCGTTTCACCGACATCGCCGGCAACGTTCTTGGCCTGGCCAAACCAGCCTTTGATGGTGTCCATGAGTCCCATTGCGTATCTCCTATCGGGGTGCAATCGCCAGTTTGCCACCTCTGGGCCTCCGGCGAAACTCAGCCTTGCGCTCCACCGGTGAAATTCCACTCGGCAAGGCGCACGCTGGGAGCCGAAGTCATGCCGGGGCCGGCCTCGCTATCGGCCATCCGGGCGTCGGATCCGACACCGAGTACCCGTCCCGATGACAGCGCCTCGACAAAGGATTGGGTGAATCGCAGATTCGAGACTGCTCCGACAAACTCCCCATCTTCAATGAGGAACGTTCCATTGCGGGTGAGGCCGGTAACGACCTGGGTGCGGGGATCGAGGATGCGGCAGTAGTTGAAGGTCGTGACGAACAGGCCCCGTTTCACCGAACCGATCATGTCGTCCAGAGATTGGGAGCCCGGTCGGAAATGCAGATTGGTGGGAAAGGCGCCGAATGCATCACCACCCGGGACCGCATGACCGGTCGACTCGGTGCCAGCTCGCCGGGCCGTGCGCCGATCGTGGGCCAGCGTCTCGGAGATCCCCGCCTCAACCAGGGTTATCTTTCGCTTGGGTGTCCCATCGGCATCAAACGCCGGGCCGGTGGCCAGGCGATCGGCATAGTCATCCTCGATGGTCACGATCGGATCGAACTGTTGCTCCCCCGGTTCGACGAAGCTCTGCCCCTCCAGATGGGCCTTGCCATTCCACCCGTAGGCGGCCAGGAAGAACATGATCGTTGACACAGATTCGGGGCTGAGAATGACCTCATATACCCCCGGTTCCACATCCCGGGTCTCGGCACAATCGCGGGCCGTGCGGGCCGCGACGGCACCGAGCCTGGCACCGTCGATGACCGAGAGGTCGGACCCGGTCGCATGGGCGGAACCGGCCGACGTGCCGGTTTGATGGATGCCGTCGAAAGTGGCGCGGCTGTGGGATGCGACGAGACGCTGCCCGGCCGAGTTGGCGAAGGCGCTCGTGCCACCCTGCGTGTCGAAGTAACCGGCTCCCGACAGACCTTCGCCGGCAGAGATGAACGCCGCTACCGCGCCTGCCCGAATGTCCGGGGACGCCGCAGCTGTGGCCTCGTCGAATCGGGACGCAGCCCCGAGCGCAACCGGTTCGGCCAGACCCGGCCAGTCCTTGTCGGCGGGGCGCAGCCGGGCGGCGTGAATCGCCTCCTCCACCAGCGCCTCGAGCCCGGTTTCGTCCGACCGGTTGGTGGTGGCGAAGGCGACCCGATCATGAACCGCCAGCTTCAACGTGACCTCGAGGCCGTGCTCTCCGACGTTCTGGTGGATGTGGGAGTTGGCAAAGCGCGTCAGCGCGTGCTCGGTTCCGTCCACGACAACCTGAGCTTCGGCCCGGTCGCCAACGAGCCCGATCACCCGGTCGGCAATGTCCTGGAGGTTCATCCCTTCACCCCTACTCGTACATTGGCGAAGCGTCCCGGCGGGGCCGGATGCCCGGTATGCCCCACTTGCATCGGCTGGCCCTTGCCACAATTAGGGATCCCCCAGTAGACCCGTTCTTCTTCGCCGGCCAGCATGTCGAGCGACCCCCAGAACTGCGGGCTGATTCCCGTGTAGGTCGGGTTGCGGACCATGCGGCCCAGCTTGCCGTCTTTGACCTCCCAGCCGACCTCACAGCCGAACTGGAAGTTAAGGCGCTTGTCGTCGATGGACCACGAGCGGTTGGTCGCCATGTAGACGCCGTCCTTCGTCTCGGAGATGATCTCCTCGAGGGATGAATCGCCGGGCAACAGACCGACGTTGGTCATCCGGACCATCGGGAGCCGGTTGTAGCCGTCACCGCGCACCATCCCACCGGGCGGCAGCCCGGCGATAGCAGCCGAATCGCGGCCGGAGAGCACCCCGACCCAGATGCCGTCCTTCACGATGTCGATCGGTTGGGCGGGAGTTCCCTCGTCGTCATACCCGAAGGTGGCGAGCGAGCCCGGCAGGGTGGCGTCGGCAGTGATGTTCATGAGCGGGGACCCGAATTGCAGCGTGCCGAGCTTGTCGAGCTCCAGCCATGAGGTGCCGGCGAAGGCGGCCTCCCAGCCGAGGATGCGATCGAGCTCGGTGGCGTGGCCGACCGACTCGTGGATCTGGAGGGCCAGCTGGCTCGATTCGAGGATGAGGTCGAGCGTCCCGGTTGGGCATTCCGGAGCGGTGAGCAGGGCGACCGCCTCCTCGGCGACCCGCCCGGCGTTGGCGGCGAGGTCAAAGCCGCGGATGACCTCGTAGCCGCCGGTCTCGAACTGCCCGAAGCTCTGCGGGTAGGAGCGACGCTGGGTCTCGGATTCCCCAATGGCTGTGGCGGCCATGTCGCCCCCCGCTTCAACAAGGTGTTGGGAGATGCGGTGACCCTGGCTGGAGACGAAGTACTTCTCGGTGTCCCAGAACCGCATGCTCGCCTGGGCGAGAGCGACGCCTTCCACCTGGCGCATCGTCCTGGTAACGGCCACCAGCAGATCGGCCTTCTCGGAGAGAGCGACATCGAAGGGCGCTTCCTCGACGGGAGTCTCATAGTGGTCGGTCACCACGGGGACGTCGAGCAAGCGGAGCGGCTCTCCGGGCGCCAACCCCGAGGCGTGGGCAATGGCGGCGGCCCGGGCACCCGCCGCCCTGGCCGACTTCTCGGAGAGCTCGGGGGTGGCGTAGAAGCCCCAGGATGAGCCGATGAGCGCCCGCACCCCGACCCCGGCGCTCTCGTCGTAGTCGAGACCGTCGACGTTCTCGTTGAGACAGCTCAGGCCCTGCTGGCGGACGATCATGGCCCGGGCATCGGCGTAGGTGGCCCCGGCCGCCAATGCCCCTTCGACCGCCGCTTGTGCGTAATCAAACATGCCAGCCAACTCTATCCGAATGCCACCAACCCCCGGCCGACCGGAGTACCGTCCGCGCATGAGCAACCCGCTGACCGAAGCCAGGAAGTCGCTGGTCATAGACGACGGGGCCCTCCGATGTGTCATCCCCCGCCAACGCCCGGCCCTCCAGGCCATCAAACCCGTATCCAAGCCCCCGAGTCGACGCAAGGAGACCGTGGGCGCCCGCCTCTGACACGCGCTACCCGCCTCCCGCCTCCCGGCCTGCCGCTGGTGGCTTGAAGCTGGGAACACATCCTGGAGACGCCAGCCGGAGCTAGGGCAGCCGTCCGTCGAGCAATAGGCGGCCGGCAGCGGGCAGCGGGTGGCTACTAGCATCGCGGGCCATGAGATCACGTACCGTTACGGTCTTCGGCTCCTCGATGGGGAGCCCGGGAGACAGGGATTTTGACGAGGCAGTCGAGCTCGGCCGCCTGCTCGCCGAGGCCGGATACGCCGTGGCAACCGGGGGATATGACGGCTCGATGGAGGCGGTGTCGGCCGGGGCCGACCAGGCCGGAGGTTCGATTACCGGGGTGACTGCCCCCGACGTGTTTCCCCATCGCGAAATGCCGAACCGGTATGTGCAGGAGCAGATCCGGGCTGCCAGCATCACCGAACGCATCCACGAGCTCGTTGATATCTCTGACGCCTGCATCGCTCTGCCGGGCAGCATCGGAACGTTTACCGAGCTAATGGCAGCCTGGAACCTGGCCTACGTCGCCCGCTTCTCGGACACGCCACCCGACCCCGTCATCACCGTTGGCCCGGTGTGGCAGGAGCTGGTCGCCCACCTCGGCAAGAAGCTGGGAACCGACACCTCGCTCGTCACCTGTGTTGGCACCGTGCAGGAGGCCGTCATCGAGATTACCCGCCGCATCCCGATTTCCTAGGAAGGCCACGATGAGCGCTGACGACTTCCTGCTCGGACACATCATCGACCCCTCCACGGGTGATCGGAGCGGCACCGATGTCGCCTACGACCCATCGGATCTCACAACCCACGGTGTCATCGTCGGCATGACCGGATCGGGCAAGACCGGCCTGGGAGTGATCTTGCTGGAAGAAGCGCTGCTGGCCGGTCTTCCGGCCCTCGTCATCGACCCGAAGGGTGACATGGGAAACCTCGAACTGCTCTTCCCGGACTTCTCGGGAAGTGACTTCGAGCCTTGGGTGAGCGCCGATGCGGCCCGTCAGGACGGCATCACCACTGCCGAGCTTGGCCAGAAGACCGCCGACATGTGGAAGAAGGGCATTTCGGGATGGGATCCGGGTCTGGAGGCAATCCGTCGCCTCAAAGACACGGTCAATGTGACCATCTACACGCCGGGCTCCAAGGCCGGGGTACCCGTCAACGTGATCGGCTCCCTCGCCGCCCCCGAGCTCGACTGGGATCTCGACGCTGAGGCGGGCCGCGACGAGATCGAGGGATTCGTGTCGGGCCTCCTGACCCTGGCGGGCATCGAAGCCGACCCTCTGTCGGCGCCGGAGCACATCTTGCTCGCCAACATCCTCGAACACTCCTGGAGCGAAGGCCGCGACCTCGATATGGCTGCCCTCATCGGGCAGGTGCAGGAGCCGCCGATGCGCAAGCTCGGCGTGTTCGAGGTCGACGCGTTCTTCCCGCCCAAGGACCGCACCACCCTGGCCATGCGACTCAACGGGCTCGTGGCATCTCCGTCCTTCGGGGCGTGGGCCGAGGGAGTCCCGCTCGACATCCAGACCATGCTGTACGAGCCGGACGGAAGCCCGCGAGCGGCCATCATCTACCTGGCTCATCTGTCCGATGAAGAGCGCCAGTTCATGGTCACCATGGTCCTGTCCAAGGTGGTCACCTGGATGCGCCGGCTGTCGGGGGCCACCGACCTGAGGGCCGTCGTGTACATGGACGAGGTCTTCGGGTACGCACCGCCCACCGCCAACCCACCCTCCAAGAAGCCGATCCTCACCATGCTCAAACAAGCCAGGGCATTCGGGGTTGGGCTCGTGCTTTCGACGCAGAACCCGGTCGATCTCGACTACAAGGCGATGTCCAACACGGGGACCTGGATGATCGGCCGCCTACAAACCGAGCGCGACAAGGCACGGATTCTCGAAGCACTCGAATCGGCCCGCGGCGGCCGAGACATGAAGGCAATCGACAAGATCATCAGCGGCCTGGGCAAGCGCCAGTTCCTGCTCCACAACACCCGGGAGGCCGAGCCGGCGATATTCTCGACCCGCTGGGCCATGTCTTATCTGCGGGGACCGCTCACGCGCCAGGAAGTCGACCGCTTGACCTCCGCAGCCCCCGAACGACAGGCCGGACCTGCCGACGTGGCGGGCGCCCCGCAGACGCCGGTTCAGGAGTTGGCCGACGACGAGACTCCGGTGGCGCCTGAGGTGGCAGCCCGCATCAAGGTCTCCTATCTCGATCCGGCCACTCCCTGGGCCAAGCTGGTTGAGGCCAACCCGACCGGGACCAGACTCGAACCGATGATCGCCGCCCGGGTCGATCTCGTCTACGACGAGGTAAAGGCCGACCTGAAACACGATCAGACGTGGGAGGCAGTCTTCTTTCCGCTCGGCGAGCGATTCAACCCATCGGATGCGATGGTGGTCGACTATGACGACCGTGATTTCCGTCCGGACCCACCCGAGGGAGCCACGTACACGCTGATAGATGCCCCGGTTGAGGCGTCCTCGTTCTGGACGTCGGTCAAGACCGAGTTGATCGATCACCTCT
Organism: uncultured Gammaproteobacteria bacterium; assembly: GCA_964195905.1. Taxonomy (GTDB): domain Bacteria; phylum Actinomycetota; class Acidimicrobiia; order Spongiisociales; family SHLN01; genus SHLN01. The sequence goes on from CAXMQV010000040.1 coordinate 24,672, forward strand.
ACCGAAACGCCAGCATTGAAGTATTTCGCAATGCCGGGCTCAAGCTCTACTCCCGGGTCGGTGAGATCGAAGACGACTTCCAGGCACGCTGTGACCGGGCCGCCGAGGACCGGGCCGACGCGGAGATCGCCAAGGTTCGCGATCGGCTCGAGGCGAAGCTGGACCGGGCCAAGGACCAACTCGCCACCGCCCATCGCCGCATGCAGGAACTCGAAACTGACACCGACACCCGCAAACGGGACGAATGGATGTCGGGGGCCAGCGATGTGCTCGGCGTCTTGCTGGGCGGCCGGCGGTCACGCTCTCTGTCGGGTGCCTCCCGGCGCCGCAGCCAAACCCGGCGCACCGAGCAAAGGCTCCGCACCGCCGAGGCCAAGGTGTCCGACAAGGTCGACGAGGTCACCGAGATCGAGCAGGACATCGTGATTGAGGTCGAGGAGATCAACGACAAGTGGGAGGACCTCGCGGCCGACATCGACACCATCGAAGTCGGCCTCGAAAAGAACGACATCTCCGTAGACGAGCTCTCCCTGGTCTGGGTGAGGAAGTAGGCAACTCGAAGAGTTGACGGCAACGCCCGTGGCGTTGCCGTCACCGGTCACCGGTCACCCGTCACCCGTCACCGGCACCGGAGTCGCGGGGATTCTTCTTCCTTCCCCTCGAGGGGAAGGTGGACTCGGCGCTTCGCCGAGGACGGATGGGGGGAGGCATAGAGTCGTCAACGATGCCGTTGGTTGGTGGGTTCTGGGCCTCCCCCACCCCGTCTCCTCCTTCGTCGGAGCCACCCCGCCCTCAGGGCGGGGAAGCAATCACGCTACAGAACCTCCGTCAAAGCCTTCAACGTCGCGTCGATGTCCACTTCGTTGATGCCCAGGTGGGTGACGGCGCGGATTCGATCGGTGCCGAGGGGGAGCATGAAGACGCCCCGCCCGGCCAGGTCATCGCAAACCCGGTAGGCGTCGTCGACTTCGAAGAAGACGATGTTGGTGTCCACATCGGCGGGGTCGATGCCGGTGGCAGGGATCTCGGTCAGGCCGGCGGAAAGGCGGGCGGCGGTTGCGTGGTCTTCGGCCAGGCGGTCCCGGTGATTCTTGACCGCGTACAAGGCCCCGGCTGCCATAAGGCCGGCCTGGCGGAAGCCGCCACCGAACATCTGCTTGAACCGGCGGGCCCGGTCGATGAGGTCGGTGCGGCCAACGAGGGCCGAGCCCATCGGCGCTCCGAGGCCCTTCGAAAAGCAGACCGAAACGGTGTCGAACCCGGCAGCGAAGTCTCGTTCGGCGACTCCGCTCGCCACCGACGCATTCCAGAGGCGGGCGCCATCGAGGTGAGTGGCTAGACCAAGTTCATGGGCCGTGTCGGCCACGGCCGACAGGAGATCGAGGGGCCACACGGTGCCTCCCGCCTCATTGTGCGTGTTCTCGGCCGCCACCAGCGTGAAGGGCTCGAAAAGAGACGAGGGCATCGAGGGGGGCGGAACCGGAATGGCCGATCGCACCTGTTCGGGCGTGAACGTACCTCTCGGCGCCGGTAGTTCCTTGATACGGACGCCGGACAACACGGCAGGTGCACCCAGTTCGTGACCATTGATGTGGGCCCCCTGGGCGGCGATCACGATGTCACCCGGATCGGTATGTACCCGAAGCGCTACTTGATTCGACATCGTGCCGGTTGGCACGTACATGGCCGCATCCTTGCCGAGCAGGGCGGCCACATGCTCCTCGAGCGCCAGCACACCGGGATCATCGTGATACACGTCATCGCCGACCTCGGCCTCAGCAATTGTCTTGCGCATGGCGTCGGTCGGAGTGGTGACGGTGTCGGAACGCAGATCGATCATGGCGAGGAGTGTATTGCGAAACGCTCAGCCGAGCTGCTTCAGCAGCTCCTCGTAGAGCACTTCGGTTTCGTGGTTGAACGCCACCAGCGTGGCGACTTCGACCCCGCTCGGTGTGCTCGAAAGGACGGTGACGGCGATTTCGGCCGCAGCTCGCTTCGGGTAGCCATACACCCCGGTCGAAATCGCCGGGAAGGCGACCGACCTGGCTCCCAGTTCGTCGGCCACTTCCAGGCATCGTCGGTAGCAGGAGCGCAGGAGTTCGGGCTCCCCCTCCCCACCGCCGTGCCACACTGGACCGACCGTGTGAATGACCCACCGGGCAGGCAAATCGAATCCCGACGTGGCCCTGGCGTCGCCCGTTTCGCACCCACCCAACGGAATACAGGCAGCGAGCAGTTCGGGCCCCGCCGCCAGATGAATCGCCCCGTCCACACCACCGCCCCCCAACAGTGACGGGTCGGCCGCATTGACAATGGCCTCCACCGTCAAGGTGGTGATATCTCCGGGTACCGCTTCAATCCGCACAACGGCTCCTTCGACAACCCGGACCTCTTGCCGGGGACTGGCGACCGGGGTCCGGGGACCGGCTGTTAGTCCGTTCCCTCGACCATCGCCCAGAGAAGGTCACGGATGCTGGCGATGCCGAGCAGTTCGCCGTCCCGCATGACGGGAAGGTGCCGGTAACCGGTCTCGATGAGCCAGCTGGCGGCCTCCTCAACATCGACATCGGGCGCGAACGTATCGGGGGCGGGCGTCATGAAGTCGGCGGCCAGAGACGTGTCGAGATCGACTTCGTCGGCCACTCCTCGCAGGATGTCCCGCTCGGTGAGAATGCCGACGAGCTCGTGGCCGTCGACCACGCCGACACTGCCGACACCGGTCTTGACCATCGACTGACTGACTTCGCGCAGGGTGGCCTCGGGCCCAACGACCTCAGCTCCACCGCCAACGAGTGTTTCGAGATTCACGACTCCCCTTTTCCCGTTCCAACAAGGCTACTCGCCCGTTCCGGGCAGGTAGCCGCCGACTGCCAAAAGGGTATCGCTCTAGACGAGATCCTGCTCGCGGATCCCGAACGACGGGTGCCGCAGGCGACACAGAGCCAGCTTCTCGAGCTGACGGATCCGCTCCCGGGTGAGATTGAACTCCTCGCCGATCTCTTCGAGTGTGCGAGGCACCCCATCGAGGAATCCATATCGGAGCCCGAGAATTCGCCCTTCACGCTCCGGAAGCCGCTCAATGGACTTGCGAAGGCTGTTGGCGATGTCCATCTCCTCGGTGACGCGTACGGGGTCAACCGCATCGTCTTCCTCGATGAAGTCGCCGAGCTGGGCACCGTCTTCACCAACCGGCTGTTCGAGCGAGACCGTGTCGGCGACCCCGAGGGCAAGCTCCACCTTGTCGACGGTGACCCCGGCCTCCTCGGCGATCTCGTCCGGCTTCGGGTCACGCCCGAGCTCCGCCTTCAGGCTGGCCTGAGCGGCGCGTACCGCCGCCAGCGTGTCGTGAAGATGGACCGGGATACGAACCGTCCGTGACTTGTCGGCGATCGCCCGGGTGATGGCCTGGCGGATCCACCAGGTTGCATAGGTTGAAAACTTGAACCCCTTGCGCCAGTCGAACTTCTCGACGGCGCGAATGAGACCGAGATTGCCCTCCTGAATCAGGTCGAGGAAGTCGATGCCTGAGGTGTTGGCGTATCGACGGGCGTTGGCGACCACGAGACGGAGATTGGCGGTGAGGAAGGCGTCCTTGGCGTTGCGGCCCTGGCGAGCGTGGCGACGCAGGTCGAGCTCTTCCTTCCTGGTCTTGAAGTCCTTGATCTCGAGGCGGGCGGCCGCGTCCTGGCCGGCTTCGATCTTCTGGGCGAACTCGACCTCCATCTCGGCGGTCAGCAGGTCGTACTCTCCGATTGCCGTGAGATATTGGCTTACGAGATCGGTGGTCAGACGGCCCCGCTCGTCCATGAGCTTGTTGTGCCCGCGGGCGCGCGCTTTACTCGCTGTCGCTGCCATAAATGGCGTTCCTCCTCAGTCTGCTCCCGGAAACGCACGTATGCGGCCAGGCGCATCAATATGCCACAGAAACGGGGTCTTGAGAACCCCCCAATTTCCGGAATCTTTGTTTCCCTTCCTGAGACTCGGACCGACCCTTCCGACGGTCGCCGTGGTTGCCTCTCACTCAGTTTGCCCTATTTCTCGATACCTCGCACCCGGTTTCTCCGGGTTTCTGCGTCCAGCACGACGAGGAGACCTTGATGGTATGGACCGACCGACTGCTACCTTCACTCCATGCCGAACCGACTCGCCGCCGCCACCAGCCCCTACCTGCTCCAGCATCAAGACAACCCGGTGGACTGGTTTCAGTGGGGAGATGAGGCGTTCGAAACGGCCCGCCGACTCGACCGGCCGATTCTCCTCTCCGTTGGCTACTCGGCCTGTCACTGGTGCCATGTCATGGCCCATGAGTCCTTCGAGGACCCGGAAACCGCCGACCTCATGAATGGCCTCTTTGTCAATGTGAAGGTTGACCGCGAGGAGCGCCCCGACGTCGACGCCATCTATATGTCGGCGGTGCAGGCCATGAATGGCCACGGTGGTTGGCCGATGACCGTGTTTCTCACCCCCGAGGGTAAGCCGTTCTTCGCCGGCACGTACTTTCCGAAGGAAGGGCACAGAGGAATGCCGGCCTTCAGTCGGGTGCTGGAATCCATGGCCGAGGCATGGCGCGACCAGCGCGAGGACATCGAGGCACAATCTGAGCGGCTCGTCGAAGCGGTCTCGCAGCGGATCGGGCCCGGCGACGAGGCCATCACCCTCGTTCAGTTGCAGGGGGCATATCAACGGATGGTTGCCACGGTGGACGGCCAAAACGGCGGCTTCGGCGGGGCCCCGAAGTTCCCCCAGGTGCCGGGACTCGAGTTCCTCCTCAGGATTGGCAACGAGGAGTGGGCGCCGGAGGCGACCGGGGCACTCAGATTGACACTCGACCGGATGGCGGCCGGCGGGATCTACGACCACCTCGGCGGTGGCTTCGCCCGCTACGCCACCGACACCATCTGGCTGGTCCCCCATTTCGAGAAGATGCTCTATGACAACGCCCTCCTCGCTCGCCTCTATCTCCGGGCCGGACAGGAGTTCGGTGCCGCCGACTACCTGCGGGTGGCCAGAGAGACCCTCGACTACATGCTGGCCGATCTCGGCCTGCCGGGCGGCGGCCTCGCCTCGGCTGAGGATGCCGACAGCGAGGGCGTCGAGGGAAAGTTCTACGTGTTCGAGTACGAAGAGTTCGCCGATCTGGTCGGTACCAATGCGGCTGTCGTCGGAGCGGTCCTCGGGGTGACTCCGGCGGGCAACTTTGAGGGCTCCAATATTCTGCACGCGGCTGCCAGCCAGGCCGAGGTTGCCGTCGAGCACGGTGTCTCGGCCGAATGGTTGGGGGCGGCGGTATCGGATGCCAAGGGCCGGCTCCTCGAGGCTCGCAATCGTCGGATTCGCCCCGGCCTCGATGACAAGGTGATCACCGCCTGGAACGGGCTGGCGCTCCGGGCGCTGGCCGAAGCGGGCGCCGTGCTCGGGGATGAGCGGTACCTGGCGGCGGGGCGCGCCAACGCCCGGTTCGTTCTGTCAAAGCTCCGCCGGGCCGATGGACGCCTGCTCCGCTCCTTCCGACAAGGGGAGGCCCATGTCCCGGGCTTCCTGGATGACTACGCCGCATATGCCATCGGGCTGCTCACGCTCTATCAGGCCACCGGAGAGGACGAGTGGTTCACCGCCGGGCTCGGGCTTGTGCGGGAGATGCTTGGTCTGTTTTGGGACGGGGCCGAGTTCTTCTCGACGGCTCACGACGCCGACCAGCTCATCACCCGGCCCCAGGATGTGATGGACAATCCGAGCCCGTCCGGTAATTCCCTGGCCGCCGAAGCCCTGCTCATGGCCGCCCTGCTGACCGGGGATTCCGAGTTGTTCGACCGGGCCGAAGGAGCCATGCGGGCCGGGTCGGGATTGGCCGATCAGTATCCGGCCGCGGTCGGGCACCTGCTGGCAGTCGCCCACTCGTGGCTGGCGCCGCCCCGGGAAGTTGCCATCGTGGGAACCGACGCCGATGGGTTGACTGCCGTCTTCTGGGAGCGATACCGGCCAGAGGCGGTGCTGGCGACCGGTGTGACCGGGTCGGCCGTTCCCCTGCTGGAGGGTCGCCTCCCTCACAGCGGCGACGCCCTCGCCTACGTCTGTCAACGCTTCGCCTGCGCGGCCCCCACCGGGGACCCGGATGTGCTGAGAGTCCAACTGGCTTAGCCAACTCTCGAGTCAGGGTGATCTCTCTTTCCTCCCCAGGACTTCGATCCACGTTTGTCTCTTCCGAGGTGCCTGTTGGTTCTTCTTCCCCTCCATGAGGTGTCTTGTTCCGCGACAAGTGCGACACCTCGAGGCGGTGGGTCACGGATCGACATTGACTCCTTCACTTCCCCGCCGCAGGCGGTGTCAGGATGGGGGAGGCCAGGAACCCACCAGCCAACTGCATCGTTGACGACTCAATGCCTCCCCCCATCCGTCCTCGCCG